>NZ_CP031741.1:0-410000 GCF_003428825.1 Stenotrophomonas sp. G4
TTGAAGCCGCTGCAGGCAGATCTGCGCGCTGACAGCCTGGTGCTGTATGCACCGAATGCCTTCATTGTCGATCAGGTGCGCGAACTGTACCTGCCGCGGATCCGCGAGCTGGTCACCCACTTTGCCGGTTTCGGCGACGTATTTCTTGAAATCGGCTCGCGTCCGCGGCCCGTGGACGCGCAGATCGCGCCGGTTTCCAGCCATTCGGCGCAGGCGCCGGTGCAGCCGCAGGTTCCCTTTGCCGGCAACCTGGACAACCACTACACCTTCGCCAACTTCGTGGAAGGCCGCAGCAACCAGCTGGGCCTGGCCGCAGCATTCCAGGCGGCGCAGAAGCCGGGCGACCGCGCGCACAATCCGCTGCTGCTGTACGGGGGCACCGGCCTGGGCAAGACCCACCTGATGTTCGCCGCCGGCAACGCGATGCGTCAGGCCAATCCGGCCGCCAAGGTGCTGTACCTGCGTTCGGAACAGTTCTTCAGCGCGATGATCCGGGCCTTGCAGGAAAAGACCATGGACCAGTTCAAGCGCCAGTTCCAGCAGGTCGACGCGCTGTTGATCGATGACATCCAGTTCTTCGCCGGCAAGGATCGCACCCAGGAAGAGTTCTTCCACACCTTCAACGCGCTGTTCGATGGCAAGCAGCAGATCATCCTGACCTGCGACCGCTATCCGCGCGAAGTCGAAGGCCTGGAAGCGCGCCTGAAGTCGCGGCTTGCCTGGGGCCTGTCGGTCGCCATCGAGCCGCCGGACTTCGAGACCCGCGCTGCGATCGTGCTGGCCAAGGCCCGCGAGCGTGGTGCCGAGATTCCCGATGACGTTGCGTTCCTGATTGCCAAGAAGATGCGCTCCAATGTGCGCGACCTCGAGGGTGCGCTGAATACCCTGACCGCCCGCGCCAATTTCACTGGCCGTGCGATCACCACCGAATTCGCCCAGGAAACCCTGCGCGACCTGCTGCGCGCCCAGCAGCAGGCGATCAGCATTCCCAACATCCAGAAAACCGTTGCCGATTACTACGGGCTGCAGATCAAGGATCTGCTGTCCAAGCGTCGGACCCGGTCGCTGGCCCGTCCGCGCCAGGTTGCCATGGCGCTGACCAAGGAGCTGACCGAACACAGCCTGCCCGAAATCGGCGACGCCTTTGCCGGTCGCGATCACACCACGGTGCTGCATGCCTGCCGGCAGATCCGCACCCTGATGGAAGCCGACGGCAAGCTCCGCGAGGACTGGGACAAGCTGATCCGGAAGCTGAGCGAATGATGCACGTACGCCGATGAGGCGTCACCGCATAAAACGGTGCAGAATCCGGTAGCAAGCGCGGGACAGGGTGTGGATAAAAACGCCGTTGGATTTCCCGGAAGATTTATCCACAGCTTTCCCCACCCCTTGGGGGCTGGTAATGCAGAGGGTTTCGAGGGCTTAATTCCTTTTGTTTACAAGGACTTAGCTGCGTTTTCCAGCGATTCTGGCTCTACCAGCACCACCAAGCTTTTGATTTATTCCACATTTTTTTAAAGCATAGGGGCACGGAACCACATGCGTTTCACACTGCAGCGCGAAGCCTTTCTCAAGCCGTTGGCACAGGTCGTCAACGTGGTCGAACGCCGCCAGACCCTTCCGGTTCTGGCCAATTTCCTGGTGCAGGTGCAGAACGGCCAGCTGTCGCTGACCGGTACCGACCTGGAAGTGGAGATGGTGTCGCGGATCGCGGTTGAAGATGCCCAGGACGGCGAAACCACCATTCCCGCCCGCAAGCTGTTCGAGATCATCCGCGCCCTGCCTGATGGCAGCCGGATCACCGTCTCGCAGACCGGTGACAAGATCACCGTGCAGGCAGGACGCAGCCGCTTCACCCTGGCCACCCTGCCCTCCAACGACTTCCCGTCGGTGGACGAAGTGGAAGCCACCGAGCGTGTCGCGATCGGCGAAGCCACCCTGAAGGAGCTGATCGAGCGCACTGCGTTCGCGATGGCCCAGCAGGACGTGCGCTATTACCTCAACGGCCTGCTGTTCGACCTGCGCGGTGATGCGCTGCGCACCGTCGCCACCGACGGCCATCGCCTGGCCCTGTGCGAAACCGATCTGGCCAAGCCCAGCGGTTCCAAGCGCCAGATCATCGTGCCGCGCAAGGGCGTGACCGAGTTGCAGCGCCTGCTGGAAAGCGGTGATCGCGAGATCGAACTGGAAGTCGGCCGTAGCCACGTTCGCGTGAAGCGCGACGATGTCACCTTCACTTCGAAGCTGATCGACGGTCGCTTCCCGGATTACGAGGCAGTGATTCCGATTGGTGCCGACCGCGAGGTGAAGGTTGATCGCGAAGCACTGCGTGCCTCGCTGCAGCGTGCTGCGATCCTGTCCAACGAGAAGTACCGCGGCATCCGCGTGGAAGTTTCGCCGGGCAACCTGAAGATCAGCGCGCACAACCCGGAGCAGGAAGAAGCCCAGGAAGAGATCGAGGCCGACACCACGGTCAGCGACCTGGCCATCGGCTTCAACGTGAACTACCTGCTGGATGCCCTCTCCGCCCTGCGCGACGAAGAAGTGATCATCCAGCTGCGCGACTCCAACTCCTCGGCGCTGGTGCGTGAATCGAGCAGCGAGAAGTCGCGTCATGTGGTGATGCCGTTGCGTCTCTGACAGATGCGCCGTTCCACGTGGAACACATGGACGCCCGGGATCTCCCGGGCGTCTTTTTTTGTTCCACGTGGAGCATCGTTGCGGATGCTTACCGCCGCCCTCGTCGCTTCTTGCCGATGAGAGCATCCCTTGCCCTGATGGGTTGTCGGCGCATGGAACCCCCGGTCGCGGGAAGCCAGCTGTGGAATCCACATGCTGAGATGTCGAGACACGGTGGATATGAGCACGCAGCGGGATCCGATCCAGCGGCTTCCGCCTGCGTGCTGACCTCTCTGTCCACAGGCCTCGTTCGTAGGAATTCGGCGCTTCCCTAGCTTCTAAATCTGGGTATAAATCAAAAGCTTGGTGGTGATGGTAGGGCCAGATTTCATGTAAAAGTAGGCTATGTGTCTGTTTTAAAAAGCTTTTATAGGGTTGAAACCCCCTGTATATTGGCCATCAAGCCTGGGGGGGAACCTGTGGATAGTTTTGCAGCCGAGGAAAAGTGCCTTTTTTATCCACAGTTCGCCCACACCTTGTGTATAAGTCATACAGGCCCGCTGTGGATGGCGTGGAACTGCCGCTTTGAATTTCTTGAAATCTGTGGAACCTGACAGGGGCGTTGGTGGCAGATTTCAAGAAATCTGGGAGCACTGACTGCAACCTCGGTGGGGAGTCAGGCCATGAGCCGGGGAAACCGTCTTCGGAATGGCGAAATCTGGACGCCTTGAGCCTTGGCTTCCTGCCGGATTTGAACGATTTCGGCCACTGTCTCCGGGCGCCTCCATGCCGGCAAGGCCCCCGCCACGTGGAACCCGTGTTCTCCAAGGCTGCCAGCGCCCCGCTGATGCCGGTCCGCGTCCGATCCACGCTGGCTGGCTTGACCAATGCAGTAAGCTGGGTGATTCCCCGCCCCTCTACCGCCCTGTGCGGATGGTCTGTCGCATCCCATGCAGATTCGTCGTCTTGCCCTTCACCAGTTGCGTCGATTCGATGCGGTGGAGCTGTCGCCCCAGCCTGGGGTGAATCTGTTGACTGGTGACAACGGCGCTGGCAAGACCAGCGTCCTGGAAGCGTTGCATCTGATGGCCTATGGGCGCAGTTTCCGCGGTCGGGTGCGCGACGGCCTGGTGCGTCAGGGCCATGAAGCACTGGAAGTCTTCGTGGAGTGGGAGGAGCAGCGCGGTGATCTGCCTACGCAGCGGCGAAAGGCGGGGTTGCGGCATAGCGGGCAGGAGTGGAAGGGGCGGCTGGATGGCGAAGACGTCGCCCAACTCGGAAACCTGTGTGCCGCCCTGGCTGTGGTGACCTTTGAACCGGGCAGTCACGCCTTGGTGAGTGGTGGTGGCGAGCCGCGTCGGCGCTTTCTGGATTGGGGCCTGTTCCACGTGGAACCAGACTTCCTTTCCTTGTGGCGGCGCTATTCGCGGGCGTTGAAGCAGCGCAATGCCCTGCTCAAGCAGGGCGGGCCGTCGCGGATGCTCGATACCTGGGATCACGAGCTGGCCGAGGCCGGCGAACCGCTGACCAGTCGTCGGCAGCACTACCTGGAGCGGTTGCAGTCCCGAACCATCGCCCTCGCTGAGGCACTGGCTCCGCAGCTGGGAATCGTGGGCCTGAATCTGAGCCCAGGTTGGCGCCGACACGAGGTTCCGCTGGCAGATGCCCTTCTGCTGGCGCGTGATCGTGACCGTCAGGCGGGTTACACCTCGCTGGGACCGCACCGGGCGGACTGGAGCGTGGCGTTCCAGAGCATTCCGGGTCGCGATGCGCTGTCACGCGGTCAGGCCAAGCTCACCGCTCTTGCCTGTCTGCTGGCCCAGGCGGAGGATTACGCTGAGCAGCGTGGCGAGTGGCCCGTCATCGCGCTCGACGATCTGGCCTCGGAGCTGGATCGCACCCACCAGGGCCGGGTACTGCACCGCCTGTTGGCGGCACCGGCGCAGATATTCATCACTGCAACAGAAACGCCTGCAGCACTGGAGACTCTGAGCAACATCACCCGGTTCCACGTGGAACATGCACAGATCGTGGCTGTGCCATAGTGGGCACGGCAAGGCCGCTCAGCCCCGGCTGGTATAATTCAGGCTGCTATCCCTTCATTCTCGGCACATCGCTCAAAGCGGTGTCCGACCTGCGGAGCCTACGGCAAGCGCAATGACCGACGAACAGAACACCCCGGCAAACAACGGCAACTACGACGCCAACAGCATTACGGCCCTGGAAGGCCTGGAGGCTGTCCGCAAGCGCCCAGGCATGTACATCGGCGACGTCCATGACGGCACCGGCCTGCATCACATGGTGTTCGAGGTCGTCGACAACTCGATCGACGAGGCCCTCGCCGGCCATGCCGATCACGTGTCGGTGACGATCCATGCCGACGGATCGGTTGGCGTGTCCGACAACGGTCGTGGCATTCCGACGGGCAAGCACGAGCAGATGAGCAAGAAGCTCGACCGCGACGTGTCTGCTGCCGAAGTCGTGATGACGGTCCTGCACGCAGGCGGCAAGTTCGACGACAACAGCTACAAGGTTTCCGGCGGCCTGCACGGCGTGGGCGTCAGCGTTGTCAACGCGCTGTCGCAGAAGCTGGTCCTGGATATCCATCAGGGCGGTTTCCACTACCAGCAGGAATACGCCGACGGCGCAGCACTGCATCCGCTCAAGCAGGTCGGTCCCAGCACCAAGCGCGGTACCACCCTGCGCTTCTGGCCGTCGGTAAAGGCTTTCCACGACAACGTGGAATTCCACTACGACATCCTGGCCCGTCGCCTGCGCGAACTTTCCTTCCTCAATTCCGGCGTCAAGATCGTGCTGGTGGACGAGCGTGGTGATGGCCGCCGCGACGACTTCCATTACGAGGGCGGCATCCGCAGCTTCGTGGAGCATCTGGCGCAGTTGAAGACGCCATTGCACCCGAACGTGATCTCGGTAACCGGCGAATCCAACGGCATTACCGTGGAAGTGGCGCTGCAGTGGACCGACTCCTACCAGGAGACGATGTACTGCTTCACCAACAACATTCCGCAGAAGGACGGCGGTACCCACCTGGCCGGCTTCCGTGGCGCGTTGACCCGTGTGCTCAACAACTACATCGAGCAGAACGGCATCGCCAAGCAGGCCAAGATCAACCTGACCGGCGATGACATGCGCGAAGGCATGATCGCGGTGCTGTCGGTGAAGGTGCCGGACCCGAGCTTCTCCAGCCAGACCAAGGAAAAGCTGGTCAGCTCGGATGTGCGTCCGGCCGTGGAAAGTGCGTTCGGCCAGCGCCTGGAAGAGTTCCTGCAGGAAAACCCGAACGAAGCCAAGGCCATTGCCGGCAAGATCGTCGACGCTGCCCGTGCCCGCGAAGCCGCGCGCAAGGCCCGCGACCTGACCCGCCGCAAGGGTGCGCTGGATATCGCCGGCCTGCCGGGCAAGCTGGCCGACTGCCAGGAAAAGGATCCGGCACTGTCCGAACTGTTCATCGTCGAGGGTGACTCGGCAGGTGGTTCGGCCAAGCAGGGCCGCAACCGCAAGAACCAGGCGGTGCTGCCGCTGCGCGGCAAGATCCTCAACGTGGAACGTGCGCGCTTCGACCGCATGCTGGCGTCCGACCAGGTGGGTACGCTGATCACCGCGCTGGGCACCGGCATCGGTCGCGACGAGTACAACCCGGACAAGCTGCGGTACCACAAGATCATCATCATGACCGACGCCGACGTCGACGGCGCGCACATCCGCACCCTGCTGCTGACGTTCTTCTACCGTCAGATGCCGGAACTGATCGAGCGCGGTTATGTCTATATCGGCCTGCCGCCGCTGTACAAGATCAAGCAGGGCAAGCAGGAGCTGTACCTGAAGGACGATCCGGCGCTGGACAGCTATCTGGCCAGCAGCGCAGTAGAGAACGCGGGGCTGGTGCCGGCCAGCGGCGAACCGCCGATCGATGGCGTTGCGTTGGAGAAGCTGCTGCTCGCCTACGCTGCCGCGCAGGACACGATCAACCGCAATTCCCACCGCTACGACCGCAACCTGCTCGAAGCGCTGGTCGATTTCATGCCGCTGGAGCTGGAAAACCTGCGCAATGCGGCGCCTGGCGAAGGCTTGGACGCACTGGCCAAGCACCTCAACCAAGGCAACCTCGGCAGCGCCCGTTTCACCCTGGAACTGCAGGAACCCAACGAGCAGCGTCCGGCTGCGGTGCTGGTCACGCGCAGCCACATGGGCGAACAGCACATCCAGGTGCTGCCGCTGTCCGCGCTTGAAAGCGGCGAGCTGCGTGGCATCCACCAGGCAGCGCAGCTGCTGCACGGTCTGGTCCGCGAAGGCGCGGTCATCACCCGTGGCGCCAAGTCGATCGAGATCGAATCGTTCGCGCAGGCCCGCAACTGGCTGCTGGACGAAGCCAAGCGCGGCCGTCAGATCCAGCGATTCAAGGGTCTGGGCGAAATGAATCCGGAACAGCTGTGGGATACCACCGTCAATCCCGATACCCGTCGCCTGCTGCAGGTGCGTATCGAAGATGCGGTGGCCGCTGACCAGATCTTCAGCACCCTGATGGGTGATGTGGTCGAACCGCGCCGCGACTTCATCGAAGACAATGCGCTGAAGGTCGCCAACCTGGATATCTGACACAATCGGATGGTGGCCGGCGCGCGGGGAGGCGCGCCGGCTTTTGTCCCTTGATCGCAGGTAATCGATGTCCGCTTCCGCCCCGGTTTCCGCTCCGCCGCCGGTTCCACCGGCTACTGTCACGCCCCGCGCCTCCTCGCCGCTGGCGGGCTTCTTCGTCGATCTGGGAATCGCCGCCGTCGCCCTGTTCGGGCTGAGCCTGGTGAGCGGCCTGGTCTGGGGACTCTATCGCGGCATTGTCGTGGGATATGCCAGTGCCAAATCCGGCGGTGGCACGCCTGACTCGGCAGCGATCGCCCAGCAGCTGGGCCAGCCCGGTGCGCTCGGGCAGATCCTGATGGCACTGGTTGCCACCGGCGGCGCAGCGCTGCTGGTGTACTTCTGGCGCCGACCGGCCAATGCTGCCGAACGCCGGCGTTCGCGCGACGCACTCCGTCGCCCCTCCACCTGGGGATGGACCCTGCTGGTGGCCAGCGCGATCGTGATCGGCAGCAACGGTATCGCCTTCCTGGCCAAGCAGATGGGTATCGAGCCGGTACCGACCAATCTGGAACTGATGCAGAACGCGGTTGCCCGCTTTCCGCTTTTCCTGACGTTGTTTGCCGTGGTGCTGGCACCTGCCTACGAGGAACTGCTGTTCCGCCGGGTTCTGTTCGGCCGCCTGTGGCAGGCTGGCCGGCCCTGGCTGGGCATGATCCTGAGCAGCCTGGCCTTCGCGCTCATCCATGAAATACCGGGCACCAGCGCCAACGGCCCGGCAGAGATCGCCCAGCTATGGCTGGTCTACGGCGGCATGGGCGCTGCGTTCTGCTGGCTGTACCGCCGCACCGGCACCTTGTGGGCGGCGATCACCGCACATGCGCTGAACAATGCCGTGGCGCTTGCGGCCCTGGTGTTTTTCGGGGCAACGTAAGGTTCTGTCCGCTTGACGAAAGATTAAGCAGACCCGTTACACACTGGGCTTCTGAACACGGGGGTGGGTCCATGAAACAACTGCTGCTGGCCATCGTCATCACCACTCTGGTCAGCGCCTGCGCGACCACCACTTCACCCACCGGCCGTCGGCAGATGGTGGGCGGTGTATCGCAGGCCCAGCTGGACCAGCTGGGAGCGCAGGCGTTCGCCGAAACCAAGCAGAAAGAGAAGATCAGCAGCGACGGCCGCCAGAACGGCTACGTGCAATGCGTGGTCAACGCGCTCGTCGCGCAATTGCCGCCTCAATACCGTGGCGTACGGTGGGAGACCGCCGTGTTCGTCGACAAGGAACCCAACGCCTTCGCCCTGCCCGGCGGCAAGGTCGGGGTCAACACCGGCATCTTCAGCGTCGCCAGGAACCAGGATCAGCTGGCAGCGGTGATCGGCCATGAAATCGGCCACGTGATCGCCCGCCACCATGAGGAGCGCATCACCCGGCAGATGGGCGCGCAGACCGGATTGGCGGTGCTGGGGGCGCTGGCCGGCGCCTATGGCGGCGAAGGCGCAGCCAGTACGGTCAACCAGCTGGGCGGGATGGGGGCGCAGACCGCGTTCCTGTTGCCCGGCTCACGCACCCAGGAGAGCGAGGCTGACGTGATCGGTCAGCGGCTGATGGCCGAGGCCGGATTCAACCCCGCCCAGGCCGTCGATCTGTGGCAGAACATGATGGCTGCCAGTGGCGGTCGCAGCCCGCAATGGTTGTCGACCCATCCCGATCCTGCCAATCGGATCAGGGAGTTGCAGCGCGATGTACCGGCGCTGGGCCCTGTCTACCAGCAGGCGCAGGCGGCCGGACGCCGGCCAAAGTGTGGCTGAGTGCGCAGATTCATGCTGTATTGCAGCACATAAAACGATTTCTCACGCCATCTGTTTCTGATACGTTTGGCGGCTCAGATTTTTCTGACAGTCCGACTTTGCCGCTACCGGCGGTTCGATCGAGGTGAACGATGATTTCCCGTAACCACAAAGCTGTGCTTTCCGTCCTCATCGCCACTGCCCTGACCGGCGCCGTGGTCACCGACGCGTTCGCGCAGTCCTCGCGTTCGTCCGAGCGTGGCAACCGCGGCGGCAAGCAGGCCAAGGCCGAAGTGCTGTTCCCGAACGCGACCCGCCAGGAACCGGCTGCGAAGTCGTCGGCCAAGCTGGGCAGCAAGCTGCAGAAAATGATTGACAGCTACAACAAGGAAAAGTTCCCGGAGACCCGCACGCTGGCCGACGAGATCCTGGCCACCGAGAGCGCCAACGAGTACGACAAGTCGCTGGCAGCACAGCTGGCGTCGCAGGCCGCCTACCAGACCGACGACACCGCCGCCGCCATCGCGTACCTCAAGCAGGTGCTGCAGTTCAACGGCCTGGACAACAACGGCCACTTCCAGTCGATGCTGATGCTGGGCCAGCTGCAGATCCAGGAGGATCAGACCGCTGAAGGCCTGGCAACCCTCGACAAGTACTTCGCCGAGAGCAAGTCGACCAAGCCGGAAGAGCTGATCATCAAGGGCCAGGCGCTGTACCAGCTGGAGCGCTACCAGGAAGCGATTCCGGTGCTGAAGCAGGCCATCGCCGGTGCTGCCGAGCCGAAGGACAACTGGAACCAGCTGCTGATGGCCGCGCTGGCCGAAGCCGGCCAGACCGGTGAGGCGGTGCAGGCCGCCGAAGCGCTGGCGGCCAAGAACCCGAACGACAAGAAAGCGCAGCTGAACCTGGCCAACATGTACATGCAGGCCGACCAGATGCCGAAGGCCGCCGCGGTGATGGACAAGCTGCGCAGCAGCGGCCAGCTCACCGAAGAGCGCGAGTACAAGCAGCTGTACTCGATCTATGCCAATACCGAGAACAAGGAAAAGGACGTCATCGCGGTCATCAACGAAGGGTTGCAGAAGGGCATCCTGAAGCCGGACTACCAGGTCTACCTGGCGCTGGCCCAGTCCTACTACTACTCCGACCAGGTGCCGCAGGCGATCGAAGCGTGGCAGAAGGCCGCCCCGCTTTCCAAGGACGGTGAGACCTACCTGAATCTGGCACGTGTTTTGCACAGTGAAGGTCGTGTCCCGGAGGCCAAGCAGGCCGCCCAGCAGGCGCTGGCGAAGGGCGTGAAGAACCAGGCGGATGCCAAGAAAATCATCAACCTGAAGTAAGTAGGAATAACGCCTGAACGCCTGCGCAGTTGATGCGCAAGCGCTCAGGATTGGTATAAGCTTGGAGGTTCCTGCGGTGTCATGCACCGCTGATCAGGGATTCCGCCCCCGGGATTCCGGCCCCACTATTGAGCTCTTGGCGCATGACGGAACAACTAGTCGTTCACCGGTACGAACAACCCGATGACAAGGGGCTGAGCTGGCCTCGCATCGTCGGTATCGCGTTTGTAATCGCCCTGCATCTGGCCGCCTTCATGATGCTCCTGATTCCTGCCGTGGCTCCCAAGGCCGTGGCGGAGAAGGAGCGCAACGTCATGGTGACCATCGTCGACGCACCGCCGCCGCCGCCACCGCCGCCGCCGCCGCCGCCGCCGCAGGACACCCCGCCGCCGCCGGTGAAGAATCTGTCGCCGCCGAAGCCGTCGCCCGTCCGCCGCCGCCGCAGGCGCCGGTCGTCGACGTGCCGGAACCGCGCCCGAACGATATCGTCACCCCGCCGTCGCCGCCGTCGCCGCCGGCACCGCCGACCTCGATCGAGGCCAGCGTGGACATCTCGTCGAAGGCCATGAATCCGCCGCGCTATCCGCCGGCTGCCTTCCGCGCTGGTATCCAGGGCGAAGTGATCCTGATCATTGATGTCGATGCCAGCGGCAACGTCACCAATGTCACGGTGGAAAAGTCCAGCCGTAACCGCGATCTGGACCGTGCTGCGATGGAAGCCGCCCGCAAGTGGCGTTTCAACGCCGCCGAATCTGGCGGTAAGAAGGCTGCTGGCCGCGTCCGCGTCCCGGTCAACTTTGCGCTGAACTGATGCGCCCGGGTGGCCGCCTGGTCACCCTCGCCTCCAGTTCGATTGTCTAGCTTAGCTACACCCTTTATCACCACACACAACAAAGGTAAGCGTCATGCTGCAGGAAATTTTCATCGCCGCTGCTGCCGGGGGCAATCCGTCCAACGCCCTGTCGCAGATGGGCTTCGAGCACCTGATCCACGAAATGACCACCAAGCCGGGTGATTTCGCGGTTTCCTGGGTCGTGCTGCTGACGCTGGTCGTCATGTCGGCCATGTCCTGGTACTGGACCGTCATCAACATCTTCCGTGCTACCCGCCTGAAGAGCGCCGCCGATCGCGTCGTCAGCCTGTTCTGGGATACCCCGAACGCGCAGGACGCCATCCGTGCAATGGAAGAACAGCCGGCTTCGGAGCCGTTCTCGAAGATCGCACTGGACGCTGCCCAGGCTGCTGCGCACCACCAGCGTGCTGAAGGCGGCGCCGCCGGTGGCGTTGGCGAGAACCTGAGCCGTTCGGAGTTCGTCGACCGCGCTCTGCGTCAGGCCGTGACCCGCGAAAGCAACAAGCTGCAGTCGGGCATGACCCTGCTGGCCACCGTCGGTGCAACCGCTCCGTTCGTCGGTCTGCTGGGTACCGTGTGGGGCATCTACGGCGCGCTGATCAAGATCGGTGCCACCGGCTCCGCTTCGATCGACGCCGTTGCCGGCCCGGTGGGTGAAGCACTGATCATGACCGCCATCGGTCTGTTCGTCGCGATCCCGGCCGTGTTCGCCTTCAACTTCTTCAGCAAGATCAACAGCGCGACCATCAGCAAGTTCGATACCTTCGCGCACGACCTGCACGACTTCTTCGCCACCGGTTCGCGCGTCCGCTAATTGCGACGCGCTGTACCCGCGAGAACGTAGTCACCAAGATCTAGACGGAGCCCGTTATGGCTTTCAGTAGTGGTAACAGCGGCGGCCCCATGGCCGACATCAACGTTACGCCCCTCGTGGACGTGATGCTGGTGCTGCTGATCATCTTCATCATCACGGCGCCGCTGATGTCCCACAAGGTCAAGGTGGATCTGCCGGAGGCCAATCTGGTCCAGAAGCCGGACGACACCAACGACCGCAAGGGTCCCATCACCCTGGCAGTCAAGGAAGACGGTTCGATCTACTGGAACGACGAAGAGATCGACAAGCAGACCCTCGAGTCGCGCTTGGCGACCGCCGCCCAGCAGACCCCGCAGCCGCCGTTGAACCTGCGTGGTGACCGCACCACCAAGATGCGTGTCATCAACGAGATGACCAAGGTCGCGCAGGAACAGGGCATGCTGGACGTCGGCTTCGTGGCGACCAAAGAGAAGGGGCAATAAGCCATGGCATTCAGTAGTGGTGGTGGCAAGGGCCCCATGGCCGACATCAACGTCACGCCCCTCGTGGACGTGATGCTGGTGCTGCTGATCATCTTCATCGTGACCGCGCCGATCATGACGTACCCGATCGCCGTGGACCTGCCGCAGCGCGTGCTCAACCCACCGCCGCAGCTGGTCGAACCGCCGCCGCCGATCGAGCTGAAGATCGACGCCAGCAACCAGGTCTCGTGGAACAACAGCCCGATCGGTACGCACGAGTTGCAGCAGCGGATGGAGCAGGAGGTCCAGCGTGACCCGACCAACCAGCCGGAACTGCGGATCGATGCCAGCCCGGATTCGGAGTACGACGTGATGGCCAAGGTTCTGGCCGCCGCGAAGAATGCTCAGATGAAGAAGATCGGCTTCGTGCAGCAGTAAATCGCTACACCGCAATACATCAGTCATGACGCGACTGCAGGCGCCCCTGGAAACAGGGGCGTCTTTTTTTGTGCGCGGTGTTGGTAGTGCCGGCCGCTGACCGGCAACCTAAACAGCAACAGCTGGGCTACTGGGGGATGGCGGGGTGGCCCCGGTTGCGGGGGACGCTGCAAGTACGTCCCTGTAAGCTCGGTCGCGCCATCCATGGCGCTCACGCCCCCGCAACCGGACCCACCCCGCCTTCGACAGGTCTCCGCAATCTGTAGGAATGACATGCCTGCTCTTGGTGGGTGTCGACCTTGGTCGACACGTGGATCCACGCCATGCGTGGATGCGTCTTCCTGGGGATAAATGCCGCTGACCAGTGCGTGTCCCCGCTATGATCGGCGGATGCTCGCCCTCTTCGATTCCGTGCGCCATTGGCTTGATGGCATCGCCCACCTGGGAACGATCCTGGCGGTGGCCTATCTGCTGTATCTGCTGGCGTTGACGGGCTGGATCATGCTGCAGAAGCGCGAGCCGGTGGCCACGCTGAGCTGGATCCTGTCGCTGGCGCTGCTGCCCTACCTCGGCCTCTTCATCTATTACCTGCTGGGCCCACAGAAGGTGAAGCGGCAACGGCTGCGGCGCGGTCGCGCGCGCTCGGGCATGGAGCACTACAGCGATGTCTGCCCGCCCGATGCCGACTGCACCGAACTGGCCAAGATCGCGCAGGCGACCACGGGGCTGGCGCCGAGCACGGCCACCGAAGTGACCTGGCTGGTCGATGGCGCGGCCACCTACGCCGCGCTGCTGGAGGCGGTGGAACAGGCGCAGGATCATGTGCATCTGGAGTACTACATCTTCAGTCCCGACCACGCCGGCACCGCCTTGCGGGATGCCCTGGTGGAGCGCGCCAGCGCCGGCGTGCAGGTGCGGCTGCTGCTGGATGCGGTAGGTTCCTCCGCCGTCCACCGACGTTTTCTGCAGCCTTTGCTGGATGCGGGAGCGGAGGTGATCTGGTTCCACCCG
Source organism: Stenotrophomonas sp. G4 (assembly GCF_003428825.1). Lineage (NCBI taxonomy): Bacteria > Pseudomonadati > Pseudomonadota > Gammaproteobacteria > Lysobacterales > Lysobacteraceae > Stenotrophomonas > Stenotrophomonas sp. G4. The sequence continues at coordinate 13,924 of NZ_CP031741.1, forward strand.
CGGCAGCTGCTGAAGCCGTTCAAGCGACCGTGGTTGAACCTGCGTACGCACCGCAAGCTGGTGATCGTCGATGGCCGGCTGGCATTCACCGGCGGCATCAACATCACCGACGACGAAGACGAAAGCCGCAACCCGGATGCTTACCGCGATCTGCACATGCGCCTGCGCGGGCACGTGGTGCGCAGCCTGCAGCTGGTGTTCGCCGAGGACTGGTTGTACGCCAGTGGCCAGGACCACTCGCGGTTCGATATCGCCCGGCTGTGGCCCAGCGACATGCCCCTGCGCGGCGACGGCGCGATCAACGCGCAGGTGCTGGTGTCCGGCCCGGATTCGGGATGGGAGACCATCCATCGCCTGCACGTGGCCGCCATCCAGGAAGCACGTGAGCGGGTCTGGCTGGTCACCCCCTACTTCGTACCCGGCGAGGCGGCGCGGATGGCGCTGACCTCGGCCGCACTCGGTGGCCTGGACGTGCGCCTGCTGGTGCCGAAGATGAGCGACTCCTGGTTCGTGACCCAGGCCGCGCGCTCCTATTTCGACGAACTGCTGCATGCGGGGGTGAAGATCTACGAGTACGGTCCACGCATGCTGCATACCAAGGCGTTCATCGCCGACGACGATGTCTGCATCGTCGGCAGCGCCAACTTCGATCACCGCAGCTTCCGCCTGAATTTCGAGCTGTCGATGATGATCAGCGATCGTGGCCGGGTGGCGGAACTGTCCACGTTGCTGCAGTCCGAATTCGAGCGTGCCACCCGCGTGCACGATCAGGCGGGACGCTCGCTGTGGCTGCACCGGCTGCCCGAAGCCTTCGCGCGATTGGCCTCGCCGCTGCTGTGAGGCAGCGCTACACTGCGGCGGTAGCCCGGGGAGACTGACAATGTACTGGCTGTACCTGCTGCTGGCGCTGGGCTGCTTCGCCTTTGCGCTGAAAACGCCGAACATGGGCCTGATGTCACTGGCCCTGCTGGGCACCCTCGCCTTCCTGCTGGCATGGGTGCGCGGTCGATACGCGGCACGCTTCGGCGACCTTCAGCGTGATCCGGCGACACTGGTGGACAGCGATGAACTCAGGCGTCTGCGCGAGCAGGCCAAGGTGGCTCCGGCCGACGGCAGCGACCCTCCCTCTCACTCCCCGTAGTCCCGTTCCATGACCCAGCTCAGCGTCAACGTCAACAAGATCGCCGTCCTGCGCAATTCGCGTGGCGGTGCCGAACCGGACGTGGTGCGTGCCGCCCAGGCCTGCCTGGATGCCGGCGCGCATGGCATTACCGTGCACCCGCGGCCGGACCGCCGGCACATCACCGCCGAGGACGTGCTGGCGCTGTCGGCGCTGACCCGCGCGCGCGGCGTGGAGTTCAACATCGAAGGCAACCCGTTCGCGCCGCCGCGTGAGGGCTACCCCGGGTTGCTGCCGCTGTGCGCGCAGACGCGACCGGCGCAGGCCACGCTGGTTCCCGATGGCGATGGCCAGATCACCTCCGACCATGGCTTCGACTTTGAACGCGATGCGCAGCGGTTGCGCCCGCTGGTGGCCGAGCTGAAAGCGATGGGATGCCGGGTCAGCCTGTTCGTGGATGCCGGCAACCCGCTGTTGGAGCAGGCCGCCGATGTCGGCGCCGACCGCGTCGAGCTGTACACCGGCCCGTATGCCGAGGCCCATGCCGCCGGCGACGCCCGCGCCATGCTGGAACTGTTCGCCACGGCCGCGCGCCGTGCACAGGCCGTCGGCCTCGGTGTGAATGCCGGGCACGATCTGTCGCAGGACAACCTGCGTGACTTCCTGGCCGCCGTGCCGGAGGTGCTGGAGGTGTCGATCGGCCACGCGCTGATCGGCGAGGCGCTGTACGACGGCCTGGATGCCACGGTGAAGGGCTACCTGGCACTGCTCTAGCACTGCATGGGACTTCCCCGCTGGGTTGAAGCCCGAAGACGTGCGGCAGGTCCCCGTGTTCCGGCCTGGCAAGCGCCCCTGTAGCCGATCTTCCCATCGCAGCTGCTGAGACACCCGTGGCCCACGCTGGCCTGCCGCGGCGATGGCGCGTGCCCGGTCCCAAGCCAGAAGACCCTGTGGACAAGTCTGGGGTCAACGTGTCGCTCCATGCGCCTGCGCGCCTACAGCTACGTGAATCCGGGCCGCTTGCGCTGCCTGTGGTTAGCAATAATACTAATATCCCGTAACGGCCGGAGGGCAACATGCAGCACCCCGCTCGCAACGCCCAGGCCGCCATCAAGGGCCGGGGTTCCACGTCCCATCTTGCGGGGCGTTTTGAAAGCACCGTCAGCGAAGCGGTGGACGACGGCTGGGCAGTGGACGACAGCGAGGAGTTCCTCGCCCCGAGGCTGCGTACTGAAGTACGCGCGGAGACCGCTCGCAGCATCATCAGCCGCAACAACTCCCCGGACGTCGGCTTCAGCCAATCGGTGAATCCGTATCGCGGCTGCGAGCATGGCTGCTCCTACTGCTTCGCCCGCCCTTCGCATGCCTATCTGAACCTGTCGCCTGGCCTGGACTTCGAGACCAAGCTGTTTGCCAAGACCAACGCGCCACAGCTGCTGCGCAAGGAACTGTCGAAGCCGGGCTACGTGCCGCAGCCGATCGCGCTGGGCATCAACACCGACGCCTACCAGCCGATTGAACGCAAGTTCAAGCTGACCCGCCAGCTGATCGAAGTGATGCTGGAGACGAAGCATCCGTTCTCGCTGATCACCAAGAACGCGTTGGTCGAGCGCGACATCGATCTGCTCGCACCACTGGCGGCGGAGAATCTGGTCAGCGTGCATTTCTCGGTGACATCGCTGGATCCGCATCTGTCGGCAAAGCTGGAGCCGCGCGCCTCGGCACCCCATGCGCGGCTGCGTGCGATGAAACGCCTGCACGAAGCGGGCATTCCGGTGGGCGTGATGGTTGCGCCGGTGATTCCGTGGATCAACGACAGCGAACTGGAAGCCGTGCTGGAGGCCGCGCATGATGCCGGCGCCAGCACCGCCGGTTACGTGCTGCTGCGCCTGCCGCTGGAAGTGGCGCCGCTGTTCCGCGATTGGCTCGATACTCATCATCCCGATCGCGCCGCGCATGTGATGAGCACCATCCAGCAGCTGCGCGGCGGCAAGGATTACGACAGTCAGTTCGGCACGCGCATGCGCGGGCAGGGTGTTTACGCAGAGCTGCTAAGCAATCGCTTCAAGCTGGCGCGCAAGCGCCTCGGCTTCAATGCGCAGAACAGCCACTGGCCGAAGCTGGATTGCAGCCGGTTCGAGAAGCCGTTGCCGCCGAAGGTGGATACGCCGCAGGGTTCGCTGTTCTAAGACGTGTACATCTGCTGTCGAATGCACCAGCAGTCCGTTGCGATGTGCTGTGCTCAGCTATTGATGGGCAATGCATGAAAAACATTATCTGTGTCCATTGCGCCGTTGCATCGCGCCGTCATACACTCGTTACAAACATGAATTCCCGGTGACTGAATGAGTCGGTCCCGGATGAGGAGCTAGGCAAGCGCATGATGCACGTTGCAACACGGAACACCCTGCAGTCCCGTCTTCTTCTTCTGCCGCTGCTTTCCCTGCCGATGACGTTGGCAACCGCGGCAACCACTCTCGAAACCGTTCAAGTCGTCGCCACGCTCCCTGCTGGAGGTGGTGGTGTAGGCGGTTTTGGATTTGGCGGTGGCAGTGGCGTCCACCTGTCCGAGTCACAGATGGACAATGGCGGCGGCGGCGCGATTCCGACCGAAACCGCGAAGGAGCAGCCGACCGATGACAAAGAGAAGGACTGCAATGGTCGCAAGGGCAATCCCGTCGTGCTCTACAGCGGCAACAAGGTCGAGCCGGAACTCGATTTCGCCAGTCAGGGCGAAATGGGCCTGTTCCTGCAGCGCAACTACAATCATTACTGGAGCGCGACTGGACTGTTCGGCAATCACTGGCTGAGCAACTTCGACTATTCGCTCGCATTCACCGATGCAAATCAGCTGGCGTGGGTGCAACGGCCCGACGGTCGCCGCATCAAGTACCTCAAGGATCCGGCCAGTGGTCGTTGGTATGAGGACAAGGCCCAGCCCATCGCGTACCTCTCCGCGAACGGCGATGGCACGTTTACGCTTCGAAACGAAAACAATGGGGCGGAGACCTACAACGCCGAGGGCTACATCACTCGACTCAGCAATGAGCAGGGTGTGAGCTGGACCTTCTCCTATGCAGACCGTTACCTGCAGAAGGTGACCCACTCCTCGGGACGCAGCATCAGCTTTGGCTGGGCTAACGGACAGGTTACCCAGGTGACCGATCCGGCCGGCAACATCTATCGCTACACCTATACGCCCAATGTGTTCGGGAACGGGCGTGGCCGGCTCGCCAGCACGACGCTGCCAGGCACACCTGCAACGACGATCAGCTACCACTATGAAGATGCCCGCTTCCCGGGCGCCCTGACCGGCAAGTCTTTTGATGGCGTGCGCTATTCCACTTTTGCCTACGATGCGGAGCGGCGCGCCATCAGCACGGAGCACAATGGCGGCGTTGAACGGTTCCGCTTCAGCTACGCCGTGCGCAGCACCGAACCGGTGCTTCCGCCCCCCGCACCGACTCGGCCGGGGGGGTTCCGCACCGACGAGGAGCGTGGATGGTGCGAACAGCGCCCTGGCGGCTCACGCATCTGTTACCAGCCGCGCTCACTGCCTGTCGACGCGCTGCCGATGGAGAGCGCTCTCGGTATGACGGCCGCCGCAGCGTCTGGCCTGACGCGACCGGTGGACATTGACGTCACCGTGGTCAATCCCCTCGGCCGCAGCACCACCTACACGTTCAAGGACGGAAAGATGGTGTCGACCAAGGGTGATCCGTCGCCCAACTGCCCTGCCAGCTATAAGGAGCAGAGCTATGACGCCAATGGATATCCGGATATGGTCCATGATTTCCAGGACAACCTGACCAACTTCGACTACAGCGCACAGGGCTATCTGCTGAAGCGAGTGGAAGCGGTCGGCAGCTCGGCCGAACGTACGACCCTGCAGGAGTGGGATACCACGCGGAATCGACTACTCAAGACAACGGTGGTGGGTGATCTTGAAGTTGCCTACACCTATGACGATCGCGGAAACGTGGCCAGCGCAACCGAGCGCAATCTGACGGCACGTGGGGTGCACAGCCAGACGCGGGTGACCCGCACCACCTATACCTATCACGCTAACGGATTGAAGGCTTCGATCAAGGTCGACGGCCCGCTTGCGCAGGATGACGTTACCTCCGTCTTCAACAATCAAGGCGATCTGACCAGCGTCACCAACGCACTTGGCCATACGATCAGCTATTCCAACTACAACGGATTGGGATTGCCGGGGCGCATCGTCAATGCGAACGGCGGCGTGCGAGAGCTGACGTATGACGGCCGCGGCCGGGTTGTGTCCGACAGAACCAGTTCGGGAACCGGCTGGGCTACCACAGCCGTTGGCTACACCACTGCAGGCGACATCGCCTCGCTTACGCAGCCTGATGGCGTGACAGTCCGCTACAACTACGATGCCGGACGTCGCCTGATACAGGAAGTCCGTTCAATGGGAGACGGCAAGTGGGCGTGGACGCGCCATAGTTACAACAACGCTTCCAATCGCACGCGTACCGAGGTTTCGTACACCGATTATCCGATCGATACGGTGGTTACAGGAACGATTGACGAAATCACCCACGACGGGCAGTGGAACTGGTTCGTGCGTGGCTGGGCCTGCTCCACTGGATCGGCTGGGTCGATCCAGGTAGATGGCTACGCTGATGGCAACATCTATCTGGGAAGCACTCAAGCAAACCTCGCCAGTGAGCCAGGGGTTGCAGCAGCCTGCCAAGCCTCAGGTAGTGCTTATCGATATCAGTTGCCGATCTCGCTAGCCCAGAGGCAGCAATTAGGTGGGCGCAAGTTCTCCATCTATGCCCAGTCTCCGCAAGGTCGAAACCAGGATCGACCGCTTGCGAACTCCGGTGCTTTCGCGATTCCATCGGCAAACATCGTCGGCGACATCGGTGGGGTTACCCAGGATGGCAACTGGAACTTCTTCATTGAAGGCTGGGCCTGCTCGATTGGTGTGGACGCTTCGATTGACGTCCACGTGTATGCAGGCAACAACGCATGGGCGGGCGGCACATTCGTGGCCGGTGGCCGTGCAAATCTGGCAACGGATGGCAATGTGGCGAACGCGTGCCAGGCACGAGGTAATGCGTACTGGTTCAAAATTCCGCTGGATGCCAACGCACGATCGGCGCATGGCGGCAAAGCGTTGTATGTACATGGCATCTCACCATGGGGTGGCGATCATCTGACGATCAATCGATCAGGAGCCTTCACCATACCTGCGGTCGTCCGTAATGCGGAACTGGTCAGCGCCTCGGCATCACCCCGCCAGATATTCAATGGTGGCTCGTCGAATCTGACGTTCCAGTTCCGTAATACCGGCAACGTCGTGTGGAATCCTGGTGATACCTATCTGGCATTCGGAATCCTTCAGCTCAATGAAAGCATGGGCCTAGCTGCACCGGTGCCTCCGGGGGCAGTTGCAACCTTTACCAGAAGCGTTGGGCCGAAGAACACCGGCAATGGCAACGTAACCTTCATCTACAAGGCGCAGATGGCCTCTGGTGGTGCTGCGTGGGGCACGGAGGGGAGGGCGACGTTGTCCGTTGAAAACAACAAGGGAAGCTGTGGTCGCGTTACTTGCGAACGCCCTCGGTAACAAAGGATTGTCCAAATGCCAGCACTGACGCTTGCCCTGATGGGGCTGAACGCTGTTGTCTCTGTCAACACATATGAGTATGACGAACTGGGGCGTGTGATTGTCGAACGCGGGAACGGCGTACAGAACGTGCGCTATGCCTATGACGCGGAGGGACGCGTCACGCAGGTGACCGATTCGCAGAATCGCGTCACCCGTATGAGCTACGATCCGCGTGGACGTTTGATCAAATCAATCGACGCCGCCGGGGGCACGACCCAGATTGCCTACGATCAGGCAGATCGCCCGATCCGAGTGAGCGATCCCCGCAATCTCGTTACCACCTACGAATTCGATGGTTTCGGCCAGATGTGGAAACAGGTGAGTCCGGACACGGGAACGACGCAGCACCAGTACGATGCTGCAGGTCTGCGGACATCGACGGCGCGGGCCGATGGCAGTGTCGTCTCTTTTGGTTACGACGGTCTGGGGCGAATGACTTCTGCGAGCGCAGAAGGCCGAACAATGGGTTACAGCTACGATTGGTGCGGCAATGGTAAAGGTCAGCTGTGCGGTACTTCAGGGCCCGGGACCGCCACCCATTTTGCCTATACACCGAATAGTGAGCTGCAGATACGACGTGACTTCACCGATCTGTCAGGTCAGAAAACGGACTACAGCACAACCTACGGATACGACGGTATCAATCGCCTGAGCCAGATCACCTATCCCAATGGTGACAAGGCAACCTACACATATGGTTCCCAGGGAAAGCCAAGCTCGTTGTTGGCAACGGTCAACGGCACTCAGCGCTCGATCATTTCCCAGGCCAACTGGAAGGCAACGGGCGCCCACGAATCGCTGGCATACGGTAACGGCCTCGTCAGAGGCTATAACCACGACCAAGAGGGGCGGCTTACCGCGATGTCGGTCTGGGGACCTAACAGCCAAAAAGTCAGCTATTTGGACTACCAGTACAGCGGGATGGTGAAATCAACGCCATCATCGATGCGGTCGATCCAAACATGACGCAGCTGATCGGCTACGACGCGTTGAGCCGTCTGACGCAGCTGACGCGCTTCGGCGTCACTAATCTGCTTTCCTACGATGCTGGCGGAAACCATGATCGCTACCAAGGGGGGAACCAGCTTTCCCAGTACAGTATCGATCCAGGCAGCAACCGGGTGCTGGATTACACCAACCAAGATGGTAGCCGGCAGTACCAGTACGACGCCATGGGAAATCGCATCAGTGAAACTGCGGGTAGCCGGATCATCACCTATGAGTACGATGCATTCAATCGCATGAGCCGCAGCAACATCGGTGGCACGACGACTGACTACGTGCTCAATGCTCAAGGGCAGCGCGTTGCGAAGATCAACCAAAGTACCAACAGCCGTTACTTCTACGCCGGGCAGAACCAGCTCATGACTGAGCTGAACAATGGCGTGTGGACCAATTACTTCTGGTTTGAAGGTGAACTGGTAGGGCTCGCTCGCAGTGGGCAGCACAACTACGTGCATACCGATCATCTTGGACGCCCCGAGTTCGTCACCAGTCCAAGCCAGCAGACAGTCTGGAAGGCGTACAACTATGCCTATGGACGTAGCGTCCAGAAGGATGAGATAGGCGGGTTGAACATTGGCTTCCCCGGCCAGTACTACGACGCGGAAAGCGGCCTCTGGTACAACGGCTTCCGCGACTATGACGCGAGCATTGGCCGGTATGTGCAGAGCGATCCGATCGGGTTGGCGGGTGGAACCAATACGTACGCCTATGTTGGCGGCAATCCAATCAATTCGGTTGACCCCCTCGGACTTCAGGCTCGCGCACTGCGTCCGACCTACTATCCAGGCAACTACACCACGGGCGGTTCTGAAGAGTATGGTGGTCCTCGATTGGATGCGGGGAGTTTTGGCATCGTCGGGACCATCGTCCTTGTCTCTCCTTCACTCCCTCAGCTTGCGAGGGCGCTGTACAACAAGCCACCCGCCGATGCAACAGATCCCAACGGCGCGAAAGCTCCGGGTCTTCCTGGCGAGGTTGAGGGATACTGTGCACCCAAGAAGGGGCCTCAGTGGGTTAAGAGCCCGAATGGCAGAGGGAGTGGATGGCTGGACAAATCCGGAGATGTCTGGGTTCCCTCTGGTCAAGGAGGGGAGCCCACGGTGGACCTCATTGGGACGTTCAATCCCCAATGGCGACTACATTAATGTCTATCCTGGTGGAAGAAGGCGCTAATTCTATGCTGAAGCTGGAAATTGAATCTTTGAGGTTCTATTCACGACTGGACGAGGACGCGTTCTTCTCCAGATTGAGTAAAACATCGGGCGTGGTGTCTGTTGAGGGGTTTCTCAGAATGATCAACGTCTCTGTTGATCCGTCGGCTGTGGATGAGGACGCTATGAGAGAGCTGATTTCGTTGTTCCAACGCTATGGGATAGACATGCGCCAGCTGCGGGAACTGGAGACGGAAGAATTCAGCTCATGGATGCGGAACAGATCCGCCTACTGGTTCAAGTCGATGTATCCGGACCAGTAAGCCTATGAAATGAGGACTATCCACTGGCTCGGCATCGCGTTCCTGTGGATGCTTCTGCTGAACGTCCTGCTGCTGACGGCCGGCACGCTGATGTCGGGTGAGGCGCTTGGAGAACAAGAGTTCGTCGGCCTGGGTGTGGCCGTGTTCGGTACCGTGGCGGGCGCGATTCTCTATCGCCGCCGCCCGCGGTAGCGCCGAGCAAGCGAGGGTTAGCAGCACGCGCGACCCTTACCCTCCAAACAGCTTCTGCGCGCTCTGGAACAGGATCCAACTGGTGGCGATGAACTTGTCGCCGCCCTGCGGCCGGTTGCCGCGATGGGTATGGGTGAACGCAGTCGGCGCGATCAGCAGGCTGCCGGTGCGCGGTGCGATCTTCCGGCCCTGGAACAGGAACTCGGTTTCGCCTTCGTCGAAGTCGTCGTTGAGGTACAGGGTCCACAGCACATGCCGGTGCAGGGTCTCGGCCTGCGCGTCCTTCGGGTACAGCTCGCAGTGCCAGTACGGGTAACCGCCCTCGCCCGCCGCATACCACTGCAGATTGATCGCGCCCGGGCGCAGGCAGGTGCGCGCCAGATCCGCCAGCTGCTCCGGCGCCATGTCGGGGAAATCCTCGGCCGACAGGCGTCGCGGCTGGCCGTTGCTGTCCTGGATCTGCAACATCAACGGCGCGATCAATGCCTGTGGATAACGGCGTAGATAAGTCTGCAGACCCGCAAATACCGCCTGTTGCAGCTGCTGGTCCACATCCTGCCAGCCATCCACGCCGCTGATCCGCAGATCCTTGCTGTGCTTGAGTTCCGGGAACACACCGCTGCCCACTGCGCCGGGTTTCAGGCCCTGGCTTGCACGCATGCGCGCGACGATCGCAGCGCACACGTCGCTGGGGACGGCGTTGTGGATGACCTCGATGAAATCGACAGGGCCCGGCTCGTGCATGCGTGCATTCCTTCGACGGCAAGGGCTTGATGGTGCCGTTTGCAGCTGCAGCTGTCACCCTGCGGTCATGTCATCAATCTGCCATGACCGCTGTAGGGATGGCCGCTGTCAGACGCTCTTTGCGTCATGCTCCTGGTGATAACGCACGGCCTCGGCGACCTCTTCGCGCGAACCGAGGAACACCGGCACGCGCTGGTGCAGCTGGTCGGGTTGCACATCGATGATGCGCTCGCGACCGGTCCAGGCAGCGCCGCCCGCCTGCTCCACCAGCAGGCCCATCGGGTTGGCTTCGTACATCAGGCGCAGCTTGCCGGCCTTGCCCGGTTCCTTCTTGTCCCACGGGTAGATGAAGATGCCGCCGCGGGTCAGGATGCGATGCACGTCGGCGACCATGCTGGCGATCCAGCGCATGTTGAAGTTCTTGCCGCGCGGGCCTTCCTTGCCGGCCAGCAGATCTTCCACGTAGGCCTGCATCGGCGCTTCCCAGTGCCGCTGGTTGGACATGTTGATGGCGAACTCCTGGGTGGCCGCCGGGATCTGCATGTTCTCGGTGGTCAGCAGGAACTCGCCGGTTTCGCGGTCGAGGGTGAAGGCGTGGGTACCGTGGCCGACGGTCAGCACCAGCTGCGTGCTGGGCCCGTAGATGCAGTAGCCGGCGGCGATCTGCTTGCTGCCCGGCTGCAGGAAGGCGTCATCGCCGGGCAGTTCGACGTTGGTCGGGCAACGCAGCACCGAGAAGATGGTGCCGACGGAGACGTTGACGTCGATGTTGGAGCTGCCATCGAGGGGATCGAACAGCAGCAGGAAATCGCCACGCGGGTAGATGTCCGGCACCGGCTGGCTGTGGTCCATCTCCTCCGATGCGCAGGCGGCGAGGTGGCCACCCCAGGCGTTGGCCTCCAGCAGGATCTCGTTGCTGATGACATCCAGCTTCTTCTGCGCTTCGCCCTGCACGTTGCCGGTACCGGCCTCGCCGAGCACGCCACCGAGGGCGCCCTTGCTGACGGCGATGGAGATGCTGGTGCAGGCGCGGGCGACGACCGCGATCAGCTGGCGCAGGTCGGCGTTGATGCGGCCGGCGTGCTGCTGCTGGATCAGGAAGCGGGTCAACGAGGTACGGGACATGGGCGGGCAGGTCTCGGCAACGGGAAAACGCCTATTGTCGCTGGTCTGACTTGCGCGTGGGTGAGCGGGGGAGGCGTAATCGTTTCCAGAGGCGTTGCGGTCGTGGCGGCTTCCCTTCGTCGAGGCGCGCGGGAGGGGAGACAATGCAGGACACGCTGCAAGTACGTCCATGTAAGCTCGATGGCGCCTTGCTCGTGTGCGCTGTCCTGCGCACACGGCAAGACCGGGGCTGGGCGTCCTGCCCAACCCGCCCGAGGCATGCCTCGGGCCCATGGCGCCAACGGTCCTGCATTGCCTCCCCCTCCCGCGCGCTTCAGGGTTGGCCGCGAGCGCGAAGGGTGTGGCAATGCAGGAGCAAAAGCAAAGGCGCCTTTCGGCGCCTTTGTTTCCACAGCTTGCTGGAGCGGTCGATCAGCCCTTGGCGACGGTGGCCACGGCCTTGGCGACGTATTCCAGGTTGTTCTGGTTCAGCGCGGCCACGCAGATGCGGCCGGTGCCGACGGCGTAGATGCCGAACTCGTCGCGCAGGCGCTCGACCTGTTCGCGGCTCAGGCCGGAGTACGAGAACATGCCCGCCTGTTCGTTGATGAAGCCGAACTGCGGGGCGCCGGCGGCGGCCAGCTTCTCGACCAGGCCCTGGCGCAGGGCGTGGATGCGCTCGCGCATCTCGGTCAGCTCCTGCTCCCACATCGCGCGCAGTTCCGGATTGGTCAGCACACCGGCAACCAGTGCAGCACCGTGGGTGGAGGGGCTGGAGTAGATCGTGCGGATCACGCGCTTGACCTGCGACTGCACGGCCTTGGCGTCAGCGGCGGTCGGCGCGACCATCGACAGCGCACCCACGCGCTCGCCATACAGCGAGAACGACTTGGAGTACGAGTTGGCGACGATGAAGCTGTCGATGCCGGCCTCGGCGATGATGCGCACCGCGGCACCGTCCTGCTCGATGCCCTTGTCGAAGCCCTGGTAGGCCATGTCGATAAAGGGGAACAGCTGGCGGTCCTTCAGCAGCTGTGCGACCTGCTTCCACTGGCTGACGGTGAGGTCGGCGCCGGTGGGGTTGTGGCAGCAGGCGTGCAGCAGCACCACGGTGCCCGCTTCCAGCTTGCCCAGGTCGGCCAGCAGGCCGTCGAAGTTGACGCCATGGGTGGTCGGGTCGAAGTAGGTGTAATCGACCACCTCGAAACCAGCGGCGCTGAACACGGCGCGGTGGTTTTCCCAGCTCGGGTTGCTGAGTGCGATGGTGGCGTGCGGCAGCAGCTTCTTCAGTACGTCCGCACCGACGCGCAGCGCACCGCTGCCACCGACGGTCTGGGCGGTGGTGACGCGGCCGGCGGCCAGCAGCGGCGAGTCCTTGCCGAACACCAGCTCACGGGTGGCCTGGGTGTACGCCGGCAGGCCATCGATCGGCAGGTAGCCGCGCGGTTTGGCTTCGTTGGCGAGCTGCTGCTCGATCTGCTTGACGGCGCGCAGCAGCGGAATGCGGCCGCTCTCGTCGTAGTAGATGCCCACACCCAGGTTGACCTTGGTCGGGCGGCTGTCGGCGTTGTACGCCTCGGTCAGGCCCAGGATCGGGTCGCCTGGGACCAGTTCCACGTTTGCAAAGAAGGACACGGCGGTACTCGTTCGGTAGACGGAAAGGGGGAGGAATTGCGCCACGCGGCTTGCGGCCTGTCGGCCGAAACCGACCCATCGTAACAAAGCCTGCCGGGGCTGGCCGCCGCCATCGTCATCCGCTTGCCCGTACCATGGCGTGCGTTGCCGCCCGATCCATCAACCTGAATCATGAATCCCAGCGCACGACGCCAATGCCTGCCGCTTTCCGCCCTGCTGCTGCTGCCCTTGGTGGTGACGGCCGAGCCATTGCCGACCGCCCTGCCGACGGTGCAGGTACAGGCCGCGCGGGTGCCCGGCGTCGACCCCTTCGCCCTGCCCGCCAGCCTGGATACGGTGTGGATCGACGCCGACCGTACCGGCCCGGGCACGCAGCTGTCCGAGGCGCTGGGCGGAGTGCCGGGCCTGCTGGCCCGGGACCGGCAGAACTTCGCGCAGGACACCCAGCTGTCGATCCGAGGCTTCGGCGCCCGTTCGACCTTTGGCGTGCGCGGGGTGCGGGTGCTGATCGATGGGGTGCCGGCGACCATGCCCGACGGCCAGGGCCAGCTGTCGCACGCCAGCCTGCTCGGTGCCGAGCGCATCGAGGTGCTGCGCGGGCCGTTCTCGGCCCTGTATGGAAATTCGTCCGGGGGCGTGCTGCAGGTGTGGAGCGCGCAGGGCCAGGCTGGTGACCCGTGGCGGCTGCGGGTGAATGCCGGTGCCGACAACACGCTCAGCGTCGGCGCGCAGCTGCGCGGGGCGGGCTCTGGCGTTGACTACAACGTGGCCGCCAACCATTTCAGCACCGATGGCTGGCGTGACCACAGCCGCGCGCGGCGTGAGTCGCTCAACGCGCGCCTCGGCACCGAGCTCGCTGGCGGCCGCCTGGAGTTGCTGCTCAATGCGCTGCATGCGCCCAACGCGCAGGACCCGCTGGGGCTGACCCGCGCGCAGGTGGCGGCCGATCCGCGCCAGGCCACGGCGGTGGCTGAGCAGTACAACACCCGCAAATCGGTGCGCCAGCAGCAGGCAGGCCTGCGCTGGACCCGTGAAGCCGGTGCGCAGCGCTGGCAGCTGATGGGCTATGCCGGGCAGCGCGCGGTGACCCAGTACCTGCCGATTCCGCCGGGACCGCAGGCCAACCCATTGCATGCCGGTGGCGTGATCGACCTGGATGGCGGTTACGGCGGACTGGACGCGCGCTGGGGCTGGAACGGCGATCTGTGGGGGCGCCCGCTGGACCTGGTGGTGGGCGTGAATGCCGATCGCCAGCGCCAGCACCGCACCGGCTACGAGAACTTCGTCGGCACCACCGTGGGGGTACGCGGCCGCCTGCGTCGCGACCAGATCGACATCGTGCAGAACGTGGACCAGTTCGCCCAGGCGTGGTGGCAATGGAGCCCGCGCTGGTCGCTGCTGGCCGGGGTGCGCCACAGCGCGGTGCGCTTCGAATCGGATGATCGCTACATCGTCGGGCGCAACCCGGACGACAGTGGTCGCCGTCGCTACCAGGCCACCACGCCAGTGGCGGGTGTCAGCTTCGAGGCAAGCCCGCAGTGGCGCCTGCACGCGGCGATCGGGCGTGGCTTTGAAACCCCGACGTTCAACGAGCTGGGCTACCGCGCCGACGGCCAGGCCGGGCTGGCGCTGGATCTGGCGGCCGCCCGCAGCCGCAGCCTGGAAGTGGGCAGCAAGTGGCACGCGCAGGATGGAAAGCAGCTCGATGTGAGCCTGTTCCGTGCAGATACCGACGATGAACTGGCCGTTGCCAGCAACACCAATGGTCGCAGCACGTACCGCAACATCGGCCGTACCCGCCGCCAGGGCGTGGAGCTGCAATACAGGCAGCCGTTGGTCGAGCAGCTGGAGCTGCAGCTGGCCTGGACCTGGCTGCAGGCGCAGGTGCGTTCGCCCTATCTGGCCTGTGCGGCCAGCAACTGCGCAGTGCCCGACACCGTGGTTGCCGCTGGCAGCCGCCTGCCCGGCGTGCCCCGGCAGCAGGCGTATGCCCGCCTGCAGTGGTCGCCGGGGCAGTGGCAGTGGGCGCTGGAGGCGACCGCCAGCAGCGACGTGGTGGTGAACGACATCGCCACCGAGCGCGCACCGGGATACGCGCTGCTGAACCTGGAAGCCGGTCGCCGCTGGACGCTGCAGGCCGGTGACCTGCGCGCATTCGCGCGGATCGACAATGTGCTGGACCAGCGCTACATCGGCTCGGTGATCGTCAATGACGGTAACGGCCGGTTCTTTGAACCGGGGCCGGACCGCCGCGCCAGCGTTGGCCTGCAGTGGTCATGGCGTTAGGCGGGCCCCGGTAGCGCCGCCATGCCCGGCGAGCGCGCAGCGCGGACGTGACGGATCCGCCGGGCATGGCCCGGCGCTACCGATCAATCCGGGGCCTTGGCGGGCACGAACGGCGAGGTTGGATCGCTGGCCGGGAAGGTCTCTTCCAGCGCCTCGTCCTGGTTGTCGCTGGCGTGCTGCTTGCGCTCACGCCGCTTCAGCGGACTTTCCTGGCCGCCGCGATTGCGGTCACCGCAGTCCTTGCGGTCCTGGGCGGCCTGTTCAGGCCGGCGCACGACGGGCAATGCGCCCTCGTCCGGTGCCGACATGCCGGCGCCACGGTCCTCGGCGTCCGCCAGATCGTGTTTGCCGCGCTGCTCGCCCGGCTCGGGGGTGTGGTTCTCACGCAGGGGGTCACGGGTGGTGGTCATGGGGCGTTCCTCCGGTAGGCCTCCACTAGAGCGCGGATGAAGTAAAGCCACTGCGAACCTGGCGTCATGAACATCTTTGTCACGACTGGATAACGGCGGCGCGCGTATTCCTGCCCACCCGCCCTGCTGCAGGAGCCGGCCATGCCCCGTCTTGAACGCCCCGCCCCGTCCGTGTTCA
Organism: Stenotrophomonas sp. G4; assembly: GCF_003428825.1. NCBI lineage: Bacteria > Pseudomonadati > Pseudomonadota > Gammaproteobacteria > Lysobacterales > Lysobacteraceae > Stenotrophomonas > Stenotrophomonas sp. G4. Next base: position 29,713 of record NZ_CP031741.1, read on the forward strand.
ACGCCCTGCTGGATCCGCTTGGCCAGCGCAGCACGCAGCGCCGGACGCGCCGCCTGGAGGATCCGCAGGCGGTGGCGCAGGATTACCTGCAGTACATGCTGAGCGACTACGAGGAACGCCGCGGGCAGGGGCATCGCAACTGGCGCGATCTGTGCCCGGTGTATGCCTTCGCGCTGACCACCCATGCCGCTGACTGGCCGCGTGGCGGTGAGGCCGATACCAGTGGCGAACTGGCCGAGCACTGGGACCAGATGCGCGGACAGTCGCGCCTGAACTGGGCACAGGCGCAGCCGGTGGTGGAAGATGCCTGGCGCGCGCTGGACCATATCCCCGCCGCTGCGGTGAGGCCGCTGCTGCAGTAGTGCCGGTCGCCGGCAGGCATCGCCTGGATTCAAGGAGCTGCCGGCCAGCGGCCGGCACTACCGCACGGTCTGCACGTGGCCGACACGGTTGTTTCACGGTAGCCGGCTGAAGCTGGCTACCCCTGCTGAAACACAGGTGCGCATCATGGCCCGCCCGATCTGGACCGGTACGCTTTCCTTCGGCCTGCTCAACGTACCGGTCTCGCTGATGTCCGGCGAGCGCAAGGTCGACCTGCACTTCCGCATGCTGGATTCGCGCGATCGCAAACCGATCCGCTTCGAACGGGTCAACGCCGACACCGGTGAGGAAGTGCCGTGGAAGGACATCGTCAAAGCCTACGAGTACGACAAGGGCAGCTACGTCGTGCTGGAGGAAGACGATATCCGTTCGGCGGCGCCGGAAAGCCATGAAACGGTGGAGGTGGAAACCTTTGTCGACGCCAGCCAGATCGACCCGCGATACTACGAGAAACCCTATCTGCTGGTGCCGGGTAAAAAGGCCGAGAAAGGCTACGTGCTGCTGCGGGAAACGCTGCGCAGCACCGGCAAGGTGGGTATCGCCCGGGTAGTGGTGCGCACGCGCGAGTACCTGTGCGCGGTGATGCCCAACGATGACGCGCTGGTGCTGATGATCCTGCGCTACCCGCAGGAACTGGTCGAGCCTGACGACTACAAGCTGCCCAGTGGAAAGCTTGCCGATTACCGCATCACCAGCAAGGAAACGGCGATGGCCGAGCAGTTGATCGAGTCGATGGCCGGTGACTGGGATCCTTCGCAGTACCACGATGAGTTCCGCGAACGCCTGCAGCAGGTGCTGAACAAGCGCATCAAGTCCAAGGGCGGCACCACCCAGGTGGAGGACGAGCCGGCACCGCGCGAGGACGCAACCACCAACGTGGTGGACTTCATGGCGTTGCTGCAGAAGAGCCTGGATGCCAACAAGCGCACGCCGGCGAAGAAGGCGGCCGCGCGCAAGGCTCCAGCCAAGAAAGCAGCGGCGAAGAAGGCACCGGCAAAAAAGGCCGCCAAGAAGGCGGCAAAGAAAACCCCTGCGCGACGCAAGGCAGGTTGAGCCATGTCGTTGCATCAGTACCGCCGCAAGCGTCGGCTGGGCGGGGGGAGCGGACAGACCCCGGAGCCGGACGATGCACCGGCACGAGGCAATCCGAAGCGGCGGCCGATCTTCGTGGTCCAACTGCACCACGCCAGCAGCCGCCACTACGATTTCCGCCTGGAAATGGATGGCGTGCTGAAAAGCTGGGCGGTGCCGAAGGGGCCGTCGCTGCGGGTGGGTGAGAAGCGCCTGGCGGTGGAGGTGGAAGACCATCCCCTGTCCTATGCCGGCTTCGAAGGTGATATTCCGGAAGGACACTACGGCGCCGGTCACGTCGATGTGTTCGACCACGGCAGCTGGGCCTGCGAAGGTGATCCGCTGCAAGCACTGGCTGCGGGCAAGATCGACTTCGTGCTGCACGGGAAGCGCCTGGCCGGTGGCTGGAAACTGGTACGCACGGCGATGAAGGGCCGCCAGGTGCAGTGGCTGCTGATCAAGCGCGATGACGCGCAGGCACGGGATGCGGAGGCGGACGATCTGCTGCACACGCCAGCGCGAGCATCCGCGAAGACGTCCCGGGCTTCAGCGAAGAAGATCGTGCCAGCGTTACCGACCGCGCCGCGTTCCGCGCCACCGCGCAAGGCCGATGCACGCTGGCATGCGCGCGCGCTGCAGCTGGACGGGGCGCGCGACAGAAGCTACCCGCACCAGTTCAAGCCACAGCTCACCGATCACCGCGACACCGCGCCCGATGGCGAGCGTTGGCTGCATGAGATCAAGTGGGATGGTTACCGGTTGCTGGCCGATCTGCACGAAGGTGAGGTGACGCTGCGCTCCCGCAATGGCCTGGACTGGACGGCTGACTTTCCCGAAGTGGTGCAGGCGGTGCAGGCGTTGCCGGTGCGCGATGCGCGTCTGGACGGGGAGCTGGTGGTGCTGGACGACAACGGCCGCAGCGACTTCGCCGCGCTGCAGCGGGTGATCGACGGCAGCTCGAAACAACCGCTGCGCTACATCGTGTTCGACCTGCCGGGCGTGGCCGGGGTCGATATCAGCCGCGCGCCGCTGCTGCAACGCAAGGCACTGCTGAAGGAACTGATCGGCGATGCAGTTGGCACGCTGGCCTTCAGCGAGCACGTCATCGACCACGGCCCTGCCGTGTTCGAAGCCAGCGGCAAGGCGGGATTCGAAGGCATCGTCAGCAAGCAGGTCGATGCGCCTTACGTGAACACCCGCGCACGCAGCTGGGTGAAAGTGAAGCACGAGGACACCGATGAATTCCTGATCATCGGCCACACCGCACCCAAAGGCTCGCGGGTGGGATTCGGTTCGCTGCTGCTGGCCACGCCGGACAAGGGCGGCCTGCGCTATGTCGGCCGCGTCGGTACCGGCTTCGACGATGAGGGGCTGCGCGCGCTGGCGGCCACGCTCGCGCCGCTGGCGGTGAAGGAGGCGGTGCTGGAGCTGCCGGCGCACGTGCCGTTCCGTGCGGCCAGCGTGCGCTGGGTCAAGCCGGTAACGGTGGCCGAGGTCGCGTTCCGTGGCTGGGGCAAGGAAGGGTTGCTGCGCCAGGCCAGCTTCAAGCGGCTGCGCAGTGACAAGAAGAAGGAGGACCTGGCGATGAGTGCAACACCGGCCGATGACGGCGACGACGTTGCCATCACCCATCCCGAGCGCGTGGTGTTTGCGAAGAAGAAACTCAGCAAGGGTGATGTCGCCGACTACTACCGGCAAATGGCGCGCTGGATCCTGCCGGAAATCAGTGGGCGACCGCTGTCGCTGCTGCGCTGTCCCGATGGCGTCGGCAAGGCCTGCTTCTTCCAGAAGCACCATGGCCAGGGCCTGGGTGACGCCGTGCATGCGGTGCCGCTGCAGCAGAAGAGCGGGCGCGAGGACTACGTCTATATCGATGACGAACGCGGCCTGCTGCAGCTGGTGCAGATGAACACCCTGGAACTGCATCCGTGGGGCGCGACGGTGGCCGATCCCGAACATCCCGACCGGCTGGTGTTCGATCTTGATCCGGGTGAGGGCGTGAGCTGGGCCGACGTGAAGCGCGGCGCGCGCGATGTGCGCGATCGACTGCAGGAAACCGGGCTGCAGAGCTTCGTGCGGCTGTCGGGCGGCAAGGGCGTGCATGTGGTGGTACCCCTGCAACCCGCAGCCGACTGGGACGACGCGAAAGCGTTCTGCGAAGCGTTCGCGCAGGCGATGGCCGAACAGGCGCCGGATCGCTACGTGGCGACGATGAGCAAGGCCAAGCGCAGCGGGGTGATCTTCATCGACTGGCTGCGCAATACACGGGGAGCGACCAGCGTGTGCTCGTGGTCGCTGCGCGCGCGGGAGAGCGCGGGAGTCGCGGTGCCGCTGCGCTGGGAAGAACTGGCGCGGGTGAGCGCGGCCGATGCGTTTCCAATGGACAAGGCGTTGGCACGGGCGAAGCGCTTGAAGGCGGATCCGTGGCAGGGCATCGAGGCCCTGAAGCAGACGCTGCCGACGCTGCAGCGGTAGTGCCGGCCGCTGGCCGGCAACTGCAGGTTCGCTGGGGTTGCCGGCCAGCGGCCGGCTCTACCCGTATCCGGGCATCGACGCGCTGAAGCAGCGGTTGCCGACGTTGCCTATGTCTGGACATTCGCGGGCTGAAACAGCGACGTTGCAGTGGTAGTGCCGGCCGCTGGCCGGCAACTGCAGGATCATCGAGGTTGCCGGCCAACGGCCGGCACTACCGGTATCCGTTCAGCGCCGATCGCGCGATGCGCGGCGGCCGAACCACCAGCCCAGCAGCAACTGCACCGGCAGCGAAACCAGCAGGCCGATGACGAACCAGTGCGGGAAGTCGCCGCCCATCACCCACAGGCCATAGCCCGCGCCGAGCACCAGCAGTGACCAGATCGAGGTGCCATGCGCGCGTGGCCAGCACGGCGCGTAATACGTGGCGAAGGCAATGGCGGCGATGCCACCCAGCACGGTGAATGCCAGGTCCCAGCCGAGCTGGGCCTCGCTTCCCGGCGTCATGCGCAGCAGCGATGGCAGCCAGCCCGCGGCACTGCTGACCAGGGCCAGCGCGAGCAGCGCGCCGATCAGCGCGAGCAGGGAGAGAAAGACGGTCTTGAGCGTGCCGGGCATGCGCACATTGTACGACCGCCGCGGTGCGCGGCGCTGCCGGCAGATCGGCATGGCCGCCGTGCCCGTGGGAGAGGGAAACGGACACGGCAGCCATGCACAGGGGGGTCAGGCAGCGAAGTCGATCACCACGCGGCCTTCGATGGTGCCGGCGTGCATGCGCGCGAACACCTCGTTGACGTTCTCCAGGCGGTCGGTGCTGACCGTGGCGGCAACCTTGCCTTCGGCGGCGAACTGCAGCGATTCCTGCAGGTCCAGGCGGGTGCCGACGATCGAACCGCGTACGGTGACGCCGTTGAGCACCATGCCGAAGATGTCCAGTGGAAAGTTGCCCGGTGGCAGGCCGTTGAGCGAGACCGTGCCGCCGCGACGGACCATGCCCAGCGCCTGTTCGAAGGCCTTGGGCGAAACCGCGGTGACCAGCGCACCATGCGCGCCACCGATCTCCTTCTTCAGGAACGCGGCCGGATCGGTGGTGCGCGCGTTGACGGTGACCTGTGCGCCCAGGCGCCTGGCCAGGGCCAGCTTGGCGTCGTCCACATCCACTGCTGCCACGTTCAGGCCCATTGCGCGGGCGTACTGCACGGCCATGTGGCCGAGGCCGCCGATACCGGAAATGGCCACCCAATCACCGGGCTTGGTGTCGGTGACCTTCAGGCCCTTGTACACGGTGACGCCGGCGCACAGCACCGGCGCGATCTCCACAAAGCCCACTTCCTTCGGAAGCAGGCCGACATAGTTGGCATCGGCCAATGCGTACTCGGCGAAGCCGCCGTTGACCGAATAGCCGGTATTGCGCTGCGTTTCGCACAGCGTTTCCCAGCCGCCCAGGCAGTGTTCGCAATGGCCACACGCCGAGTACAACCAGGGGATGCCGACCCTGTCACCTTCCTTGATGTGCCCTACCCCGCCTCCCACGGCCACGACGTGCCCCACGCCCTCGTGGCCGGGGATGAACGGCGGGTTCGGTTTCACCGGCCAGTCGCCCTCGGCGGCGTGCAGGTCGGTGTGGCAGACGCCACAGGCCTCGATCTTGACCAGCACCTCGCCCGCCCCCGGGCGCGGTACCACGACTTCCTCGATGACCAGCGGCTTGCCGAACTCACGGACGACGGCGGCCTTCATGGTTCTGTTCATGCGTGCTTCTCCGTAGTGCGCTTGCAGACAGGATGGCGCCGGCCCCATGCCCGCGCCTTGATCCCGATCAATCCTCAGAAGAAGCCGAGCTTCTTCGGTGCGTAGCTGACCAGCAGGTTCTTGGTCTGCTGGTAATGGTCGAGCATCATCCGGTGGTTCTCGCGGCCGATGCCCGACTGCTTGTAGCCACCGAACGCGGCGTGCGCCGGGTAGGCGTGATAGCAGTTGGTCCATACCCGCCCGGCCTGGATCGCGCGGCCCACCCGGTACAGTCGCGCGGCATCGCGGCTCCAGACGCCGGCACCCAGCCCGTACAGCGTGTCGTTGGCGATCTGCAGCGCTTCTTCTTCGGTCCTGAACGTGGTCACCGACACCACCGGCCCGAAGATCTCCTCCTGGAACACGCGCATGCCGTTGTGGCCCTTGAACACGGTCGGCTGCACATAGAAGCCGCCGGCCAGGTCGCCACCGAGCGCGGCTCTGTCACCGCCAATCAGCACCTCGGCGCCTTCCTCGCGGCCGATGGCGATGTAGGACAGGATCTTCTCCAGCTGTTCGCCCGATGCCTGCGCACCCACCATGGTGTTCGGGTCCAGCGGATTGCCCTGGCGGATCGCCGCCACGCGTTCGAGTACGCGCTCCATGAAGCGTTCGTAGATCGATTCCTGCACCAGTGCGCGCGACGGGCAGGTGCAGACCTCGCCCTGGTTGAAGGCGAACATGACGAAACCTTCCACCGCCTTGTCGAGGAAATCATCGTCTTCGGCCATTACGTCGGCGAAGAACAGGTTCGGCGATTTGCCGCCCAGTTCCAGCGTCACCGGGATCAGGTTCTGGCTGGCGTACTGCATGATCAGGCGGCCGGTGGAGGTTTCACCGGTGAAGGCGATCTTGGCGATGCGCGGGCTGCTGGCCAGCGGCTTGCCCGCCTCCAGGCCGAAGCCGTTGACCACGTTGAGCACGCCCGGCGGCAGCAGGTCGCCGATCACCTCCATCAGCACCAGGATCGACGCCGGGGTCTGCTCGGCAGGCTTGAGCACCACGCAGTTGCCGGCGGCCAGCGCCGGCGCCAGCTTCCAGGCCGCCATCAGCAGCGGGAAGTTCCACGGGATGATCTGCCCGACCACGCCCAGCGGTTCGTGGAAATGGTAGGCCACGGTGTCGTCGTCGATCTGCGACAGGCTGCCCTCCTGCGCACGCAGGCAACCGGCGAAATAGCGGAAGTGGTCGGCCATCAACGGCACGTCGGCATTGAGCGTCTCGCGGATCGGCTTGCCGTTGTCCCAGGTCTCGGCGTGGGCCAGCAGTTCCAGGTTCTGTTCGATGCGATCGGCGATGCGGTTGAGCAGCAGCGCACGGTGGGCGGCCGACGTGCGGCCCCAGGCGTCCTTTGCGGCGTGCGCGGCATCGAGCGCGGCGTCGATGTCCTCGGCGTTGGAGCGGGCAACTTCAGTGAACACTTGGCCGTTCACCGGCGAGATGTTGTCGAAGTACTGGCCGCTGCGCGGGGCGATCCATTCGCCACCGATGTAGTTGCCATAGCGCGGCTTGAACAGGGAGCGCGGATCGGTGGCATGCGGGCGGGTGGACGGTACGGCGTTCATGGCGGCTCCTGTGGTGGGCATGGTGCATCCACAGGCGCAAAGACGATGCCAACTGTGGCCTGCTGCGCTGCATCACGCCTTCATCGCCCGGCTGTCGGTCATCCTGTTACGCACCCTGCGGCAGTGCAGCAGGCGTGGTCGTTGCAGGCCGACGCAGGGTGTGCTGTTAATCGGGACAGGTCCCGCAACAACTGTCGCAATGTGCGACACAGGAGGCTGTCGGTGTCCCCGCTTGCTCCCGATCCCCGCCTGGGAAGTGCCCGGCGCAGTTTCTTCGAGCGTGGTGCTGCCCCGGTCGGCGCCGTGCCCGAGGCGATCCTGCATTCCTGGCAACGCTGCCAGCGCCACGGCCTGCTGGTGGATGCGCAGCCGGCCGCCGAACCACTGACCGACAACCGCCTGCGCGAACTGCGCCAGCGCCGCGAGCGCCTGTGGCGACAGGCGCGCCCGGAGCTGGATGGACTGGCGGCGGAAATGACCCACAGCGGCAGCATCGTGCTGCTGACCGATGAAGACGGCTGGATCCTCGACGCCGAAGGCAGTGCCGGTTTCCTCGACAAGGCCGGTCGTGTCGCGCTGATGCCGGGCATGCGCTGGGACGAGGGCACGGTCGGCACCAACGCCATCGGCACCGCGCTGGTCGACGGGCGCGCGCTGCAGGTGCGTGGCGGCGAGCACTACTTCGCCCCGCACGGCATCCTCACCTGTTCGGCCGTGCCGATCCTGGATCCCTACGGGCAATGCCTGGGGGTGCTCGATGTGTCCGGCGACGCGCGGTTGCCACACGTGCACGCGCTGGCGCTGGTGCGGCAGGCGGTAGCGCAGATCGAGCACCGCGGTTTTGCCGACGGCCTGGCCGACTGCGAGCTGCTGCGACTGCATCATCAGCCCGCGTTGCTGGGCAGTGCGCGCGAAGGCGTGCTCGGCTTCCGCGGCGGTCGCCTGGTCGCGGCCAATCGCGCCGGCCTTGCCTTGTTCGGGCTGGATCGCCAGGACATCGGCCGCACGCCGTACGAAGCGCTGTTCGAACAGCCGCTGTCGCGACTGGCAGATGACGGCGTGCTGCTTGATCGCCAGGGCCGTCGTCTGTACGGCGTGCGCGAGGCCCGTGCGTCGCGACGCAGTGTGGCTACACCAGGGCCGACCGCGCCGTTGCCGGCCCGTGCACAGGGCCCCCTGTTCGATACCGGGCAGCAACAGCAGCTGGCCACCGCAACACGCGTGCTGCAGGCCGGGTTGCCGGTGCTGCTGCAGGGCGAGACCGGCACCGGCAAGGAAGTCTTCGCGCGGGAACTGCACGCACGCAGCACGCGTGCGGGAAAGCCCTTCGTTGCGGTGAACTGCGCGGCGCTGCCGGAAGGCCTGATCGAAGCAGAGCTGTTCGGCTACGAGGAGGGTGCCTTTACCGGTGCGCGCCGGCAGGGCAGCCCGGGCCTGCTGCGGCAGGCCGAGGGCGGTACCTTGTTCCTCGATGAGATCGGCGACATGCCGCTGGCGCTGCAACCGCGCCTGCTGCGCGTGCTGCAGGAACGCGAGCTGTCACCGCTGGGCGGCGGCAAGCCGGTGAAACTGGATTTCGCGCTGGTCTGCGCCAGCCACTGCGAACTGCCGCAGGCGGTGGATGCCGGTCGCTTCCGCGCGGATCTGTATTACCGCATCGCCGACCACGTGGTGAGCCTGGCACCGTTGCGGCAGCACCCCGATCGCGCTGCCGTGGTGGATGCCCTGTGGCAGCAGCTGGGACAGGGCCATGCGTTGTCGGCGCAGACGCGCGCGGCGCTGGCCGCCCATGCCTGGCCCGGCAACCTGCGCCAGCTGAGTGCCTGCCTGCGCACGCTGGCCGCACTGGCTGAACCGGGTCAACCGGTGGGCCCGCAGCTGCTGCCCGCGGACGTGCGTGCTGGCACGTCCACCGCGCCCGCAGTGCCTGCCAGCGGGGCATTGGTGGAGATCGCCGAGGCAGCCATGCGCCAGGCGCTGGCCGAGTGCCAGGGCAATGTCAGCGCGGCCGCCAAGCGGCTGGGGATCAACCGCAGCACCCTGTACCGCCGGCTGGGTACGCCACGCGGATGAGCGGATGTGCTGGCGCCGGGTCTGTGCCCGGCTCCAGCAGGGGCCGAGGGATCAGCCCGCCAGCACTGCGGCCTCGCGCGCCAGGCGCTCGACGCTGTCCCAGTCGCGGGTCTGCATCAGCGCGGCGGTGGTCAGCCACGAACCGCCCACGCACAGCACGTTGGGCAGATGCAGGAACTGGCTGGCGGTCTGCGCACTGATGCCGCCGGTCGGGCAGAAGCGCACATCGCCGAACGGGCCATGCCACGCCGACAGCATCGCGGCACCACCGGCCTGCACCGCCGGGAAGAACTTGAAGGTATCCAGGCCGTGTTCCAGGCCGACGATCAGCTCCGAACCGGTGGCCACGCCAGGCAGGTAGGGCAGATCGGCATCGCGCGCGGCGGCATACAGCCGTGGGGTCGCCCCGGGCGACACCGCAAAGCGGCCACCGGCCTGTTTCACCGCCTGCATCTGCGCGGCATCGAGCACGGTGCCGGCACCAATCACCGCATCCGGCACGGCCTCGACCATCGCCTTGATGGCTTCCAGCGCGCGCGGCGTGCGCAGGGTCACCTCGATCACCGGCAGGCCGCCACGGAACAGCGCCTGCGCGACCTGTACCGCATCGTCGATGTCATCGGGGGTGAACACCGGAATCACCGGTGCCAGTTTCAGTACCGCACGAACGCGTGGATCAGCGCCGGACATCGAATCGCTCCTCGCCCACCAGGGCCAACACATCAGCTTCGCTGACGGGATTGAAATCGCCGGGAATGGAATGCTTCAGGCCCCCGGCAGCCAGGCCGAAGCGCACGGTGGCGTCGGCATCGAAGGCCGACAGGATGCCATGCAGGATGCCTGCCGCGAAGGCATCACCGCCGCCGATGCGGTCGACGATGCCCTGCAGCTGGCGTACCGGGGCCTGTGCGCGGGTGCCATCGCGGCCCAGCAGCAACGCGCCCAGCGCATGGTGGTCCACGCTCAGCGTCTGCCGCTGGGTGCAGGCCATCCACTGCAGCTGCGGGAACGCTTCGAACGCGGCCGCGGCCGCCGCTTCCACGCGCGCGACCACGTCGGCCTGTTCGAAACGCTGGCCGAGGATGACCTCGATATCGCGGTAGTCGGCAAAGACGATGTCGGCCTGCGCGAACAGTTCGTGCAGGATCGACCGCGCATCGCCACCCCAGCGCTGCCACAGCTTCGGACGGAAGTTGCCATCGAAGGACACGCGCACGCCCAGTGCACGCGCCGCGCGCGCTGCGGCCAGGGCGGCCTGCGCCACGTCCGCGCCCAGCGCCGGGCTGACCCCGGACAGGTGCAGCCACTGCGCGCCCTGCAGCAGTGCGGGCCAGTCGTAGTCGGCGGCGGTGCTGTTGGCGAATGCCGAATCGGCACGGTCGTAGACCACTTCGCTGGCCCGTTGCACCGCGCCGGTGGTCAGGAAATACAGGCCCATGCGGCCCTCGGCATCTTCGCGCACGCCGCGCGTATCGACCCCATGCCGGCGCAGTTCGGCCAGCGCATGCGCGCCGAGCGCGTTGCCGGCGACGGTGCTGACCATGGCCACGTCATGTCCAAAGCGGGACAGCGAGACAGCCACGTTCGCCTCGGCACCGCCGACATGCACCTGCAGCTGCGGCGACTGCAGCAGCAGTTCGCGACAGGGCGCACCCAGGCGCAGCAGCAGTTCCCCGAAACACACGATACGACCCATTTCTGCTCCTTCACGCGTGCCGCCCGCATGTGACACTGGGCGGCGTGGTAGTGGACCACGCGTGGGGCGTGGAATTGGCTAGCGGTGTCATTTCAATCCCGCCCATCCTTGCCCTAAGCCTAGCAAACTGTTGGAAGCATTGTCCTGCAAGCGTCTTGGAGACATTTCAGATCTGTTGCGGTGCAAGATGCCGGATCGGGAACGTGCTGTTAACGTCCGGCCTGACCAGCGGTGTCATCCCGCTGAAACAGCCGCGATACCAGACCTTTGGGAGAGGGGAAAGGCATGCATTCTCGGAACCATGAAAAAAAGACACCGGTTACCTTGCTCGCGTTGGCCGTCGCACTGGCCCTGGCAGGCAACGCCGGCGCGCAGCAGCAGAGCGCCAACCCGAACGCCACCGACCTGGATACGGTCACTGTCACCGGCTACCGCGCCAGCGTGGAGAAGGCGCTGGACATCAAGCGCGGCGAAGCCGGCGTGGTCGATGCCATCGTTGCCGAGGACATCGGCAAGTTCCCGGACCTGAACCTGGCCGAGTCGCTGCAGCGCATCCCGGGCGTGGTCATCACCCGCGAGGCCGGCGAAGGCCGCAACATCTCGGTGCGCGGCCTCGGCCCGGAATTCACCCGCGTACGCATCAATGGCATGGAAGCGCTGACCACGGTCGGTGCCGGTGACCAGAGCGGCGGCACCAACCGCGGCCGTGGCTTCGACTTCAACGTATTCGCTTCGGACCTGTTCTCGCAGCTGCTGGTGCGCAAGACCGCCTCGGCCGACGTCGAGGAAGGCTCGCTGGGCGCCACCGTCGATCTGCGCACCGCGCGCCCGTTCGACTACGACGGCTTCACCTTCGCCGCCAGTGGCCAGGGCAGCTACAACGCGATGGCCGAGAAGGCCGACCCGCGCATCGCCGCGCTGGTCTCCAACACCTTCGCCGACGGCACCTTCGGCGCGCTGCTGTCGGTGGCCTACTCCGAGCGCCAGGCGCTGGAAGAAGGCTCCAACACTGGTCGCTGGGCAAACGGCCCGAGCAACGGCAACTTCGCCGCGTCCTCGCCGTTCGCCGCCGCGCGTGGCGCCGATGTGTTCCATCCGCGCTTCCCGCGCTACGTGCAGATGGAGCATGAGCAGAAGCGTCTGGGCGTGACCGGTTCGTTGCAGTGGAAGCCGAACGACGCCACCGAGATTTCGCTGGATGCGCTGTACTCGAAGATCGACGCAACGCGCGACGAGCACTACATCGAGGCGATTTCCTTCAGCCGTGGCGCCAATGCGAGCGCACGCCTGTCGGGTAAGCCGACCACCATCGTCAAGAACGGCGAGATCCGCGACAACGCACTGCTCTACGGCGAATTCGACAACGTCGACATCCGCACCGAGAACCGTCACGACGAGTGGAGCACCGAGTTCAAGCAGATCGCGCTGAACGGCCAGCACCGCTTCGGTGATGACTTCACCCTGTCCGGCAAGATCGGCATCTCGCGCTCCAAGCACGAGAACCCGGTGCAGACCACCGTCATCATGGACAAGTACGATGTCGACGGTTACAGCTACGACTACCGTGGCAACAGCCGTGCGCCGATCCTCAACTACGGCATCGACCCGACCAATCCCAACGGCTGGGAACTGGCCGAGATCCGCCTGCGTCCGCAGTACGTGGACAACGACTTCGACACCGGCCAGATCGACTTCAACTGGAACATCAGCCCGGGCTTCCGCCTGAAGGGCGGCGTGCTGGCCAAGGACTACACGTTCAAGACCGTCGAACTGCGCCGCGCCAGCGAACTGGCCGTGCCCAACTTCGCCGGCGGCACAAAGATCGTGCCGGTGAACCTGACCGAGCAGGCCGGACTGAAGGGCATCAACGGCAGTCCGTCGAACTGGGTCGTGCCGGATCTGGATGCGATCGCCGAACAGCTCGACATCTACAGCAACAGCGGCACCTTCGCCGTCGCCCCGCGCGCCAACAATGTGCGCAGCGTCGAAGAGAAGGACCGTGGCGCCTACCTGATGGGCGAGTTCTCCACCGAACTGGGCTCGTTGCCGTTGTCGGGCAATTTTGGTGTGCGCTACGTGCGCACCAAGCAGTCGTCCACCGGGCAGTCGACGCTGGCCAACGGCACCGTCGAAACCACGGTCAGCCGTACCTACGATGACACCCTGCCCTCGTTCAACCTGGTGGCCGAAGTCACCCCGGACTTCCTGATCCGGCTGGGTGCGGCCAAGGTGATGAGCCGTCCGGGGCTGGGCAGCCTGACCCCGGGCGCGACGGTGGCCGTGGCCGGTGGTGCACGCACCATCTCCAGCGGCAACCCGGTGCTGGATCCGATCCGCGCAACCAATGTCGACCTCGGTTTCGAGTGGTACTTCGCCGAGGGCGCAATGGCCGGCATCGGCCTGTTCTACAAGGACATCGAGAGCTTCGTACAGACCACCCGCGAAGTGCGTCCGTACAGTGACAGCGGCCTGCCGGCTTCGCTGCTGGTCGGCACCGGCGCCTCGGCCACCGATGACTTCACCTACAGCAAGCCGGTCAACACCCCGGGCGGCGAACTGCACGGCGTGGAGGCCAACTACACCCAGCCCTTCACCTTCCTGCCGGGCAAGTGGGCCAACCTGGGCATGCAGTTGAACTACACCTGGGTGGAATCGAAGATCCAGTACATCAACGCGGCCGGGCAGCCGGTGATGAAGACCGACCTGACCGGCCTGTCGAAGTCGTCGTGGAACGCCACGCTGTTCTATGAAGGCGAGAAGTTCGCCGGGCGCATCTCGGCCACCAACCGCGATGACTACCTGACCCAGGCACCGGGCCAGGAAACCGGCTTCAACCTCGATGGCTACCACGGAATGACTGGTACCACGGTGTTCGATGCATCCATCCGCTACAAGATCAGCGACCAGCTGGAACTGAGCCTGGAAGGCATCAACCTGACCAACGAAGCGTCCGATGAGTGGGTGTACTCGCCGCTGACCGGTCGCCTGCCGCTGCAGTACACCGAGACCGGCCGCCAGTACCTGCTGGGGCTGCGCTACAAGTTCTGAGCAACGCCGACGGCGTGCCACCCGGCACGCCGTCGTTCGCCACGACCGCTGCTGCGCCGCAAGGTGCCGTCGCGGCGTGGCCTTGCTACGGTCCGGCGGCCCTCGCCGGCCGTCGCCCGTTGAAAGGAAACGCCTGATGCCGCACCGCTCGACCCTGTCCCGCTGCCTGTTGCTGGCGGTGGCCCTGGCTGCCGGCCCCGCGATGGCCGCCGCCGATGCGCCCACGCTGCTGTTCCATGTCGATGCCGGCAAAGGCCTTGAGGCCGTGGTGGCGCAGGGTGAGGCGGTGCCGAACTTCCGCGACAAGGTCGACATCGTCGACGACGGAGCGCGCGGCAAGGCCATCCAGTGGCAGGACGACGGCGTGCTGGCCTGGGATGCACCCGGCAACATCCTCGCCCAGCGGGGCACCCTCGCCTTCGACTGGCGCGCGCGCTACGCGGTGGGCGAAGCGCCGTTCGTGATCTTCCGCGTCGGCTATGCCGACCACAGCAGCTGGGACATGGCCTGGCTGCGGATCGACTGGAACGGGCATGGTTTCGATGCGTTCGTCACCGATGCCAACCTCGCCCGCACGCGCGTGTCGTTCCGCATGGACACGCCGCCACGTGCGGACCAGTGGCTGCACCTGGCCTTCGCCTGGGACGAAGACCAGGGCGTACGCTTGTTCGTCGATGGCCGCGAGGTGGCGCGTGTCCAGGCCAGCGGCGATTACGATGCCGCGCTGGACCAGCTCGGCCTGGCCGGGCGGGTGATGGCGCCCTACCAGGTGCAGAGCCGCTACAACTTCCTGCGTGGCAGCGATTTCCAGCACATCCGCGTGTATGACCGCATGCTCGATGCTGCGGCCGTCAGTGCGCTCGCGCGCGGCAAGGCCGCCGAAAGCGCCGTTGCCAGCACTGCCGATGACCGTGCCTGGCGCCATCGCTTCGGCTGGGAAGGCGCGCCGCCACCGCCATTGACCGCAGCCAGCACGCGCATCCGCAAGATCGAATTCGACGATGCCCGCGACCTCAAGGCGTGGATGTGGAAGGCCACCGACGGCATCGCCGAGACCACCTGGCCCGGTGTCTACAACCGCTCGCGCCTGCCCGGCCGCAACGACTACTTCCAGTTGCCGGACTGGAACACGTATGTGGAAAGCGGCCAGCATCTGGACCTGACCGTGCCGGCCGGCGAGACCGTCAACCGGGTGGAGATCCGCGGCGCGGCCTTCGGCACGCTGGCCCATGGCCGCGACGCCGCGCACGCCACCCAGGTGCTGGCCACGCGTCCGCAGGGTGTGGTGCGCAGCGTGGACGACATCCCGGCACAGACCGGTGGCGTGCTGCGCTTCAGCAACGTTGAACAGGAAACGCCGATCCAGGAGATCTGGGCGTATGGCGTGAGCGAAGGTGCCGAGCCCGACGGCACGGTCAAGCAGACCTATGTCATCGACAGCCAGGCACTGCCGGACTACACCAACCTGGACACACTGCGCCGCTACATCGAAGGTCGCTACCCGACGGCTGAACGCAGCACGGTGATGGCGCTGCCCAAGGGGGCGGGCTCGCGCCGGCGCCCGGCCGATTCGTTGCCAACGCAGCCCAAGCCCATCGTGCACGTGCTGATTCCCTCCGGCGTGGGCGATGCGCCGGCCAACCAGCCGTTGATCCGCAGCTGGGCCTACAGCTGGGAGAACATGCATGACGGCCTGGATGGCGTGGCCATCGATATTCCCGCGCTCGACCTGCCGGCCACGCACGATGGCCTGATCCCGCTGAACATCCGCATCAAGGATCCGATCTGGCCGGCGCGCGACATGATCGATGTATCGGTCTCGGTGCAGCCGGGGCAGAAGCGCACGCTGTGGCTGGACCTGCGCGACCGCATCCTCACCGCCGACAGCCTGTGGTTGAGCATCGCCTCGGCTGCGCCCGGCTTCGACGCCAAGGCACTGGACGGTGCGCAGGTGCGGCTGGTGTTCAAGCCACGCGCCGACGCACTCAAGGAGCACGTGGCCGACCGCTTCAACCAGGTGCGCGACAACTGGGGTTTCCTCGTGGAGGAACACACCACCTCCAAGCGCCAGCGCCTGTATGCGCGCGTCTACGCGGACCTGAGCGATCTGCTGCGCGTCGACCCGGACCACGAACTGGGCCGGTTGTACTGGAACTACATCAGCTACAACAGCCAGGGCCGCCCGCCGTACACCGCGCCGGAGGTGCCCAAGGGCGTACCGGCGTGGGCCTTCCACCAGGTGCAGGACCTGGCGCAGGTGCGGCAGTTCGTCGACTGGTGGATCGATCAGCGGCAGGTGGCCTACGGCGATTTCGGTGGTGGCATCTCCGATGATTCCGACCTGACCCAGCAGTGGCCCGGCCTTGCCCTGATGGGCGTGCAGCCGGACCGTCTGAATGCCTCGCTGACCGCGTTGTCCGACGCGGTGTACCGCAACGGCATGTTCAGCAATGGCCTGAGCACGATCGAGACCGACGAGCTGCATGCCTACGAGGAAGGCATCAACACCAACAGCGCGATGCTGTACCTCAACTGGGGCGATCCGCTGACCCTGGAACGGCTGATGGAAACGGTGAAGGCGTTCGACGAGCGCGTCCTCCTGCGCAACCCGCAGGGCCATGTGCTGTTCTCCAGCAACTGGTTCGGTGGCAACAAGGTCTACCGCGAACCCAACTGGCAGTGGCAGAAGCCGTACTCGTTCCCGGTGCTGCACCCGGCATTCCTGCTGGGCCAGTACAACGCCGACCCGACCGGGCGCCGGCTGGTGATCGGCCTGGCCGATGGCTATCTGGCCCACGCCGGCACCGACGACAAGGGCCGCTTCACCCTGCCCAACGAGATCAACTGGGCCACGGGTGCGACCCGCGGCGGCGAACTCAACAACGGTTCCGGCAGCGGTGACACGATGCACACCTTCTGGGCGGCATGGCGCTGGACCGGTGATGCGAAGTACCTGCAGGCACTGGATTATCGCGTGCAGCGCGGCGGCCCCGGCGCGCTGGCCAACCTTGGCGAGAACTATGTAGAGGCACTTGGCCGGCAGCAGGACTGGTACCCGCTGCTGACCGCCGAGGCCGATGCCGGAAAGACCGGTTTCGCCAGCCTGATGGCATGGCAGGCCAGCGGCGACCGGAAGTACATCGACGCGCTGCATGCCGAGGGCCTGCAGGCCAAGGCACAACGCGCGTACATGAACACCGAGGGCCATTGGTGGTCCGACCGGGTGGAAGCACCGAGCGAGTTCCTGCAGCGTGCGCGGCTGGGTGGCATCGCCCTGAAGCGCAACCAGAGCTGGCCCGGGCACACCGTCAGCTGGCGCTTCGATCGTGAGGGCGCCGCGGAACAGGTGGCACTGCTGGTGCATGCGCCCTCGCGTGAGCGCTTCACGATCACCAGCCACAACCTCGGCGCGCGCGTGATCGCCGCCGACATGACCGGCTGGAACGTGGGCAGCGGGACCTGGCGCGTGCGCAGTGGCGTGGATGCCGATGGCGATGGCCGCATCGACGGTAGGCCGCGCGAGCGCACGGTGCAGCTGGAGACGAGTGCGTCGGTACCGATGCAGTTCCAGCCGGGGCGCACCGAGCTCTTCGAATTCGAGCGTGTGTCTGCGGGCACGCCGGTGGAAATGCGTCCGGACCTGGGCGTGGGCCGTGGCGATGTGCGGGTGGACGGGCGCCAGGTACACGTGACCGTGCATGGCCTTGGGCATGTGGCCAGCGGTGTGGGCGTGGCGATACTGGAAGATGCGCGGGGCCGCGAGATCGCACGTACCGAGGTGCCGGCGATGGCGGCACCGACCGACCTGCTGCCGAAGACGGCGGTGGTGTCGTTGCCGTTGCCGGCAGGGGAACGCGGCGGCCTGCGCGTGCGTGTTGCGCTGGCCGATGGCGGAGAGGAAGTCACGCGGCTCAACAATGTGGTGGATGTGCCGCGATGAATTCCGCGTTCCGCCGGGCATGGCCCGGCGGTACCGATGAATCGGTTGGGCCACAAGCCCTGCTAGATAGCGCCGGGCCATGCCCGGCGGAACGCAATCAGGACGCCTCGGTCTCCATCACCTTCACCCGGCGCTGGTACCAGCCGTCATCCAGCGGATCGAACACCGCGCTGCGCTCCATCACGCCCTGGTAGACATGCACGGACACTGCCACGTCCTCGTCGCTGGCGTTGCGCAGCGTGTGGTACTCGTGCGGCGGAATCAGGCTGCCGGCGCTGCCACGGTGCCCGTACAGCGTGTCCTGCGCAGCGAAGCGGTGACGCTCGCCACGCTGTTCCAGCAGCGCGTACGGGGTCACGATCAGCTCGCCCTGCCACACGCCTTCCACGCACCACATCGCATCGTGGTCGTGCAGTGGCGTGCCCTGCCCCGGCCCCCAGCACATCGCGATCACGCTGTAGCCCAGCGCGGCGCTTCGGTACAGTTCACGGCGCGCGTAATGACCATCCACGGGGCGACGTACGCAGGGCGGCAGCTCGATCAGCGGATCGACGATGGCTTCACGCAGCACCCGCTGCAGCGCATGGGTGATCGCCTGCGGATCGACCAGGCAGACGGCGGCATCAATCCCTGCAATCAAGCGCTCGCGGCCGGTGAACGGCGGTGGCGTGAACATCGCTTCCATGAACCGACTCTAGCCGAGGCGGGTTAACAGAATGTTTGCACCGCGGTGTCATCACTGCGTGCCGCGCTGCACGAACGGCACTCTTGCATAGAGCGCACGCTCGCCGGCACGTGGATCGTCAACCACGCGGCTGTGCCGATCGAACACCATCGTCTGCCGTTGTGGCACGCCATAGGGAGCCCATTGCGACATTCCCGCGTGATTGGGATCGCCGGCACGCGCAAAGGCGATCAGCGCATCGCTCATCGTCGCTGCCAGTGCCCGGGCGTCTTCACCACCGCCGGTACGCGCGCCCGGCAGGCCGGCATTGTCGAACACCAGCGGAATATCCAGCGTATGGAAGGCACGCAGGCGTCCGTCTTCCACCGGTGATGGCCAATCGAGCTGGTAGGCCCAGGTGGGTGCGGCCCCGGTTGTCTGCCGAGCGCGTGCTTCCAGTTCCTCCACCGCACCACGCCACGAGCGGCCGGCGGTGGTGGCCGCGAAGAACACCTCTGAGGGCGTGTAGTGCGGATACAGGCGTCGATATTCTGCGATCACTACCGAGGGCAGCAGATCGACGAACTGCTGCTTCTCCAGCTGCGCCGGCAGATCCTCCCAGGTCAGCGTGAAGTTGGCCGGGTCGTTGCCAAGGAACGCGCGCGTCTCATCGCGGGTGTTGCCGATCACCATCGGAATCGACGCGGACTGCGCCGGTGCCTGTGGCCAGAACGGGTGCACCGGCAGCACCACCTCATCCAGTACCGGGCCGAAGTACAGCGCGCTGCTTTCCACCCGCGAGGGATCGCGTGCGCGGGTGGCGGCCAGCAGCTCGGTCGCCGGCAGTCGCAGCAACGCCTGCAGGTCGCGCGCGGCCACGGTTTCCATCGCAATCGAAGCCCGTTGCGCCGCCGCACGTGGACCGGCGGCGGTCACCTGCTGCCCGCTCATCGTCCACGCGCGCTGGAACAGGCCTTTCGCTGCGGGCATCGCCATCAGCGTGGCGATCTTGGCGCCGCCACCGGATTGCCCGAACACGGTGATGTTGCCGGCGTCGCCGCCGAACACCGCCGCGTGCTCGCGCACCCACTGCAGCGCCTGCACCAGGTCGAGCTGGCCGACGTTGCCGGAGGCCGCATAGCGCGGATCGCCGAGCGCGCCCAGGTACAGGTAGCCGAAGGTGTTCAGGCGATGATTGACGGTGACCACCACCACGTCGCCGCGTCGGCACAGCGCGCTGCCGTCGTACAGCGGATCGCTGCCAGAGCCGTTGTTGAAGCCACCGCCATGGATGTAGACCAGGATCGGCCGCTTGCCGCCGTCGCCCAGTGCCGGCGTCCAGACATTGAGGAACAGGCAATCTTCGCTGCCCGGCCCGTCCGCTCCGCTCTGTGGCGCAGATGCGGCGTATTCCAGGGCGTCGGCGATACCACGCCAGCCCGTCTCGCGCCGTGGCGGCTGGAAACGGTAGGCGGAGGTGTCAGCGCCATAACGCAGACCACGGAACGCGTGCACGCCGTGCTCGCGCTGGCCACGCACGCGGCCGCCACGCAGGCGTGCCACCACCTGTGTGTCATCACGTGGCCCAGGCATCGCGGACGCAGGAAGTGCCAAGAGCGTGGCCGTGGCCAGCGCCCAGCGTGCACTGTCGCGCAGGAAGCGGCGGCGCTGCAGGTTGGCATCCCCCTGGTTCAATGTGCCGCCTCCGTCGCCTGCAGCCAGCGTTGTGCCAGCAGCGGCCACACGGCCAGCGTTGAATCAGGCGGCATGCGCATGCCGAAGCCATGGCCGCCATGGGCGAACAGGTGCAGCTCGTGTTCGACACCCGCCTTGGCCAGTGCCTGCGCCATCACCTCGCTGTTGTGCACGTTGACCACCCGATCGTCGTTGGCATGGATCAGCAGCGTCGGCGGCATGTCCGCGCGTACGTGCTGCTGCATCGAATACTGCGCGGCCAACGCCGCATCGGGTTGCTCGCCCAGCAGGCGTCCGCGTGAGCCGCTGTGTGCATGCGCGCCCATGTCGATCACCGGATACACCAGCACCGCGCGTGCAGGACGCGCGCTGAGGCGATCGATGGCATCGCGTGGCGGGTAGACCGGCGCATCGAAACCGGTGGCCAGCCGTGCGGCCACATGGCCGCCGGCGGAGAAGCCCATCACCGACACGCTGTCGGCATCCAGCCTGCGCCGTGCGGCCTGGTCGCGCACCACGCGCAGTGCGCGCTGCGCGTCGGCCAGTGCCGCCTGGCGGTCGCGGCCGGCCTGCGGCAGGCGGTAGCGCAGCACGAACAGGGTGTAGCCGGCACGGTCCACCCACTCCGGCACCAGCGCGCTGTCCTCCTTGTCGATCACCACGCGCTGGTAGCCGCCACCGGGAATCACCAGCAGCGCGCGGCCGTTGGCACGGGCCGGCGTGTGCACCAGCAGGTAGGGCGCATCGACCTGGTCGATGAAGCGATCGGGGTGGGCTGGATCATCGCTGCGCTCGACCACACGCGCCGGCCGCGCCGTGCCCGTTTCACCGGGGACCTGCCCCGCCTGCCACAGCGGCAGCTGCTCGCCGGCAAGCTCCCGGCCCAGGTGTTCGCCTGCGCGCAACGGCACATCGGCCGCGGATGCGGGGATGGTCAGCAGCAGGCCTGACAGCAACAACAGCACACGGGAAAAACACATGGTGGAAAGGGCTCCAACGGGGAGACAACAGAGTGGCCGAGGTCACCGGCAAGCGCTCGTGATGCGCTGCGGCTTGCACGATGACACCGGTTTACCATATACACCTCCTGCAGACGCTGTCGATGGGCAGTGCAACAACGCCAGAGGGAGACCGTTCTTGAGCAACGAACACGGCATACATGGGCAGACGCCGGCGCCGGACGATGCGGCCGCGATCGCCCACGCTTTCACCACCGCGCGCCGCGGCGGCCAGGCCCTGCCCGGCTTCCCGGGCCTTGTCCCGCCTGACCTGGTGGCTGCCTACCAGGTGCAGGATCTGGCCATTGCCAGCTGGGATGACCAGGTGGTGGGCTGGAAGGTCGGCTACATCGCCGCCGAGCGCCGCGATGCGTCCGGGGACGACCGCCTGCTGGGCCCGGTTTTCTCGCGTCAGCTGAAAAATGCTACCGGTGGAACAGTGGACATTCCGGTGTTCGTCGGCGGCTTCGGCGCGGTCGAGGCGGAGTACGTGCTGGAGCTGTTGGAGGACGCTCCTGCCGCACAGCTGCACTGGACGCCCGAGCAGGCTGAAGCGCTGCCGGCGCGCCTGTACATCGGCGTGGAAGTGGCCAGCAGCCCGCTGGCGACGATCAACGAACTCGGCCCGCGGGTGGTGGTGTCCGACTTCGGCAACAACAACGGCCTGGTGCTGGGGCCGGAGATTGCCGATTGGACCGCCCGCGACGAAACCGACCTGCGCGCCGAAACCCTGATCGAGGGCGAGGTGGTCGGCACCGGTGGTGCCACCCGGCTGCCCGGCGGCCTGCGCGCGGCGTATGCGTTCGCGTTGTCCCGTTCGGCGCTGCGCGGCCGGCCGTTGCGACGGGGCGACCTGATCGCCACCGGCAACGCCACCGGCATCCATGACATCACCGTGGGGCAGACGGCGCTGGTGCGGTTTGCCGGCTTCGGCGAAATTGCCTGCAGGGCCGTGCCGGCCGGGTAACCGCCGCACGATCCGGTGAACACGCGCGGGAGGGCGCAGATGATCACACGACGACATTTCCTGGCCGGCGGCGCTGCTGCGCTGGCCACCCCTATGCTCGCGGCCTGTGGCCGCGGGCCCGCCGATGCCATCGACGGCGGCCAGCTGCTGACGGCCACCGACGTGCACGTGGCCGACTATCCCACCGTGACCGCGGTGAAGTGGATCGGCGAAACCCTGCAGCGCGAAAGCAACGGTCGCCTGCGCCTGCGGCAATACCATTCCGGCCAGCTCGGTCGCGAATCGGAAGCGATCGACATGGCCCGTTTCGGTGCCATCGACATCACCCGCGTGTATGCCGGTGCGTTGAACAACGCTTTCCCGCTCACCCAGGCGCTGTGCCTGCCGTACGTGTTCGAGTCGGTGGCGCACCAGCGCGCCGCACTGGATGGCGGCATTGCCGATGCGGTCCTGCGTGGTTTCGAGAGCCGCGACCTGGTCGGCCTGGCCATCTATGATTCCGGCGCACGCTGCTTCTACAACACCAAGCATCCGATCGTGCAGCCCGGTGATCTGCACGGGCTGAAACTGCGTGTGGCGTCCTCGGACATCTTCATCCAGCTGATGCGCCTGCTCGGCGCCAACCCGACGCCGATGTCGCTGGGCGATACGTTCTCCGGCATGGAGACGCACATGATCGACGGCGCTGAGAACAACATGCGCAGCTTCCACTCCAGCCGCCACTTCGAGGCCGCGCACTACTGGTCGCAGAGCGATCACTCGTATGCGCCGGACGTGCTGTTGATGTCGCGCGCCAGTTTCGAGCGCCTGCAGCCGGCCGACCGCCAGCTGCTGCTGGAGACCGCGCGCGCCTCGGTGAAGGTGATGCGCGAGCAATGGGATGCGTCCGAAGATGCTGCGCGCCGCGCGGTGCTGGCCTCGGGCGTGAAAGCCAACGAGGTGGACCTGCCCGCCTTCCGCGCCGCCGCCCAGCCGCTGCTGCAGCAGTACCTGCAGCAACCCGAGCTGGCTGCGCTGGTCGCCCGCATCCGTGCCGCCGCCTGAGGACACTGCCATGATCGAGACGACAATTTCCACCGGACCCGGCGCCGGCCAACGCCTGCTGGACCGCATCGCCGACATCGCCATCCATGTCGCCGTGGCCGCGCTGCTGGGGCTGGTGGTGGTGCAGGGCTGGCAGGTGTTCGCCCGCTACGTGATCAACGATTCGCCCAGCTGGACCGAGCCGGTGACCCTGCTGCTGCTGGCCACCGCCATGAGCCTGGGCGCGGCCTGCGGCGTGCACACCAATCGCCACTTCGGCTTCTTCCTGCTGCACGCCTACATGGGCGCCGGCCTGCGCCGGGTGGTGGATGTGTTCACCCAGCTGGTGGTGGCCGTGCTGGGCGGCTTCATCGCGTTCTGGTCGGCCGACCTGCTGCTCGATGGAATGGACATCAAGACCGCAGGCGCCAACCTGCCGCAGAGCATCAACTACCTGCCGCTGGCCGTGGGCGGTGCGCTGATGCTGTTGTTCGCGCTGAACCGTGCGTGGAAAGCGCTGCATGCCACGGCAGCCGATGCCGACGACGCTGAAGGAGATCGTTGATCCATGGGCATCACCATCCTGTTCTCTGTTTTTGCCGCGCTGCTGCTGTTGGGCGTGCCGGTGGCCTACGCGCTGGCCGCCGCCGCGCTGGCCACCCTGCTCTACCTGGACATTCCCAGCATCGTGCTGGTCCAGCAGATCTCCGCAGGTACCGGTTCGGCCTCGCTGATCGCCATTCCACTATTCATCTTCGCTGGCGAGATCATGATGCGCGGCGGCATCTCCGAACGCCTGATCGCCCTGGCGTCATCGCTGGTCGGGCGCATGCGCGGCGGCCTGGGCCAGGTCTCGATCCTGTCCTCGCTGTTCTTCGGCGGTGTATCCGGCTCGGCCATCGCCGATGTGTCGGCGGTGGGCGGCACGATGATTCCGCAGATGGTCAAACGCGGCTACGACCGCGATTTCGCGGTCAACGTCAGCATCACCGCTGCGCTGGTGGCGCTGCTGGTGCCGCCGTCGCACAACCTGATCCTGTTCTCGGCCGCCGCCGGTGGTGGCCTGTCGATCGCCGACCTGTTCGCCGCCGGCATCGTGCCGGCGCTGCTGATGACCCTGGCGTTGATGATCACCGGCTACGTGGTCGCGCGTCGCCGTGGTTATGGCGTGGAAGTGTTCCCGGGCTGGCGCGCGGTGCTGCTGCGTATCGTCTCCGCCCTGCCCGGCCTGGGTCTGGTGGCGCTGATCTTCGTGGGTATCCGCGCCGGCATCTTCACTGCGGTGGAAAGCGCGGCCATCGCCGTGGTCTACGCCCTGCTGGTCACCACCGTGCTGTACCGGCAGCTGCGCTGGCGTGAGTTCTTCGACACCGTCATCCATGCCGCGCGCAGCACCGGCGTGATCCTGTTCGTGATCGCCACCGCGGCGGTGTTCGGCTGGCTTCTGGCCTACCTGCAGGTGCCTGCGGCGGCGGTGGACTTCCTGCAGTCGTTCGCGCACAGCCAGTTCATGGTGCTGCTGATGATCGTGGTGATGCTGCTGCTGCTGGGCACCTTCATGGACCTGGCACCGATGATCCTGATCTGCACGCCGATCTTCCTGCCGGTGGCCAAGGCCTATGGCATCGATCCGATCCACTTCGGCCTGGTGCTGGTGCTGACCGGTGGCCTCGGCCTGGTCACGCCGCCGGTGGGCTCGGTGCTGTTCATCGGTACCGCCATCGGCAAGATCAGCGTCGGCCAGAGCATGCGCACGATCTGGCCGTTCTGGTTTGCCGCGCTGGGCGTGCTGCTGATCGTCACCTTCTTCCCGTCGCTGTCGCTGTGGCTGCCCGCCGCGCTGCGCGCCTGATGAGCGGAGGAAATCACATGACACCGACGCTGCACCGCGCTGCTGCAACCGCCCTGCTCGGCCTGCTGCTGGCCGCGCTGCCTGCCCTGGCTGCCGATCCCGCGCCCGCGCAGTGGAAGCGCGGCATCGAGCACCAGCGCCAGGGCGACCTTGGCAACGGTACCTTCCTCAACCCGGTGCTGGCCGGTGACAGGCCCGATCCGTCGGTGCTGAAGGACGGCGAGGATTACTACCTCACCCTGTCTTCGTTCGACGCCTACCCCGGCCTGCCGATCTGGCACTCGCGCGACCTGGTCAACTGGCAGCCGCTCGGCCATGCGATCACGCAGAACGTAGGTGCGATCTGGGCGCCGGACATCGTCAAGCACCAGGGCCGCTACTTCATCTACTTCCCGGCGCGCACCGGTGAGCACCGCAGCAACTTCGTGGTCTGGGCCGATGACATCAAGGGCCCGTGGAGTGCGCCGATCGACATCGGCCTGGGCGGCTACATCGACCCCGGCCACGCGGTTGGCGAGGACGGCAAGCGCTACCTGTTCCTCAGCGGCGGCGACTACGTGCAGCTGGCCGATGACGGCCTGAGCGTGATGGGTACGCCCAAGCATGTGTACGACGGCTGGCGCTACCCGGAAAGCTGGGACGTGGAGGCCTACGCGCAGGAAGGCCCGAAGATCCACTTCCGCGATGGCTGGTACTACATGACCACTGCGGTGGGCGGCACCGCCGGCCCGCCGACCGGGCACATGGTGATCACCGCGCGCGCGCGCTCGATCCACGGCCCGTGGGTGAACGCGCCGAACAACCCGATCATGCGCACCCGGTCGGCCGCTGAACCGTGGTGGTCGCGTGGCCACGCCACGGTGATCGAAGGCACCGACGGCCGCTGGTGGATGATGTACCACGGCTACGAGAACGGCTTCTGGACGCTGGGCCGGCAGGCGCTGCTGGAACCCATCGAATGGACCGCCGATGGCTGGTTCGTGGCCAAGGGCGGCGATCTCGGGCAGCCGCTGCGCAAGCCATCGGGCAGCGCGCTGGCACCGCACGGCATGGCCCTGTCCGATGCTTTCACCGGCCGTACGCTGGGCCCGCAGTGGGCGTTCTTCAACCCGGCGCTGGATGAATACCGGCGCCTGCGCTTCAGCGGCGACGGCCTGGTGCTGCAGGGCAAGGGCAGCACGCCGCGCGATGCCTCGCCGCTGACGACCATTGCCGGGGATCCGGCCTACCAGTTCGAGGTGCAGATGGAGATCGCCCCCGGCGCGGTGGGCGGTGCCCTGCTGTTCTACAGCGACCGCCTGTATGTGGGCGTGGGCAGCAACGGCGAGCAGTTCGTCATGCACCGCTACGGCGAAGAGCGCCCCACCCGGCTGGCGGCCAGCGCCAAGGGCGGCCGGCTCTGGCTGCGGGTGACCAACAACCGCCACATCGTCACCATCCATTCCAGTGCCGATGGCCAGACCTGGCAGAAGTATCCGGTTCAGATGGAAGTGTCCGGTTACCATCACAATGTGGCCGGCAAGTTCCTGGCACTGAAACCGGCCCTGTATGCGGCCGGCAACGGTGCGGTAACCTTCCGCAGCTTCCGCTATCGCGCGCTGGACTGAGCGCGCGCTGGAATCCCCAGGCTTATCGGGTTCACTACATGTCAGTGCGCAACAAGAACGATGCCGCTACGCCGGCATTGGCAAAGGGCAAGGCAGCCACGATCAACGACATCGCGCGACTGTCGGGTGTATCCAAGAAAACGGTTTCAAGGATCATCAACAACTCGCCGCTGGTGCGCAAGGACACGCGCGACAAGGTGGAAGCGTTGATGCGCGAAGTCGGCTACACCCCCGACCCGCTGGCCCGTGGCCTGGCCTTCCGCCGCTCTTTCCTGATCGGCATGGTCTACGACAACCCCACCGCGCAGTACATCGTGGACATGCAGTACGGCGCGCTGGATGCGCTGCGTGGCTCCAGCTTCGAACTGGTGGTGCACCCCTGCGACAGCCGCAGCCCGGGCTACATCGACGGCGTGCGCCGCTTCGCCCAGCAGCAGAAGCTGCATGGGGTGATCCTGGTGCCGCGTGCGTCCGAAGACCAGGCGCTGGCGGACATGCTGGACGAGATCGGCTGCCGCTTCACCCGCGTGGCTGCGCTGCCGCTGGATGAAACCTCGCAGATGGTGGTCACCCACGACCGCGACGGTGCCGCCGAAGCGGCCGATTACCTGCTTTCGCTGGGCCACCGTGACATCGCCCTGGTGACCGGCCCCAGTGCATACCGCTCGGCGCACGAACGCACCGCCGGCTTCATCGAGGCGCTGTCGCAGCGTGGCATCGAGCTGCCGAAGGATCGCATCATCGAGGCCGGCTACACCTTCGAATCGGGTGTGGCCGCCGCCGAGAAACTGCTGCTGGGCAAGCGCCGTCCGACGGCGATCTTCACCGGCAACGATGAAATGGCCGCCGGTATCTACAAGGTCGCGCTGCGTGCGGGCATCAACATTCCGCGCCAGCTGTCGATCGTCGGCTACGACGACAGCCCGCTGGCCTCGCGCCTGTGGCCGTCGCTGACCTCGGTGCGCCGGCATACCCGCGACACCGGCCGCACCGCTGCGGCCATGCTGATCCAGCCCGAAGGCCAGCCTGCGCTGCAGATCGCCAGCGTGCGCCCGCACCTGATCGTGCGCGATTCCTGCCAACCGCCCGAGGATTGATCCCGCAGGGATCAATCCTGTAGGTCACGACCGTTGGTCGTGACACCTTTCACGAATCAGTCCTGCAGGTCACGACCGTTGGTCGTGACACCTTCACGGATCAGTCCGGTAGGTCACGACCGTTGGTCGTGACACTCCACCCGCCCTCCCCCCATCGATCGCACCTGCCGATGCCGTCCAACCGCCATCGTGCAGCGCAAAATGACACCGGTTTCCTGTCTGGCTAGAATCGACCGTGAACCGTGCCGGGGCCGAACCATCGGCCCGCCCCCTGCTCTGGAGAAGCCATGTACTGCAAGACCCATTACGCCACCCATCCCGACGCCATCAAGGGCGCCAGCAACGATCAGCTGCGCGAGCTGTACCTGCTCGATGGCCTGTTCAACGCCGATGCGGTGACCCTGAAGTACACCCACTACGAGCGCTTCGTGCTGGGCGGTGCGGCGCCGGTCAACGGCCCGCTGGCGCTGCCGGCGCAGACCGAACCGGCGTCGGCCGCTGGCCATCCGTTCCTGGAGCGTCGCGAGCTGGGCATCATCAACGTCGGCAGCGGCACCGGTACGGTCACCGTCGATGGCACCGTGTACACGCTGGGGCCGAAGGATGGCCTGTACGTGGCGATGGGCAGCAAGGACGTCGTCTTCGCTTCGCAGGACGCCGCCAACCCGGCGCAGTTCTACCTGGCCTCGACCCCGGCGCATGCGCGCTTTGAAACCAGGCAGCTGTCGATCAAGGACGCGGTGGCACTGGATCGCGGCGCGCTGGAAACCAGCAACGAGCGCACCATCTACCAGTACATCGTGCCGGCCACCTGCCAGTCCTCGCAGCTGCTGCTGGGCCTGACCGTGCTCAAGCCGGGCAGCGTCTGGAACACCATGCCGCCGCACCTGCACGACCGCCGCAGCGAGGTCTATTTCTACTTCGACCTGGGCGACAGCGACCGCGTCTACCACTTCATGGGCGAGCCGGACGCACAGCGCCACATCGTCATCCAGAACAACGAAGCGGTGGTGTCGCCGCCATGGTCGATCCACATGGGCGCCGGCACCAGCAACTACGCCTTCATCTGGGCGATGGGTGGCGAGAACCTGGATTACACCGACATGCACGTGCTGGACATCTGCCAGCTCAAGTAAGCGCCGGGCGGCCACCGCGCACGCCGTGCCGGTGGCCACCTGCCCCGCATCACGCACGCCTCTACCAAGGAACGCATACGCAATGGCCAATCCCTTCAGCCTGGAAGGAAAAGTCGCTCTGGTAACCGGTGGCAATACCGGCCTGGGCCAGGGCATCGCAGTGGCGCTGGCTGCCGCAGGCGCCGATGTCGCCGTGGCCGGCATCGCCCCGCCCACCGAAACCATCGAGAAGATCACCGCGCTGGGCCGCCGCTGCCTGGCGGTGGAAGCCAACCTGATCAGCATCGAGCCGGTCGAGCGCGTGGTGCGCGAAACGCTCGAAGGCCTAGGCGGGCTGGACATCCTGGTCAACAACGCCGGCCTGATCCGCCGCGCCGACGCAGTGGACTTCAGCGAGCAGGACTGGGACGACGTGATGAACGTCAACATCAAGTCGGCTTTCTTCATCTCGCAGGCCGCCGGCCGCCATTTCATCGCCCAGGGCAGCGGCAAGATCATCAACATCGCTTCGATGCTGTCGTTCCAGGGCGGCATCCGCGTACCGTCGTACACCGCCAGCAAGAGCGGCATCGCCGGCATCACCCGCCTGCTGGCCAACGAGTGGGCGGGCAAGGGCGTGAACATCAACGCGATCGCACCGGGCTACATGGCCACCGACAACACCGCCGCGCTGCGCGCCGACCAGGACCGCAACAAGGCGATCCTCGAGCGCATTCCGGCCGGCCGTTGGGGTACGCCGGAAGATCTGGCCGGCGCGGCGGTGTTCCTGGCCTCGTCGGCGTCGGATTACATCAACGGCGCGGTGCTGCCGGTCGATGGTGGCTGGCTGGCGCGGTAATGCTTGGTTTTCGGTAGTGCCGGCCACTGGCCGGCATTTCCACCGACGCTCAACGCATCCATGAAGTTGCCGGCCAGCGGCCGGCACTACCGGGGCCCGGCCATGCGGAAGCTGTTGTTGCTGTTGTTGCTGTTGTTGCTGTTGTTGCTGTCGAGCGCCGCCGCGCATGCGGCGCCGGTGCGATTGTTCATTGCCGGTGACTCCACTGCGGCCGAATACGGGCCCGAGCGTGCGCCGCAGGCCGGGTGGGGCCAGGCGCTGCAGAGCTACCTGGATCCGGCGCGCCTCGAAGTGCGAAACCACGCCAAGGGTGGGCGCAGCACGCGCAGCTTCATCGACGAAGGACGCCTGGATGCCATTGGGCGCGAACTGCGTCGTGGCGATGTGCTGCTGATCCAGTTCGGCCACAACGATGCGAAGTTCGAAGATCGCACGCGCTACACCGATCCGGACAGTGACTACCCGCGGATGCTGATGCGCTACGTGCAGGTGGCGCGTGACCACGGTGCCACGCCGGTGCTGGTCACGCCGGTGGCACGGCTGCTGTACGACTTCGGTTCGCTGCTGGATACGCACGCGCGTTACACGTTGGCGATGCAGCAGCTGGCCACACGCGAGCACGTGGCACTGATCGATCTCAACGACCGCAGCATGCGCTGGATCCGGGCGCTGGGCGAGCAGGGTGCGCGCCCGTACTTCCTGTTCGTGCCGGAACAGCACAAGGCCGACGGCACCCACTTCAGCGTAGCCGGCGCCAACGCGGTGGCGTGCCTGGTGCTGCGCGAGGCGGTGCAGGTTCTGCCGGCGCTGCAGGCTGCACTGGTGCGCGATATCGACTGCGATGTGCTGGGGGTGGGGCAGGGCGGCGATCCCGCGCGTGCCTCGCAGGTGGTGCACGAAGACACGCTGGCGCGCGCACAGCCGGGCCCGCATGGCGGCGCCGGGCCGACCACGGCGTACCCGTTCTTCGCCGATGCGCAGGGCCTGCCGTTCGTGCTGCGCAAGCGCGTGCTGCACAAGGGCGCGGGCATCGGCCTGCATCCGCAGCACAAGGATGAGATCTACTACATCGTGAGCGGGCAGGGCAGCTATGTGCTGGATGGAAAACAGCACGACGTGCGTGCGGGGCATGCGTTGCTGACGCGCAAGGGCAGCAGCCATGCGCTGCAGCAGGTGGGTGATGAGGATCTGGTGGTGCTGCTGGCGTATCCGCGGTAGCTGAAACGCAGCCGAGCGTGCGCTCGGCTCTACAACGGCTCCGGGCCGAAATGCTTCAAGCCCAGCCGTGCCAGATCTTCCGGGCGGGCGTAATAGTCGTCCTCGAATGCCTCCAGCGCCTGCTGCTCGTCTTCGGTCATCGCGCCGTACAGGTCGGTCAGTTCCTTGATCGCCGGGTCGTCTTCCAGCCGGTCCAGCAGACCACGCATGCCGGCCAGGATCGCGTGCGTCTGCGTTGCGCCCATCGCCTGCAACGCGCGCAGCGCCAGCTGGCAGGTCGGGTCGCCCCAGTTGCACAGGAACTGCATGAAGCCGCCGTTGTTGATGTCCGCTTCCATCCGCCACAGCGCCACCAGCTGCTGGTCTTCATCGGACAGCGCATCGAGCGACCATGCGGCCGCCTTCAGGCGCGCCAGCGCGGCTTCATAGCGGTCATCCCACACCTGGTTCGGAACATCGACCACGCCGCGTTCCTGCGCCGGCAGCAGGGCGGGCCAGTTCACGCCCAGGCCATCGGTCGTGAGCATCCAGTGCGCGCGCTGTTCGGCCGTGGCTTCGAACAGCGCGGGCGCCCAGCGCAACGGCTGCCGGGTGCGGCGGCCATCGGCCAGGGTCAACAGGATGAAGTCGTCATCGAAGCTGATGTCGATGACACGCAGGGAAGCGAAAGCGTCGGTCATGCGGGTCAGGATAGCGGACCCGCCTGTGGGCTCACACGTCGCCGCCGTCCGCCCAGCCTTCGCCCGTACCCGCCTGGAACACGCGGTCCTCAGCCTGCACGTCGCCCGCCGGCAGGTGCGCCTGGTCGGCCAGCGCGGCATAGATCGGGGTGAAGTCCGGCGACGTCGCCTGCATCAGCTGCTCGAAGCTGTCGATGACGAAGTAGGTCTTCTGGAAGGTGTCGATGCGGTAGCGCGTGCGCATGATCCGCTGCAGGTCGAAACCGATGCGGTTCGGTGCGGCGGACTCAAGCGAGTACAGCGATTCACCCTTCGACGAGACGATGCCGGCGCCGTAGATGCGCATGCCTTCGGGCGTGTCGATCAGGCCGAACTCCACCGTGTACCAGTACAGGCGGGTCAGGTTCTGCAGCGCCTCGGGGCCGATCGCATGTGCTTTGACGCCGCCGCGGCCGTAGGCCTCCATGTAGTTGGCGAACACCGGGTTCATCAGCAGCGGCACGTGGCCGAACAGGTCGTGGAACAGGTCCGGTTCGGCGATGTAGTCGATCTGGTCGGGGCGGCGGATCCACCATGTCACCGGGAAGCGACGGTTGGCCAGGTGGTCGAAGAAATCCAGTTCCGGCAGCAGGCCTTCCACGCCGACCAGGGTCCAGCCGGTGGCCGCGCCCAGCACTTCATTGAGCTGGTCGAAGCGCGGGATCATGTGCGCGCTCATGCCCATCTCGTCCTGCGCATCCAGGAACTCCTGGCAGGCGCGGCCGACCAGCAGTTCGCGCTGGCGCTGGTACAGCGTGCTCCAGGTGGCGTGGTCGTCGGCGGTATAGGTGTCCCACGGCTGCTCGACGAGCGCGGTGGTGTACACCGGCACGTAGCCCTTGTCGGTCTGCTGGTGTTCGACGCGGCGGGGCTGGGCGAGGTCCATGGAAGACTCCTTGACGGGATACCCACGATGCTAGGGCAGGGGGCGCGCAACAGGGTTGCAAAAGTTGCGCGGATTCATCTTGTTGGCGCAATATCCTTGCGTACTCACCATGTTGCGGGGCAACAATGGCCGGAGAAGTTCAGTTCGATCGCACGGATATACGTCTGCTGGCTGAAATCCAGCGGGATGGTCGCGCTACCAACGCGGAGCTGGCGACGCGGGTGAACCTGTCGCCGTCGGCCTGCCTGCGCCGCCTGCAGCGGCTGGAAAGCGAAGGGGTGATCGTCGGCTATGGCGCGCGCTTGGAGCCCCGCCGGCTCGGCCTGGGGCTGCAGGCGTTCGTGCGCGTACAGCTGGAAAAGCATGACCAGGCCGCGATCGGGCACTTCGTCGACAGCGTGCAGGCCTGGGATGAAGTGGTGGCCTGCCACGCCCTGACCGGCGACATGGACTATCTGCTGCATGTGTATGTGCGCGATCTGGAGCACTTCTCGCGTTTCCTGCTGGACAGGCTGCTCAACGCCGGTGGCGTGGCCGATGCCAATTCCAGCTTCGTGCTGCGCACGGTGAAGGGTTTCCAGGCGTTGCCGTTGTCGCAGCTGGAATGAACCGGCGGCCGCGGTGATGTTTGACGGCGCGCGCGGGCTGGCCGAGCATCGTGGCCCGCGGCGGCCGTGCACACGCAGGCCGCGCAGTGATTCCCTCTGGCTCCGGCATGTCTGATACCCCATCCCCGACGTCTTCCCCGTTGTTCCTTCCGCTGCGCGAGCAGAGCCTGCTGCGGCACCTGAGCGAAGGCACGCCGCCGGACACACCGCTGGAGCAGGCCGGCCTGCTGGTGGCCATGCTGTGCCGCCGGCAGAGGCCACCGGCCACCCAGCTGCAGCGGTTGCTGCACGACGCCTGTGCGCTGTTCGCCGCCGATGATGGCCCTGCTGCGCAGGCGCAGCTGGCGGCCAGCGCTGGACAGGACGCGCGGGCGCTGGAGGCGTGGCTGGGCGTGCTGGCCGCGCAGGACGTGCTGCTGGCACCGGACGAGGTGATGGAGGCGGTGCTGGCTGCATCGCCGGATGCGTATCCCGGCGCGGACTTCCAGGCGGCGTGCAGGATCACCCTGGAAGAGCACACGATCCACTTTCCGGCGACATCGCTGGCCGAAGGCGAAGACCAAGATGCCGGCGATGACGAACAGACAACGCATGCAACCCAGCACAACGGCCTGTTCACTTCCGAACAGGCACGCGTGCTGCGTGCGATCGCGGCCAATCCCGATGAATTGATCGACCTGCAGGCCTATGCCGGCACCGGCAAGGGCCATCTGGTGCTGGCGCTGCTGCAGGCTCGCCCGGGCCGTTACACCTATGTGGCGCCCACGCGAGGCCAGGTCGAGGCATTCCGCGCGCGGCTGCCCGCCGACGCCGGCACGCGCCTGCTGACCCAGATCGAGTTCGCCAATGCGATCGCCCGCCATGCCGCCGCCAACGGCCTGACTGGCGGCTTCGTACCGACCTACCGGCAGAGCACGCTGACCCTGCGCGAGGCGGCCGCCCGACTCGGCGTGCCGGCCATCGGTGCACGCCGGCCGGACCAGGTCCTGATGATCGCCCTGGACGCCATCAACCGGTGGTGCGCGTCGTCAGCGCCGAGCCTGCAGGCCTGGCATTTCCAGCGCTCGCTGGGCGCAGCGCAGCTGGAAGCCACGCCGTTCATCGCGGCCGCGGAGTTCGTCTGGCGCTGCATGTTCGATCCGGTGGTGCAGAAGGGTGGTTGCCTGCGCCTGGATGCCGGACACATCGGCAAATGGCTGGCCCTGCGTGCCGTGCCGCTGCCGGTGTCGCTGGGCATGGTGCTGGTCGATGAAGCGCACGATCTCAGCCCTGCATGGAAACAGCTGCTGGCCACCCACGCGCCCGGCGTGGTCAGCCTGGGCGATCCGCATCAACGGCTGAGCGGACGCGTACAGCGCTGGTCGTCGGCGAAAACGCTGGAGATGCACCAGTCGGTGCGGCAGGGGCGGCAGGTCGATGCGCTGGTCAACCAGTCACTGGCGTTGGACGATCTCGGTGAGCCGGCGCCTTTCGTGGGCGCCAGCGACCGCGCCACCGGCCTGCGCCGCTATGACGACTGGTCGGCGGTGCCCAGCACCGGCGCCCGCCTGTACGGCAGCCTGTGGCGGATGCTGCTGGAAGCCAACGAGTTGGTTGCGCGCGGCGCGCGCGTGCATCTGCATCCTGCGTCGCGGCAGGCGCTGTTGAAAGAGGTGGACGGTCCGATCGACGCCTGGCGCAGCGCCGCCGCTGGCGGCCCCGGACAACGCTGGGAAAGCTTCGTGCAGGTCTGTGCCAAGCGTGGACAGGCGGACATCCCCGCGCTGTTTGCCGGTGGCTTCGATGCTGCGGCGTTGCAGTGCCTGCTCGGGCAACTGGTCGATGCGGACGAGGCCAGCGTCGTGCTGTGCCTGGCCCAACACGCCAAGAACCTGCAGTTCGCCACCGTGTCCATGGCGCCGTGCTGCTTCGACAGCGGCCATGATGCGCGCGCGCTGCACAGCCCGGTGCGCGCGGCCTACGTGGCGATCACCCGTGCCCAGCAGCAGCTGTGGCTGCCGGGGGACGCGATGGAGCAGTTGCAGCTGAGCGCACAGCGGCATGACCGGGCGGTGGATGAGCGGCGCCGGCAGCGACGCCTGGCCAGTGGTTACCCACCACCGCGGCGCTGACCGCGGCGGCCGTACAAGCGCCGCGCGTCAGCACTTTTCCTTGCGGCCCATCAGCTTGCCCAGGCGCGAAGGCTCGTCGCACTTGGGCGCAGCCACCGGTGCCGGTGCCAATGCGGCGGCGCGGGCCTTCTGCAGCTGCTGGATCTTGGCGCGGATCTGCGGCATCGCCGCCATCGCGGCCTTCTCGCCTTCCAGGATGGCCGTGCCACGCTGGCTGAAATCGGCAGCGCCGATGTCCAGCACCTTCGGCCGGATCACGATGTCGGCGCGCGCCAGTTCCTGCTCGCCCAGGCGCTGGCCCATGATCGAGATCGACTGGTTGACGATGCCGAGCATGCCGGTCGGTGCCTTGCCGCTGGCCTTGCTGGAGATGTCCACGGCGATCACGAACTCGGCACCGAGCTGCCGTGCGGCATCCACCGGCACCGGGCTGACCACGCCGCCGTCGATGTAGTTGCGGCCACCGATCTTCACCGGCTCGAACACGCCGGGGATGCTGCTGGACGCGCGCACCGCCTGGCCGACGTTGCCGCGCACGAAGATCGAACGCTCGCCGGTCTCCAGCTGGGTGGCGACGGCGGCGAACGGCTTCTTCAGGCGCTCGGCCGGGCGGTTGGCCACCTGTTCATTGACGTAGTCCTGCAGCTTCTGGCCCTGCACCAGGCCACCGGAGAACAGGCGCACGTCGCGGATGCTGGCTTCATCCAGCGCCACCGCCTTGCTCTGCATCTGGAAGGCGTCCATGCCGCTGGCATACAGGGCGCCGACCACGCTGCCGGCACTGGTGCCGGACACCACCACCGGTTCGAAGCCGTTGGCCTCGAGCATCTTGATCACGCCGATGTGCGCAAAGCCCTTGGCCGCGCCGCCGCCGAGCGCGATGCCGATCTTCACCGGCTTGGCCTGCGGAACCACGGTGGGCTGCGCGGGCGGGGTGGGGCGGACCTCTTCACCACCGCAACCGGCCAGCAGGCCGAGCAGGGCGACGGACAGCAGCACGCGGGGGCGGAACAGGCTCATCGGCAGTGCGCTCGCGGCGCCGGATTCAGGAAAGGGCGCCAGCATACCGAAGGCGTGGCAGGCCGGGCAGGGTGGGCCGGCTCCCCATTCATGAAATCGCCTGCCGCTCACTGTGTAGTGCCGGCCGCTGGCCGGCAACCCCGGCAACCCACGCATCCCAGCGATTGCCGGCCAGCGGCCGGCACCGCCAGACGTCCGTCGACCGGCCCGTCAGCCCAGCAGCGAGCATTCGCCGCGGCTCTTGCCGCCCCTGCGGCCGGGTCAGCGTGGCCAGGAACACGTCTTCGCCACCGAACAGCATGCTCCTGATGCCTTGGACCCAGCGCACGTCGAACGGACCGACCCGATCGGCCTGGCCGGGAGCATGGAAGTACCACTGGGTCATCGCAGCAGGTCCGTTGCGGGGAAAAACCCCGAGTCTAGCGGCAGCGTCCGGCGGCGCGCGAGGCGGCCATGAACGATCGGCATTTGCGAGGGAGGTGCTGTATTGCAACAATTATCTGGTAGCGCCGTTTTACCACCCCTCCAAACACAGCCTACCGCCATGTCTCCGACCCGTACTTCCCGTGGCCGCTCTCCGGTCGCGCGCCCGCTCGTTGTCGCTCTTTCCGCCCTGCTGCCGCTGGTAGCAGCCGCCCAGGAAACCCCCGCCGCCAAGGATCCGGTCGCCCTCGATGCGCTGCAGGTGACTGCACAGCGTCGTGTCGAGAACGCCAAGGACGTGCCGGTTGCGATCAGCGCGATCCAGGGCGAAAAGCTCGACGTGCTCGGTTCGGCGGGCGATGACATCCGCTTCCTTGCTGCGCGCGTGCCGAGCCTCAACATCGAGTCGTCCTACGGCCGTGCCTTCCCGCGCTTCTACATCCGCGGCCTGGGCAATACCGATTTCGACCTCAATGCATCGCAGCCGGTCTCGCTGGTGTACGACGACGTGGTGCAGGAAAGCCCGCTGCTGAAGGGCTTCCCGCTGTTCGACCTGGCCGGCGTGGAAGTGCTGCGCGGCCCGCAGGGCACCCTGTTCGGGCGCAACACCCCGGCTGGCGTGGTCAAGTTCGATTCGGCGCGGCCGTCGCAGGATGCCGATGGCTACGTGCGCGTGGGCTATGGCAGCTACAACAGCTGGAACGTGCAGGGCGCCTACGGCGGCCCGCTGACCGACCGCTGGTCCGCACGCGTGTCGGCCATCTACCAGCGTCGTGACGACTGGGTCGACAACACTCGTGCCGGTGCGCCCAACAGTGGTTTTGAAGGCTATGACGAAGCCGCCGGCCGCGTGCAGTTCCTGTACGAAGGCGATGACTTCGAAGCGCTGTTCAACCTGCACAAGCGCAAGCTCAACGGCACCGCGCGCCTGTTCCGCGCCAACATCATCGAGAAGGGCGGCAACGCGCTGGTCGAGAACTTCGACCGCGACAAGGTCGCCAACGACGGCGTCAATTTCTCCGACCTGGAAACCTGGGGCGGCAGCGCGCGCCTGCAGTGGAACCTCGGTTCGGTGACCCTGCATTCGATCACCGGCTATGAGACCGCCGAATCGCTCAACCGCGGCGACATCGACGGTGGCTACGGCGCCGCGTTCCTCGGCGCAGGCAACTCCGGCCCGGGCCTGATTCCGTTCTCGTCCGAGTCGGCCGACGGCCTGCCGCACCACCGCCAGTGGACCCAGGAATTCCGCGTGGAATCCAACGAATGGGGCCGCTTCGACTGGCAGGCCGGCGTCTTCTACTTCGATGAAGACGTCACCATCAACAACTTCAACTACGACTCGCTGACCCCGGGCAACCCGCAGACCGGCCACGTCGTGCAGCAGCAGCGCAACAAGGCATGGGCGGTGTTCGCTTCGGGCGACTTCGATGTCACCGACCGCTTCAAGCTGCGTGCCGGCGTGCGCTATACGCAGGACAAGAAGGACTTCAGCGCCAGCGTGCTGCAGGCCGTGCCGTTCGGCACCCCGGTCAGCGGTCCGTACCTGGCCAACACCGATGTCAACGACGTCAGCTGGGATGTCAGCGGCGTGTACAAGCTGACCGACAACGTCAATGCCTATGCACGCGTGGCCAAGGGCTTCCGCGCACCGTCGATCCAGGGGCGCCTGGCGTTCGCACCGGGACTGTCGCAGGCCGATTCGGAGAAGGTGATTTCGTACGAAGCCGGCATCAAGGCCGACCTGTTCGAACGTCGTGCTCGCCTGGGCTTCAGCGTGTTCCGCTATGACGTGGACGGCCAGCAGCTGATCGCCGTCGGTGGCACCAACAACACCGCCACCCTGCTCAACGCCGACAAGACCATCGGCCAGGGCGTGGAGCTGGACCTGGAGGCCTACCTGGCCGACAACGTGCTGCTGACCTTCGGCAGCAGCTACAACGACACCGAGATCAAGGACAAGAACCTGGCGGTGGCGGTCTGTGGCGGCGGCTGCACCATCACCGACCCGACCACGGTCATCAATGGCGGCACCTATGCGCTGGTCAACGGCAATCCGCTGCCGCAGGCACCGAAGTGGATCCACAACGCGACCCTGCGCGTGGGCTTCCCGCTCAGCGATGGCAGCGAGCTGTATGCCTACACCGACTGGGCCTACCGCAGTGCGGTCAACTTCTTCATCTACGAGTCGCCGGAGTTCCGTGGCCGCAGCTCGCTGGAAGGTGGCCTGCGCCTGGGCTACAACTGGGATTACGGCCAGTACGACGTAGCCGTGTTCGGCCGCAACCTGACCAACCAGACCCGCGTGGTCGGCGCGATCGACTTCAACAACCTGACGGGCTTCCTCAACGAGCCGCGTACCTGGGGCGTGGAGTTCACCGCGAAGTTCTGATGCGGTTGCCGCAGTGATGCAATGACGAAGGGCCGGCGCAATGCCGGCCCTTCTGTTTTTCGCGTCCGCCGGGCACGGCCCGGCGCTATCCATGCGTCGCGCCCGGTAGCGCCGGGCCATGCCCGGCGAGCGCAACGGCGGTGGATTACAGGGCGCTCTGCGGGCGCACCTTCAGCACGGCGCTTTCGGTGGCGCAGTCGCGGCTGGAATGCAGGCCGGCCTTGCGCGCGGCAGCGATCTCCCTGCGCGCGGCAAGCAGGTCGCTGTTGAACGCCGCGTTGTCGTGCAGCCGGGCCACGGCAGCAGCACCCATGAAGCGGCCTTCGAGGATGTCGCTCTGCCAGTGCACGTTGCACACCAGGCGGCTCTCGCCGTAGTTGCGACCGCGGGCCTGGATGGCATCGGCGCGGTCCGGTGCGATCTCAGACAGGATCAATGCCCATGCCCAGCCGATCGAAGTGTGGCCGGACGGGTAGGAGCCGTTCTTGCGCAGGCCTTCCTCATCCTTCGGCGAGCAGGTCGGTTCACCGTTGACCATGAACGGGCGCGGGCGCTGGTACCTGTTCTTGGCAGCCTTGGTGGCAGCACTGGCGTCGATGCGGCTGCGCTCCAGCAGGCGGTACAGGGCCGGGGTCTTCACTGCATCCACGTCGATGTCGGCGGCGCAGGAGAAATGGTTGGCCCCTTCCGGAAAGCCGAGTTCGGCATCGGCGCTGGCCTGGGCGAAGCGCGGGCTGCCGCGCAGCGCACGTGCTTCACGGCTGACCTGCTCGTCCAGCGCAAAGGCCGCCGAGCCGGCGGCCGGTGGTGCCGGAACCAGGTCGATGCTGGCCGGCACTGCGGTCTTGTCCAGGTAGCCCACGGCCTTGGTGGTGACGTTGGCTTCGACGGCGGTCGGTTTGCTGGCGGTGGTGGCGGCGCAGCCGGCCAGCGACAACGCGATGGCCAGGCCCAGCAGCGGCCGGGCAGGGGGGAGGATCGACGACATGGGCAGACTCGGGCAGGGAACTCGCCGGCCATGATCGCAGCCTCGATTGCCGGCCGCAGCTTCCATCGGACATACGGCCAGACCCGGCATGGTCGCGCTGCACCGGATGAAAAACGGTCATCAATTGTCGGCAATCTGCTGAATCCGGGCGCAGCGCACGGACTTTCACGCGCTGCCGCCATGAGCATCAGCTCACAGCCGGGCCGGGGGGATCCGCTGAAAGGGAGAGACGCGATGCGCAGCACCGCAACAGGAAGTACCGTCCTGGCCCTGCTCTTGGGGCTGGCGACCACCCCGGCGCAGGCCGCCGATGTCTACGGCGTCGCCTTCGTGCACGGCACCGGCGCGCAGACCAACGCCACGCAGGACTACTGGCAGCCGGCGATCATCGACACCGTCCGCCAGGGCCTGCCGAACAGCAGCAACTACGTGGTCATCAACTGCGACTTCACCCAGTACATGTGGAAGCCGGAAGCGGCCGGCTGCCTGGCCAACCAGCTCACCGGCTTCATCGACAGCCGGGGCATAACCCAGCTGGTGGTGATCACCCATTCCAACGGCGGCAACGTGATGCGCTGGATCCTGTCCAACCCCACCTACGACAGCCGCTACCCGAAGATCATCAACCGGCTGCGCAAGGTCACTGCGCTGGCGCCCTCCTCGGCAGGTACGCCGCTGGCCGACGCCGTGCTCAACGGCAACACCTTCGAGACCTCGCTGGGCTGGCTGCTGGGCTACAAGAACGATGCCGTGCGCATGCAGCAGGTGGGGCACATGGCCACCTACAACGCGCAGAACCTGTACGGCACCACCGGCCGCCCGGCCCTGCCCAGGCCGTTCCGCGCAGTGGTCGGCAGCGATGTCGAATCGGCGGTGTGGGACAGCAACAGCTACTGCGGCGGTTACTCCGCCAATGTCGGCCTGGAGTTCACCCAGAACTGGCTGTCGTCGTGCTCGGACGGTTTCCTGGAGTGCAGCAGCCAGAAGGCGGCCGGCACCCTGTGGTTCACCGACAAGGCGCGCACCCAGGGCGCCGAGCCGCTCAGCCATAACCAGAGCCGCCGCGAGTGCTTCGGCCTCGGCAGCCTCCTGCGCAACGACCTGACCCAGTGAGGGAGATGACCATGACCATCCATTCCACCCTGCTGGCTGCCGCCGTGTTGGCGGTCCTTTCCACTGCATCGGCGCAGGCCGCGCAGCCGCTGCGCGTTGCCGCTGGCGACCAGATTCCCGCTGCACTGGTTGCCGCGCCGCTGCCCGCCGACGACAGCGAGCACGCGCCGCTGGCCTTCGCCTGGGCGCTGGACCCGGCACAGCCACTGCAGGCTCCCGGTCCCCAGGCCGCCATCAGCCGCAGCTACTGGCAGCAGGTCGACGCTGCCGAACTGCAGCGCGGCCTGGAACTGCCCCTGAGCGCACCGGATGCGGTGATCCAGCTCAGCCCGGCGCCGGGCGCCCGCGCGCTGCCGGCCACCTCGCTGCAGGTACGTGATCCGGCGGGGCGCAGCAGCGTCGCGCGCAGTGTCGATGCACGCCAGTTGCAGGATGCGGGCATGCCGGTCGGCGATGGCAGCAGCATGCTGCGCACCGGTACCGCCAGCGCGGCCGGTGTTTACCGCCTGCAGAGCGCGCAGGCGCAGGGCCGCTATGTGGTGCAGGTGCTGGAGCCCAACAGCCCGCTGCGGTTGGAAGTGCAGGCCAGCCAGACGCAGGTGCTGGCCGGAGGCAACGTGCAGCTGCAGGCGCGTCTGCTGGAAGACGGTGCCAGCGCGGCGACGTTGCGCACACGGCGTGACAGCCTCGGCGGCGAAGCGCTGCTGGTTGCACCCGATGGCCGCAGCTGGCCGCAACGGCTGCTGCGCACCACCGATGGCAGCCTGCGTGCCCAGGTAAGGATTCCCGCCGAGGCCAGCAACACGCAGGGCCTGTGGGAACTGCAGGTGTTTGCCCAGGCCGACGGCGTGCTGCGCGATGGCAAGGTCGCCTTCGCCGTGGCGCGGCCGACCGCGCGCTTCATCGGCCAGGCCATGCCCGATCCCTCCAGCCGCCAGGTCAGTCTGCCGTTGCAGGTGGCCGCCGCCGGACGCTACGAGGCGCGCGGCACCCTGTATGCCACCGCAGCCAACGGCCAGTTGCAGCCGGTGGCGCAGGCGCATGCCGCAGCGTGGTTCGAAGGCCCGGGTCGCGGCGCGCTGGTGCTGCCCTTCGACCAGGCCGCGTTGCCTGCCGGCTTCGGCGCGCCCTATGAACTGCGCGACCTGCAGCTGCAGGACCAGAGCCGGATGGCACCGATCGAGTCGCGCGCGCTGGCGTTGCGGTTCTGAATCAAGGCGTGGCGGGCCGGACCTCCGGCCCGCCACAGACGCGGTGTCACCCCGCGTACGCGGTCAGCCGTCCTTCCTGTTCCACCACCGTGATCGCGCCGCCGAACACGGCCGACAGCGGTTCGTCGCGCAGCAGCTCGGCGCGCGCTCCATCGGCCACCACGCGGCCGTCGCGCAGCAGCACCACGCGCTCGATCTCGGGAATCACTTCCTCGATGTGGTGGGTGACCAGCACCAGGGTGATGCCCTGCTGCGCAAGCACGCGCATGGTGGCGATCAACTGCTGGCGGGCGACCAGGTCCAGCCCGGTGGAGGGTTCATCCAGCAGCAGCGCCTGCGGCCGGTTGACCAGCGCGCGGGCGATCAGCACGCGGCGGGTCTCGCCGGCCGACAGTTCGGCGTAGGCACGCTCACGCAGGCCCGACGCACCGGTCATCGCCAGGGTCTCGCCCACCCGCATGCGCATATCGGCGGTGACCTCGCGGAAGGCCGGCACCATGTAGCTGGCGAAGAACCCCGACAGTACCGCCTGCTCCACCGTCAGACCCGGCATGTCGGCCAGGTTGCTGCTGAGGTCCCCGGTGACGATGCCCAGCTGCGACCGCAGCCGGTCGACCTGCCAGCGGTTCTGGCCCAGCACCTTCACCGCCACCGCGCCGTCGGCCTGCGCCAGCGGGTACACCTCGCGGGTGATCAGCTTGATGAAGGTGGACTTGCCACAGCCATTGGGGCCAAGCAGGGCGGTGTGCTGGCCCTGCGCGATGCGCAGGCTCAGCCCGTGCAGGACCTTCACCTGGCCGCGCATCACGCTGGCGCGGTCCAGTTCGATCAAGGGTGGCAGGTCCCCGGCGGACGGGGCTGCGGCGCGGGTGCGCGGATCAAGGCTCGACAACACGGGTCCCCAACTGTGAACGAAGCCACGGAATGGCGCTGCCAATCCAGCGGTGCAAGGTGCAGTTTGCAACGCAAGCGCCCATGATGTCTCCCATACCTGTGTTGCTCTGGAGCGCCGCCATGCCTGATGCCCTGATGTCCCTGCTGACCGGTGGCGTGCTGGGCCTGGGCTGGTGGCAGCTGGCCCTGGTGCTGCTGGTCTTCACCCAGCTCACGATCTTCTCGGTCACCCTCTACCTGCACCGCAGCCAGGCGCACCGGGGCGTGGACTTCCATCCGGTGGTCGCGCACTTCTTCCGCTTCTGGACCTGGCTGACCACCTCGATGATCACCAAGGAGTGGGTGGCGATCCATCGCAAGCACCACGCCAAGGTGGAAACCGAGGACGACCCGCACAGCCCGGTTACCCGCGGGATCGGCCAGGTGTTCTGGCGCGGCGTGGAGCTTTACCGCGAAGCACGCGGCATGCGTGAGGACATCGAACAGTACGGTCGCGGCACTCCGGACGACGCGATCGAGCGCCGCCTGTACACCCCGTACGCCACGTTCGGCCCGGTGCTGCTGTTTGCGGTCAACAGCGTGCTGTTCGGCCTGCCGGGCGTCGCCCTGTGGGCGATCCAGATGGCGTGGATCCCGTTCTGGGCCGCCGGCGTGGTCAATGGCCTGGGCCACTGGTGGGGCTATCGCAACTACGAGTCGGCCGACACCTCCACCAACCTGACGCCGTGGGCGTTCTGGATTGGTGGCGAGGAACTGCACAACAACCACCATGCGTTCCCCAGCTCGGCGCGCTTTGCGATGCGGCGCTGGGAATTCGACATCGGCTGGAGTGCGATCCGCCTGCTGCAGGCATTGCGCCTGGCCAAGGTCCTGCGTGTCGCGCCGGCCATGGACGTGCGCCCCAACATCGCCGTGCCCGACGCCGATACCCTGAAGGCACTGCTGTCGCACCGCTTCCAGGCGATGACCGACTACCAGCGCAACGTGTTCATGCCGGCATTGCGCGAGGAAGCCCGATACGCGGGTGCCAAGCTGCGCCGGTTGCTGCCGCGCCGGCTGCGCCGTGGCCTGGTCAACGACGGCCGCTGGTTGAAGCCGGACAGCCGCGCCCAGCTCAGCGAATGGGTCGCC
The DNA here is from genome assembly GCF_003428825.1 of Stenotrophomonas sp. G4. Classification (NCBI taxonomy): domain Bacteria; kingdom Pseudomonadati; phylum Pseudomonadota; class Gammaproteobacteria; order Lysobacterales; family Lysobacteraceae; genus Stenotrophomonas; species Stenotrophomonas sp. G4. The sequence goes on from NZ_CP031741.1 coordinate 74,341, forward strand.
CAGCGCCCGCGCATCCGCACCCTGGTGGAATATCGCGCGCGCCTGGCAACGCTGCTGGAAGCACGCGGCCATGATGCCGCCGAGCGCCTGCGTCAACTGCAGGCCTGGTGCCGCGAGGCCGAGGAAAGCGGCATCGCCGCGCTGCAGGCCTATGCCGCGCGACTGAAGGGCTACACCCTGGTGGGCGGATGAGGGCTGTGCTGACGGCATTGCTGCTGGCCGCCGTGTGCGCACCTGCCGTGCAGGCCCAGGTCAGCGACACCGCCAGCTACCTGCAGCGCATGGACAGCGATGGCGACGGCAAGGTCAGTGAAGCCGAGTACCTGCAGTGGATGCTGTATGCCTTTGATCGCATGGATCGCAACGGCGATGGCGTGCTGACCGCCGACGAGCTGCCCGGCGGCAAGGGCAGGGCCATCACCCGCCAGCAGCAGCGGCAGGTGATCGTGCAGCGCTTCCACAAGCAGGACGCCAACGGTGACGGCTTCCTGGATGCACGGGAACTGGCTGCACCGCCGCGCTGAGCGGGCATAGAATCGTCCCATGCCCGAACTGCCCGAAGTAGAAACCACCCGCCGTGGCCTGGCGCCACACCTGCAGGGTCGACACGTGCACGGGGTGATCCTGCGCCGTGCCGACCTGCGTTGGCCGATTCCACCGGAAGTGGCCGAGCTGCTGCCCGGCCAGCGCATCGAAGAGGTGCGCCGCCGCGCCAAGTACCTGCTGCTGGATACCGCCATCGGCAGCGCCGTGCTGCACCTGGGCATGTCCGGCAGCCTGCGCGTGCTGCCCGGGGACACCCCGTTGCGCGCGCATGACCATGTGGACATCAGCCTGGACAACGGCCGCCTGCTGCGCTTCAACGACCCGCGCCGCTTCGGCAGCCTGCTCTGGCAGCCGGCCGGCGAGATCCACCCGCTGCTGAAGGGCCTGGGCCCGGAGCCGCTGGACGACGCCTTCGACGGCGACTACCTGTTTGCCCGCAGCCGCGGCCGCAGCGCGCCGGTGAAGACCTTCCTGATGGACCAGGCGGTGGTGGTCGGGGTGGGCAACATCTACGCCGCCGAGAGCCTGTACAAGGCGGGGATCAGCCCGCTGCGCGAGGCCGGCAAGGTCACCCGCGAGCGCTATCGGCGGCTGGCCACGGCAGTGAAGGAAACGCTGGACTACGCCATCACCCGCGGTGGCACCACCCTGCGCGATTTCATCAGCCCCGACGGCGCGCCGGGCTACTTCGAGCAGGAGCTGCTGGTCTATGGCCGCGATGGCTTGCCGTGCCCCGGCTGCGGCCGCCCGCTCAAGCACGCCATGATCGGCCAGCGGGCGAGCGTGTGGTGCAGCCGCTGCCAGCGCTGAACGTCTTCATGCGCTGCACACGCGCAGCGCTATAGTCCAGCCGACATCCGCTGCGGGGGAGCGTTGGCGATGGACGAAGGCCCGGATATCACCGTATGGCTGGATGCTGCGCGCGGTGGCGACCGCGCCGCGCTCGACCGTGTGCTGACCACCCTGTACCAGGAACTGCACAGCATGGCCCGGCGGCAGCTGGCCGGGCAGCAGGGACGCACCCTGGATGCGACCTCGCTGGTCCACGAGTCCTACCTGAAACTGCTGGGCAGCCGCGGTGCGGCGCGCTTCGAGGACCGTGCGCACTTCTTCGCCTATGCGGCGTCGGCGATGCGCAGCGTGGTCGTCGATTACGCGCGCAACCGGCTGGCGCGCAAACGCGGGGGCGACCTCAAGCGGGTGGCCGAGATTCCCGAGAACAGCAGCAGCGGCGTACGCCTGGACGAGGATCTGCTGGCCCTCGATGTTGCATTGGAACGCCTGCAGGCCGTCGATGCGCACCTGGCCAAGGTGGTGGAGCTGCGCTACTTCGCCGGCTTGTCCGAACTGGAGATCGCCGAACTGAGCCAGCGCTCGGAGCGCAGCATCCGCCGCGACTGGCAGAAAGCGCGGCTGTTCCTGCTGGCCGCGATGCGCAGCGACTGAGTCGCCGCCACCCACATCATGGACGCCGCCCGCTGGCAGCAATTGTCGTCCTGGCTGGACCAGCTGCTGGAGCTGGCACCCGCCGCCCGCCAGCTGCGCCTGCAGCGCTTGAGTGCGCAGGACCCGACGCTGGGCCGCGAACTGGAACGCCTGCTGCAGCAGGAAGCCGACAGCCACGAGTTCATGGCCCAGCCCTTGTGGACCGCCACACCGCCAGGCCGCGCCGGCAGCGAGGTCGGGCCGTATCGGCTGCTGCATCCGCTCGGCGAAGGCGGCATGGGCGAGGTCTGGCTGGCCGAGCGCTGCGATGGCCTGTACCAGCGCCAGGTCGCGCTGAAGCTGCTGCGCAGTGGCGTCGCCGATCCGGGCCTGCGCCAGCGCTTCGGCCGCGAGCGGCAGATCCTGGCCCGCCTGCAGCACCCGCACCTGGCACAGCTGCTGGACGCCGGGGTGGACCAGCACGGGCAGCCCTACCTGGCGCTGGACTACGTGGAAGGCGAGCCGATCAGCGACTACTGCCGGCGCCTGCAACCGCCGCTGGAAACACGGCTGCAGCTGATGCTGCAGGTCTGCGCGGTGGTCAGCCACGCGCATGCGAACCTGGTGGTGCACCGCGACCTCAAGCCTTCCAACATCCTGGTACGCGCTGATGGCACGGTGAAACTGCTCGACTTCGGCATCGCCAAGCTGCTCGACCACGACGACCCGAACGCGGCCCATCCGGCTACCGAAATCCGCGCGTTCACCCTGCACTACGCCGCGCCGGAGCAGGTGCGTGGCGAGGCGGTGACGACCCTGACCGATGTCTATTCGCTGGGCGTGGTGCTGTTCGAGGTGGTCACCGGGCACAAGCCCTATCGCCTGCGCCGGCACAGCGATGCGGAATGGGAGCGCTCGATCCTGGATGTGCAGGCGCCGCGTGCCTCGGCGCTGCTGCAACGGCTGGCCGCCGAGCCGGGAGCACCGAGACGGGCGCTGCTGCGGCAGGCCAAGCGACTGCGTGGCGATCTGGACGTGCTGCTGGAAAAGGGCCTGCAGAAAGATCCGCAGCAGCGCTACAGCTCGGCCGAAGCACTGGCCGGCGACCTGCGCCGCTACCTGCAGGGGCAGCCGATCCAGGCGCGTCCGCCGGGCGTGGGTTACCGGGTGCGCAAGTACGTAGGCCGCCATCGCTGGGGCGTGGCGCTGGCCGGGCTGGCCGCGCTGGCCCTGCTGGGGACCACGTCCTTCGCCCTGTGGCAGTTGCGCCAGGCGCGGGCGGAAATGGCGCGTGCGCAGGCCATGCAGGATTTCACCGTCGGCCTGTTCGACAAGGCGGCCAGCCAGCGCCACGGTCATTTCGACGTGCCGCAGCTGCTGGCCACCGGCCAGCAACGGGGCGAAGCCGAACTGGCTGACCAACCGCTGGCGCTGGCCGAGCTGCAAGGGGTGATCGGCCGCCTGCGCATCGGCCTGGGCGACTACCAGCTGGCGCTGCAGACCCTGGACCAGCAGCGCCAGCTGCTGCAGGAGGTGGGCGAGGTGCCGCCGGCGCTGCAGATCGAGGCGGTGACCCAGCGCGGGCGTGCACTGCGCATGCTCGGTCGCGGACGCGAGTGCCTGGCGCACCTGCAGCCACTGCAACCGCTGGCGGCCAGCCAGGCGACGGCATTGCCGGCGGCGGTGGCCGAGTTCCACAGCCAGCTTGGGCGTTGCCAGGCACAGCTGGGTGACGTCGATGCGGCGCGACGTTCGTTCCAGCAGGCGCTGGCGCTGCGCCACCAGGGAATGGCCGAGCGCTTCGGGCGTGCTGAATCACTGGCCGATCTGGCCGCCCTGGACGCCAATGCCGGACGCCTGCCGGCCGCGCTGGCCGGGTACCGGCAGGCGCTGGCCCTGCTCGGCCAACGCGCCGACGCCAGCAGCCCGCAGGTGATCAGCCTGCATCGCCAGCTGGGCGATGTGCTGGCCCGGCAGGGCGACACGCAGGCGGCAGCGGCCGAGCTGGAGCTGGCCTGGCAGGCGGCCCAGGAGGCATGGGGACCGCGCCACCCGGAGGCACTGGTGGTACGCCGCGCACGCGCGCTGCTGGCCCTGCAGCGCGGCCAGCACGCGCTGGCCGGCCAGGAACTGCGGCAGGTGCAGGCACAGCTGCTCGGCGCCCTGGGCCCGGACCATCGCGAGATCGGCTACGGCGAGTTCGCGCTGGGGAAGTGGGCCAGCGCCAGCGGCGACCCCTCGGCAGCAGCAGCGCACTATGCCCGCGCGGTGGCGATCTGGCGGCAACCGGATCACGTCGCCCTGCTGCCGCAGGCGCTGCTGGCACAGGGGCAGGTCCTGCAGCAGGCCGGCCAGATCGCGCAGGCCCGCACCGTGCTGGCCGAGGCACGACAGCTGCTGCTGGCCCAGCGCGGTCCGCAGGCACCGGCCCTGCACGAGCTTGATGCCCGCCTTGCGGCATTGGCGCAGGCTGAACAGGGTATCGAGTCCACCGCTGCCCGTTAACGTTTGTCTGCCTATGATGGCCGACCTTTCCTTTGCTCCCGCGCCTGCATGCAACGACGCGACTTCATCCGCAATGCCTCCCTGGCCCTGGCCGCCTTCGGCCTGCCGTCACTGCCGGCCTGCGCGGCCAGCAAGAGTGGCCAGCTTGGGCTGCGCCGGCTTGGCCAGCCGCAGCCGTTCGATTTCGCCACCCTGAAGGGCCAGGCGCGCGCGCTGGCACAGGCGCCCTACCAGAGCCACAAGCGGGTGCTGCCGGGCAAGCTGGAGGCGCTGGACTGGGATCAGTACCAGTCGATCGGCTATCGCCAGGACCACGCCCTGTGGGCCGACCAGCCGGGTAAGTTCCAGGCCAAGTTCTTCCACTTGGGTCTGTACTTCCATTCGCCCGTGCGCATGTACGACGTGGTCGACGGCAAGGCGCAGGAACTGGCCTATGACGGCGCCGCGTTCAACTACGGCAAGAGCGGGTTGAAGAATGGTGAGCTGCCGGCCGACCTCGGCTTTGCCGGGTTCCGGCTGAACACGCGCAAGGATACCGACCGCGATTTCGCCGCGTTCCTGGGTGCCAGCTACTTCCGCGCAGTGGGCAAGGAAGGCCAGTACGGCCAGTCCGCGCGTGGCCTGGCCATCGACACCGGCATGGGCAAGCCGGAGGAATTCCCCGACTTCATCGCCTATTACCTGGAACAGCCTGCGGCCGACTCGGACACCATCATCGTCTATGCGCTGCTGGATTCGCCCAGCGTGGCCGGTGCCTACCGCTTCGCCGTCACCAACGGCGACGTGCTGCTGATGGACATCGACAGCGCGTTGTACCCGCGCAAGACCATCGAGCGGCTGGGCATCGCTCCCTGCACCAGCATGTACCAGGTGGGCGAGAACGACCGCCGCATGGGCTGGGACTGGCGCCCGGAAATCCACGATACCGACGGCCTGTCGCTGTGGACCGGCGCTGGTGAATGGATCTGGCGGCCGCTGGTGAACCCGCGCAACCTGCGCTTCAACATGTTCGTCGACCGCAATCCGCGTGGCTTCGGCCTGCTGCAGCGTGACCGCAACTTCGACCATTACCAGGACGACGGCGTGTTCTACGAGAAGCGTCCGTGCCTGTGGGTGGAGCCGAAGGGCGAATGGGGCGAGGGCTCGGTGCAGCTGGTGGAGATTCCCACCGTCGATGAAACCTTCGACAACATCGTGGCCTTCTGGAACCCGAAGGAAAAGCCGCAGCCGGGACAGGAACTGCTGGTCGGCTACCGGCTGTACTGGGGTGCACAACCGCCGGCGCATACGCCGCTGGCCCATTGCGTTGCCAGCCGCACCGGCCTGGGCGGGGTGATCGGCAAGAAGCGCGAGTACTTCTCGTGGCGCTTTGCGGTCGACTTCGAAGGCGGCGAACTGGCCAGCCTGATCGACAAGGCCGACGTCGAAGCCGTTGTCGAAACCAGCCGTGGCCGGGTGGAGATCGTCTCGGCGCGGCCGCTGCGCGAGATCAAGGGTTACCGCGCGATGTTCGACCTGGTGCCGCCGGAGGGCAGCAGCGAGCAGATCGACATCCGCCTGTACCTGCGCAGTGGCGGCAAGACCCTCACCGAAACCTGGCTGTACCAGTACACCCCGCCGCCGGCTGGTGCGCCGGAGCGCACCCTGTACTGAGTGATGCAGGGTGCCGGCTTGCTGCCGGCACCTTGGGTTATGGCTTGCCCTCGGTTGCCGCTGGAGGTGGCGTCTGGGTCGGCAGGCCGACTTCCACGGTGCCGCGACGTATTTTCATCCAGTTCTCGTCCTGCCAGCGCTGATAGCGGTCTGGATCCCAGTACGTGGGATCGTAGAGGCGGTCGGCTTTGATGGTTCGGCTTACGCCTCTATCCATGTAGACGATGTCGACGTTGTTGGACAGTGAGCCGGTCCGGCTCCCGGTCATCGCACGCTTGCCCCGCTGCAGCTCCGCGGCCAGGCGTGGGCGAGCCGCTGCATCGCCGTACTCATCGCGCAGCCGCAGCGCCTGCGCTCGTGCGATATCGTGCTGTTCCAACGGCAGTGCTGCCCAGTACTTGTCGCGCAGCTCAAGCATCAACGGGTATCCGCGCTCGGCCGCGACATCCATCCACGCAAAGGCCATGACCGGGTCCGCAGCACGTTTGACACCGTACCAGTACATCTCGCCCAGCAGCCCCTGCGCAGGCTTGTCGGCGTAGCGGGCAGCCTTGCGGAAGTTGTCCATCGCCGCTTCGGCGTCGCCGCGTTGCAGCGCATCCATGCCCCACTGCCGGAACTTCATGTCTGGATGCCCGTCCAGGAATCCGGCGCCAAGCAGTGCCGCATCATCCAGCGGAGCGGCGGGCCCCTGGCCGGAGGCGACGGCAAGTACAGGCAGGAACAACAGGGGAATCAACAGCAGGGCGGAACGCATGGCGGACTTCCAGTTCGGCAGCAGACGTTGCCGCAGCCTAGGCAGGTAGCCGTCCACTTGTAAACGACTGGATGCCATGCCCTACAACGGCAGCGGTGCCTGCGCCGGATCGATCCGCCCCTCGCCACGGGTGATCTTCTTGAACTCGGCGCGGCTGACCGACACGTAGCGCTCGTTGCCGCCGATCTCCACCTGCGGGCCGTCCTGCACGGCATGGCCATGTTCGTCCACGCGCACGGTCATGGTCGCCTTCTTGCCGCTGTGGCAGATCGTCTTGATCTCCTGCATCTCGTCGGCCCAGGCCAGCAGGTACTGGCTGCCCTCGAACAGCTCGCCGCGGAAATCGGTGCGCAGGCCGTAGCACAGCACCGGGATGCGCAGCTGGTCGACCACTTCGCTGAGCTGCCAGACCTGGCTGCGGCTGAGGAACTGCGCCTCGTCCACCAGCACGCAGCCCAGCGGTCCGTTGGCCTGCAGATCCTGGCTGACCCACTGCTGCAGGTCGGTGTCGCGTTCGAAGGCCATGCCGTCGGCGCGCAGGCCGATCCGCGAGGCGACCACGCCCGCGCCGGCACGGTCGTCCAGGCGCGGGGTCAGGATCGCCACGCGCATGCCGCGCTCGTGGTAGTTGTGCGCGCTCTGCAGCAGGGTGGTGGTCTTGCCGGCGTTCATCGCCGAATAGTAGAAATAGAGCTTGGCCATCGGCCGATTGTACGACGCCACCCGGCGCCGGCCGAAGCCGTTCAGCAAGCTCACCGGCCGGCGGCTGTGGCCGCCACCAACGCCCGCTACAATCGCACCCCAATGCACGGTCTCAATCCCCCCCAAGCTGCCGCCGTCCTCCACATCGAAGGACCGCTGCTGGTGCTCGCCGGCGCCGGCAGCGGCAAGACGCGCGTGATCGTGGAAAAGATCGCCCACCTGATCAGCTGTGGCCGCTACCCGGCCAAGCGCATCGCCGCGATCACCTTCACCAACAAGTCGGCCAAGGAAATGCGCGAGCGCGTGGCCAAACGCCTGCGCGAGCAGGATGCCGATGAAGTGACCATCTGCACCTTCCATGCGCTGGGCCTGAAGTTCCTGCAGATCGAGCATGCCGCCGTCGGGCTCAAGCGCGGTTTCTCGATCTTCGATGCCGATGACGCGGCCGCGCAGATCAAGGACCTGATGTACGGCGCCAAGCCGGACGACATCGAGGACATGAAGAACCTGGTGTCGCGCGCCAAGAACGCCGGCCTGTCGCCGGAGCAGGCGATGGCCGCTGCGCGCAGCAACCGCGAGAAGGAAGCGGCCGGCATCTACGAGCGCTACCAGTTGCGCCTGAGCGCGTTCAACGCCGTGGACTTCGACGACCTGATCCGGTTGCCGGTGCAGATCCTGGAAGAGAACCCGGAGATCGCGCTGGCCTGGCGCGAGCGCATCGGCTACCTGCTGGTCGACGAATGCCAGGACACCAACGATGCGCAGTACCGCCTGCTCAAGCAGCTGGCCGGTGACAAGGGCAACTTCACCTGCGTGGGCGATGACGACCAGTCGATCTACGCCTGGCGCGGTGCCAACCCGGAAAACCTGCAGCAGATGGGGCGCGATTACCCGGCGCTGGAAATCATCAAGCTGGAGCAGAACTACCGGTGTTCCAACCGCGTGCTGCGCGCGGCCAACGCGCTGATCGCCAACAACCCGCACGAACACCTGAAGAAGCTGTGGAGCGACCAGGCCGACGGCGAGCGCATCCGTGTGTGGGAGTGCCGCAACAGCGAACACGAGGCCGAGAAGGTCGCCGCCGAGATCGCGTTCGTAGCGCAGACGCGCAACGTACCGTGGAGCGATTTCTGCATCCTGTTCCGCGGCAACTTCCAGTCGCGTCCGCTGGAAAAGGCGATGCAGCTGCTGCGCATCCCCTATCACCTGACCGGCGGCACCATGTTCCTGGAGCGCCAGGAAGTGAAGGACACGCTGGCCTGGCTGCGGCTGCTGGTGAACCCGGACGACGACACCGCGTTCCTGCGTGCGGTGCAGTCGCCCAAGCGCGAGGTCGGCGCCGGCACCCTGGCCAAGCTGGCCGAACTGGCATCGGAAAAGGGCATGCCGATGGCGCAGGCTGCCGAAGCGATCGGCGCGCTGCAGCAGCTGCCACCGCGCGCGGCCAACAGCCTGGCGCGCTTCACCGACATCCTGCGTGACCTGCGCGCGCAGACGCGGCAGATCAGCTCCGGCGACATGATCCGCAAGGTCGCCAAGGAATCGGGCCTGCTCAGCGAGCTGCGGCAGCAGGCCAAGGAAGAAGCCAGCTACCAGCGTCGCGCCAACAACATCGAAGAACTGGCGCAGTGGTTCGAGGGTGGCCCGCGTGGTGCCACCGCCGCCGACCTGGCCGGCCAGTTGGCGCTGTTGTCGCGCAGCGACAAGGACGAGGGTGGCAACCAGGTGCGGATGATGACCATGCACGCCTCCAAGGGCCTGGAATTCCCCTACGTGTTCATCGTCGGCTGCGAGGACGGCGTGTTGCCGCACCAGGTCAGCCTGGACGAGGGCAACCTGCAGGAAGAGCGGCGCCTGCTGTACGTGGGCATCACCCGCGCCAAGATCCAGCTGTGGATGAGTTACAGCAAGCTCACGCGCAAGTTCGGCGAGCATGTGCGGCTGAAGCCGAGCCGGTTCTTCGATGAGATCCCGGCCGAGGAGATCCAGCGCGACGGTGCTGATCCGGTGGCCGATGCGGCGCGGAAGAAGGAGCGGGCGACGGCGGGGTTGGCCGCGATCGAGGCGCTGTTCGATTGAGGATCGAAAAGCCACTAAAGCGGTATTCCAATCCGTCCGATTGACGCTTCTGGCCTTGAGCCTGCATCGGGTTAAGGCCTAGTGTGAGCGCACCCGAAGTGCGCGCCGTGTCCTTCATCGTGTCCAACGACATCCCTGCTGTTCTCACTCATACCTTCCTCGGGCTGGGCCTGGTCCTGCTTGTTTCAGCGCTTCTGGCCTACGTTGGTGCCAGGCGCTTCCTCGATGGGGCGGTCATTGCCGATGGCAGGATCACCCATGTGGGTGCCATCCGTGTTGATCGCCGTGGTTCGCGCACTTCAGTGGTGAAGTTCGTGTACTCGGTGGACTTCACTACCAGCAGCGGGCAAGTGATGCGGTTCATCGCAGGCCGTACCCGCCATCGTGCCTACATGACGGGCGATCATGTAGATGTGCTGTACCTGCCGGACCGCCCGGACAAGGCCCTGGTGCGTTCGCTCTCATCACCCTGGGGCCTGAGCGTCATACTGGGATTGAACAGCGGCCCATTCCTGCTGGCGGCGGGACTTCTGCGCCTGCCGCAGGCGGCGAGGGCATGGCGGCGCAGGCAGCTCCTTCGCCACGGGACACGGGTGCAAGCCAAGGTCCGGGCGATCAAGCGCGATCGCGGAGTATTTTCGGGGGGAAGGCATCCGTTCGTCATCGTCTGCGCCTGGCGCGATCCTGAAACCACTCGATGGCATGTCTTCCACAGTGCGTATCTCTGGGCCGATCCCCGTGCACAGGTGAGTGGGCGTGAACTGGATGTCCATGTCATGCCGGGCAATCCGCGCTACTACCATGTCGATATCTCCTTCATTCGATCAGCGCCGGCACCTGCACGCTGATCGATCAACCCGGCCAGCACCATGCCCACCCTCCTCAGATGTTTTTTGCTGTTTTTCTTTGCCGTGGGCCTGCTGATCCTTCTGGCCGCCGCCTGGCTGTTCGTGGACGTCCAGCGTTTCGCGCGCAAGGCCGTTTCCGTAACCGGAACGGTGGTGGCCGTCCAGGCAGAGGATGCCCGGTCGGAAATGGAGGGGATGCCCGCACGTGACATCACCCTGCATCGCCCGGTGGTGAGGTTCCAGACCGCACAGGGGCAGATGATTCAGTTCACCGCGTCCTTTGCTACCGGGGCACCACTGTACGTGGTCGGCGAACAGGTACAGGTGCTATATCCCGGCGGCATGCCTTCCAATGCTCGTATCCAGCACCCGGGTTTGCGCTGGGGCGCACCGCTGCTGTTGGCGCTGATGGGCATGGGGTTCTGCCTGATCGCCGCATGCGTCCATCGCCTGTGCGTGCGCTACTGGCCGATCCTGTTCGGCCAGCGTGACGGGGCATGTGGCTAGGCTGGGCATCGTAGTGGCCCACTTGGCCTGAGCGTGCTGCACGGCGGGCGCTGGCGTTGCAAAATCGAGGTATTCCTTCCGGAGCCCACCCATGCATCCCATCGAAAGCGAACGCCTGCGGCTGCGCCGCCTGGAACCAGACCGGGATGCTGCGCCGATGCTGGCATTGCTCAATGATCCAGGCTTCGTGCGCTTCATCGGCGACCGCAACGTGCACAGCGAGGAACAGGCGCGGGAGTACATCGCGCTGCGCGTGCTGCACAGTTATGCGTTGAATGGCTTCGGCATGTATGCCATCGAGCGGCTGTCCGATGGTGCCTGGATGGGCAATGCCGGATTGGTGCGGCGGGATGGCCTGCCGGGGCCGGATATCGGCTATGCGGTGCTTTCGCAATTCGCCGGGCAGGGCTATGCCGGTGAGGCGGCGCGGGCGGTGTTCGCGCATGCACGCGGAGCGCTGGGCCTGCACGATCTGTATGGCATCACCGACCTGGACAACGTGGCGTCCGGGAAGATCCTGCTGGGCTTGGGCATGCAGGAGCGCGGGGTGATCCAGTTGCCGGGCGTGGACAGCCCGAGCCGGTTGTATGCCACGCCGGGTGCGGCGCAGGTCTGACCCCTGATGTTGGCAGGTGCCGACCGTTGGTCGGCACGATTCAGATGCAGTGCCGACCAACGGTCGGCACCCACCCCCTCAGCTGCGCAGTTCGGCCAGTTGTGCCTGCAGCTCGGCCACGGCCGCTTCCAGCTGGGCCACGCGCTCGGCCAGGCCCGGATCGGCCGCATCGCCGCTGCCACCGCCACTGCTGGCGTACTTTGCTGCCAATGCCGCGCCGTCCACTTCACCGCACAGCAGGTGCATGTAGCGGTCTTCGCGCTGGCCGCTGGCGCGCGGCAGCACCACCAGCAGGGCACGCTGCTGCAGGCGCTCGATGGCGTGGCGGGCTTCGTCGGCATCGGCGAAGCGGTGCAGGCGCTCGGCGCGGGTGACCAGTTCGCCCAGGGTCTGCGGCCCGCGCAGCAGCAGCAGGGCCAGCAGCACGGTCTGCTGCCGTGTCAGGTCCAGTGCGCTCTGCAGGCGGTGCTCGTAACGGTCGGCGCGCGAGGAGAAGTGCTGGCGCGCCAGGCCCAGGGTCTCCAGCTGGCGCAGCGCATGCTCCACGCTGCCGGCGCTCACGTTCATCACCGGCTCGCGGGCGGTCTTCTGGTTGGCTGCCGATTGCGCGGCGTTGACGGTCAGCGGGTAGGTGTCCGGGGTGGTGGCTTCCTTCTCCACCAGGCAGCCCAGCAGGCGTGCCTGTACGGCATCCAGCAGCGGAACGTCGGGGGTCTGGGCAGGGTCGGTCATGGCGGCTTCCGGAAGACAACGTGTCAACCGCCAAGCATAGCCGTCCCGGCGGCGCCTTTGCCGGTAAAATGGGCCGGTATATCTGATTGCCGGTGAATCCATGCGTCGTCCCGTTTCCTTGTCCCTGACCCTGCTCGCCACTGCGGTGCTGGGCCTGTCCGCCTGCAAGCGCGTGGAAGCGCCTGCCGAAGCCGCCACACCGCAAGCCCCGGCCGCCGCCGCCAAGGCCGACGGTGCCCTCGACGCGACCGCCAACGACAACCTCAACGCCGTGCTGTGGATGCAGCGCGCGCAGGAATACAGGGCGATCACCGAGCAGACCTACCGTGCCGCCGCCGACCATCTGGACGTTGCGCTGAAGGAAGCCCACTGGGACGCGCTGGTACCGGAAGAGCGCGGCAACGAGGCCAAGGGCCTGAAGCCGGCCGTGGTGCTGGACGTGGACGAGACCGTGCTGGACAACTCGCCCTACCAGGCCCGCCTGGTGCGTGATGGCAAGGAATACGACGAACTCAGCTGGGACCAGTGGGTGGCCGAAAAGAAGGCCAAGGCCATTCCCGGCGTGGTCGATTTCGCCAAGGCTGCCAATGCCAAGGGCGTGACCCTGCTGTACATCTCCAACCGCGCCGTGCACCTGAAGGACGCGACCCTGGCCAACCTGCGCGAGCAGGGCCTGCCGGTGGCCGATGACAGCGTGTTCCTCGGTCTGGGCACCGTGGTTGAAGGGTGCGAGCAGGCCGGCAGCGAGAAGAACTGCCGCCGCCGCCTGGCCGGGCAGAAGTACCGCGTGCTGATGCAGTTCGGCGACCAGCTGGGTGACTTCGTGGAAGTGACCGCCAACACCAACGATGGCCGCGACGCGCTGCTGCAGCAGTATCACGACTGGTTCGGCGAGCGCTGGTGGATGCTGCCGAACCCGACCTACGGCGGCTTCGAGCCGGCGCAGTTCAACAACGATTACGCGCAGTCGCGGCAGGCCCGTCATGACGCCAAGCGTGCCGCGCTGGACTACGCGCCGTGAGCCGCGCCCCGCTGCCGCTGCGTGACGACGAGCGCCTGATCTTCGCGCTGGACGTGCCTGACCGTGTGCAGGCGCTGGCATGGGTCGACCGCCTTGGCGACAGCGTGGCGTTCTACAAGATCGGCATGGAACTGCTCGCGTCCGGCGAGTACTTCCAGGTGCTGGACGAACTGGCACGCCGCGACAAGCGCGTGTTCGTCGACCTGAAGTTCTTCGACATCCCGGCCACCGCTGCGGCGGTGATCAAGCGCCTGGCGCAGTGGCCGGTCAGCTACGCCACCATCCACGGCTGGCACCCGGCGATGATGGAGGCCTGCGCGGCCGCCAACAGCGGCGACATGCGCCTGCTGGCGGTGACCGTGCTGACCTCGATGGGCCGCCCGGACCTGGCGCAGATGGGCATCGACCGCGAGCCGGTGGAGGTCGTGGTCGAACGCGCGCTGGCCGCACAGGCCGCTGGCATCGACGGCGTGATCGCCTCTGGCCAGGAGGCCGGCCCGATCCGCGCCGCGACCGGCGCCGGTTTCTCGATCGTCTGCCCGGGCATCCGCCCCGGTGGCCCGGTCGGCGATGACCAGAAGCGCACGGTGGGTGTGGCGCAGGCGTTTGCCGATGGTGCCGATGCCATCGTGGTCGGTCGTCCGATCCGCCATGCGTCCGATCCGCAGGCTGCAGCACGGGCGATCCAGCAGGAAATCGCGACGGCTCTGGCCGCGCGCTGAGCCCCGCCCCGACGGCGGTCACGCCGGCACCACGAACGCCATCCCGTCGAATGCGGGATGGCGTTCGCATTTGTGCCTGTTGCTCTGACGCACCCGACCCCAGCCGGGAAAACTGTGCGCCGCATCGCGCTGTACGCGTGGAGCGCCCTCTATCAATCGATGCACCAGCACGGACCGCGGCCGTGCCGGTTCCAACCATCGATAGAGGAATACACGGATATGTATCGCAGCACCTCTTTGTTGTTCGGCGGCCTGTTGGCGGCGGCCATCGTCTTTCCCGCCACGGCTGCACCCCAACCCCGCGAAGCACCGCGCATCATCGGCGGCGAGGCGGCCAAGCCGGGCGACTACCCGTTCATGGTCAGCATCCAGCGCTTGTCCTACGGTGACAGTGACCACGGTCGCCATTGGTGTGGCGCCACGCTGATTTCGCCCTCCTGGGTGCTGACCGCCTCGCACTGCGTGGAAGGTGATCGCCCGGATGATCTGGCCGTGCTGGGGGGCGCTACCGCGCTGTCCACCGAGCCGTCGGCGCGCCCCTCCAACATCAAGGCCATCCACATGCATCCGGCGTTCAACAGCGGCAACTCGCTGGAGCATGATGTTGCCCTGATCCAGCTCAGCGCACCGTTGGCCGATGCGCAGCCGGTCGCGCTGCGGTTGCGGCCCGATGCCAGCTATCTCAAGCCAGGCCGGGAGTTCACGGTGATCGGCTGGGGCGACACCGACATCAGTGACGGACGGCTCTATCCCACCCAGCTGCAGACGGTGCAGACCCCGTTCGTCCCCTTCGCCGAGTGCCAGCAGGCGTACGGAGGCGAGCTCGCACGCGGCAAGGTGATCTGCGCCGGCCGCGAAGGGATCGACAGCTGTCAGGGTGACTCCGGTGGTCCGCTGCTGCTGCGCCTGCGCGAGGGCTGGACCCAGTTCGGTGTTGTCAGCTGGGGCGAAGGCTGCGCGTTGGCCGGCTACCCCGGCGTTTATGCCCGAATCGCCGAAAAACATGCCGTAGATTTCATTGAAGCAGTCTGGCAACGCGATTGAGCCAATAAAATCAATGGGTTGAATGACATTTCATCATGTGTTGCGTTAACTTTGCGGGCAGCGTAGGATCGCCGCCATCCGGTCTTCGGGCCGGACATGCGCCACAACACTGTCCACCGGCCCTGCGCCGGTTTGAAGAGCCTGCGATCCCTGTGGTCCGGGCTCTTTTTTTGTCCGCCGGGTGCGGCAAGGGCCCATCGGCGCGGGGCGTGGATGCACCGCGCAGTGCGCGCCATGGCAGAAACCGTGACGCCCCGGCTTGCCGCTGTC
This sequence comes from Stenotrophomonas sp. G4, assembly GCF_003428825.1. Lineage (NCBI taxonomy): Bacteria > Pseudomonadati > Pseudomonadota > Gammaproteobacteria > Lysobacterales > Lysobacteraceae > Stenotrophomonas > Stenotrophomonas sp. G4. The sequence goes on from NZ_CP031741.1 coordinate 89,768, forward strand.
ACGTCGCAGGCCGCAAGATGCGGACCGGTCCGGGGAGTCCGATTGCATGAGCGTGGTAATGCGAGGAAGGTCTGCGCGGGGATGGGGGCTGGCGGCCGTGCTGCTGCTGGCCATCGCCGCGTGCCGTGAATCCGGCAGTGATCCGGCCGCCGCGCCGGCCGAACCTGTCGCTGCAGTACAGGCGATGGCGCAACGGCTGGCCGAGGACGACCTGGTCGGCTATGCAAAGCTGTCGGTGCCCCCCAGCCAGTACCAGCGCCTGCAGCAGGCCTGGGCCGACGGCCACAGCCAGTGGCCGCTGACCGGACTGCCGCTGGGCGACCAGCTGCTGCCGATGCTGGCGGCGCTGCGTGAGCCCGGCGCCAGCGTGCAGCTGCAGCGCAGTTTCGATCGCCAGCTGGCTGGCCAGGCCCGCGCCGTGCGCCAGGCCGCGCAGTCGATGGGCAACTTCGGTGTGCAGTACCTGCGGCACCAGAAGGGCTATACGCCCGGCCAGCAGGCGCACTACATCCAGCTGGTGCAGACCCTGGCCGCCTGGGCGCAGGATGCCCCGATCAGCGACCGCGCCAGAGCCCGCAGCAGCATCGCCGCCCTCGTCGGCGCCGCCGCCCGGGTGGGTTTCCAGGACGATGCCGGTCTGCAGGCCGCAGGCATGGAAGGCAGCCTGCAGCAGCTGGCGCCGTTCGTCCACACGCTGAAGGCGGTGCTGGCCAGCTATGGCCTGGGTGTGGACGAGGCGCTGCGCAGCGTACGCGGTGAGCTGCTGTCGGTGGAGGGCGACAATGCCCTGGTGCGCCTGCAGTACGAGCTCGCCGGCCGCGCGATGACCGTGCAGGTGCCGCTGAGCCGGCGCGAGGGCCACTGGTACCTGACCCGCACCCTGGCCGATACCGATGCCCTGTTGCGGCAGGCCGATGCGGCGCGCGCTGCTGCCGCTCCGGACCCTGTGCCCGCCCCGACAACCGATGGGGAAGCGGCAACGCCATCGGCTAAGCCATAATGACGTCGATGTCGAAACAGAACCCGCTGCCGTTCCCCGGCGAAGAATCCCAGCCGACGCCCGCCGACACGGCGCCGGCGTCCCCCTCGACCGACGCCGGCACGCCGCCGGCGGCGACGCCTGTGCACGCGCGTCCTGCCGGCCGCCGCCCGCTGTGGGCGCGCCTGCTCGGGCGCCTGGTGGAACCCTGGCTGTCGCTGAAGATCGAGCCGGAAGACCCGGGCCAGTACAACGATGGTCGCCCGGTCATGTACGTGCTGGAAGACTACGGCCTGTCCAACGCGCTGATCCTGGACAAGGCCTGCCGCCAGGCTGGCCTGCCCTCGCCGCTGGTACCGCTGGCCGGTGACCCCACCGGCCGCAAGCGCGCCTACCTGGCCCTGTCGCGGCGCAGCTCGAGCAACTCGCTGATTCCCGAGCAGCGCGGCGCCAAGACCCATTCCGATTCGCTGGCCAAGGTCCTGCAGGCCCATCGCGTGCGCGACGACCTGGATGTGCACCTGGTGCCGGTGTCGATCTTCGTCGGCCGCGCCCCGGACAAGCAGAGCGGCTGGTTCGCCGTGCTGTTCTCGGAAAACTGGGCGCTGGTCGGCCGCTTCCGCCGCCTGCTCGGCCTGCTGCTGAACGGCCGCAACACCATCGTCCGCTTCGCACCGCCGATCTCGCTGCGCAGCACCGTCGACGAGGGCCTGGAGCCCGAGCGTACGGTGCGCAAGCTGCAGCGCGTGCTGCGTACCCACTTCCGCCGCATCCGCGAGTCGGTGATCGGTCCTGACCTGTCGACCCGGCGCCTGCTGGTGGACCAGGTGCTGGCCGCCGAGACGGTGCGCGAGGCGATCGCCTCGCAGGCCAAGCGCGACAACAGTAAAACCAGCGATGCCTGGAAGAAGGCGCACGCCTACGCCTGGGAAATCGCCGCGGACTATTCCAGCCCGGTGGTGCGCTCGGCCAGCTTCATGCTCAGCCATGTGTGGAACCGCATCTACGCCGGCGTGCTGGTGCACCACCTGGACAAGTTCAAGGCCGCAGCGCCGGGCCACGAAGTGGTCTACGTGCCCAGCCACCGCAGCCACATGGACTACCTGCTGCTGTCCTACCTCCTGTACGACCGCGGTATCGTGCCGCCGCACATCGTGGCCGGCATCAACCTGAACCTGCCGGTGGTCGGCACCCTGCTGCGCAAGGGCGGTGCGTTCTTCATCCGCCGCTCGATCCGCGGCAACGCGCTGTATTCGGCGGTGCTGAGCGAGTACGTGGCGCAGCTGGTCGCCGGCGGCTATTCCATCGAGTACTTCGTCGAGGGGGGGCGCTCGCGTACCGGCCGGTTGCTGCAGCCCAAGGGCGGCATGATCTCGATGACCCTGCGCGCGTTCCTGCGCCAGCCGCGCAAGCCGGTGCTGTTCCAGCCCATCTACATCGGCTACGAGAAGCTGATGGAGGGCGGCAGCTACCTGGATGAACTGTCCGGGCGGCCCAAGGAGAAGGAATCGATCTGGCAGCTGCTGTGGGGCATTCCCAAGGTGCTCAAGCAGAACTACGGCCAGGTGGTGGTGAACTTCGGCGAACCCATCGCGCTGAACGATGTGCTGGCCGAGAAAGCTCCGGAGTGGGGGGGCGAGGCGGTGTCCGAGGACGAGAAGCCCTCGTGGCTGTCGACCACCGTCGACACCCTGGCCGAGCGCATCCAGGTGCGCATCAACGGCGCGGCCGACGTCAATCCGATCAACCTGCTGGCGCTGGCGCTGCTGTCCACGCCCAAGCATGCGATGGGCGAGGCCGACCTGATCGCGCAGATCGAGCTGTGCAAGACCCTGCTGGTGGAGATGCCGTATTCGGGCCGGGTGACGGTGACCCCGCACTCGCCGGAGCGGATCATCGCCCACGCCGAAGAGATCAACGTCCTCACCCGCATCAAGCACCCGCTGGGCGACGTGCTCAGCGTCAGCGGCGATACCGCGGTGCTGCTGAGCTACTTCCGCAACAACGTGGTGCACCTGTTCACCGCATCGTCGTGGGTGGCCTGCTGCTTCCAGAACAACCGTCGCATGAGCCGCACCGGCCTGGTGCAGCTGGGCCGCACGGTGTACCCGTTCCTGCAGGCCGAACTGTTCCTGCCGTGGACCGAGGACGAGTTCGCCCAGCGCATCGACCAGACCATCGACGTGTTCGTGCGTGAGGGCCTGCTGCAGAACGTCAACGAAGACGACGGCGGCATCCTTGCCCGCAACACCGGGCAGACCGACGAAGTGTTCCGCCTGCGTGCGATCGGCCACTCGCTGCAGCAGGCATTCGAGCGCTACTACATCGCCATTTCGGTGCTGGTGAAGAACGGCCCGGGCACGCTCGGCGCCGCCGAGCTGGAAAGCCTGTGCCAGCAGGCCGCGCAGCGCCTGAGCCTGCTCTATGCACCGGCTGCGCCGGAGTTCTTCGACAAGTCGCTGTTCCGCGGCTTCATCCAGAAGCTGCGCGAGCTGCGCCTGGTGTGGCCGGACGAGAACAGCAAGCTGCTGTTCGACGAGCGCCTGGACGCCTGGGCCAAGGATGCCAAGTTCATCCTCGGCCGCGAACTGCGCCACACCATCGAACGGGTCAGCCCGGAAGCGGCGCGCCCGGACGAACCGGCACCGCAGGATTGAACCTGCGGCGCCTGACGGGCCTGGCCGCGTTGATCGCGGCCGGAGGCCTTGCAACTACTTCGGTGCAGGCGGCCGAAGCCTGCGTGGACGACAACCTGCCCGGGCGCCTTGCCGATGCGCCGGTGCGCTTGTGTCTGCTGGCAAGGACCGGGCAACCGGCGCACTACCGCCTGTGGCTGGCCGGCGAGGTGCGCATCAGCGGTGATGAATCCGCCGCTCGCCAGGGACTAGCCGGCGACTGGTACGGACACCCGTTGGAGTTGCGCTGTTCCGGTGCCGGAAACGTGCGCCGCTGCGACCTGACCGTGGACGGTGAGGCGGCCTGGAGTGCGGAGCTGGCGCTGCCGCGTTGATGCAGGGCCGCATCCACGCATGGCGTGGTTCTGCTGGATGTCCCGGCATGGCGTGGATCCATGTGTTTCCGGGTCGCCCCATCCACGCATGGCGTGGATCTACCGGGACTTCCCGGCATGGCGTGGATCCATAGGTTGCCGGGTCGTGCCATCGGCATCCGGGGCGGCATGGTCCAGTAGATCCACGCCATGCGTGGGCGGGCCCCCGGTTACGCCGGTTCGTCCGGAATCTGCAGGCTTTCCAGCTTGGTGATGCAGTCCTTCAGCTGCAGCTTGCGCCGCTTCAGGCGCTTGAACTCCAGCTCATCTTCGCCGTTGGCGGCCATGCGCGCGATCTGTTCATCCAGCGCCCGGTGCTCGGCGCGCAGGGCGACGAGGTGTTCGACGATTTCGGCGGGGTTGTAGGTGTCCACGGTCTCCGAGCATACACAGCGACGATGACTGCCGGGAGAGGGGAATCCCGACCCCGGGTCCGGGCTGCCACAAGCCGGTAGAATGGCGCCATGTCCGCCGTGATCTCCCTGCCCGATCCCCCGCAGCGCGTTCCGCGCGATCCGCGCGTGGACGGGCTCGGGGCGGACAAGCTGGGCAAGCGCCTGCGCCGCCAGGTCGGCCAGGCCATCGCCGACTTCGGCATGATCGAAGCGGGCGACAAGGTCATGGTCTGCCTGTCCGGCGGCAAGGACAGCTACACCCTGCTGGACCTGCTGCTGCAGCTGCAGAAAAAGGCGCCGGTGCCGTTCGACCTGGTGGCGGTGAACCTGGACCAGAAACAGCCGGGTTTCCCCGCGCACGTCCTGCCGGAGTACCTGGCCGGGCTGGGCGTGCCGTACCAGATCATCGAGCAGGACACGTATTCGGTGGTCAGCCGGGTCATCCCGGAAGGCCGCACGATGTGTTCGCTGTGCTCGCGCCTGCGCCGTGGCGCGCTGTACAACCATGCCACGGCGCACGGCTTCAGCAAGATCGCCCTGGGCCACCATTGCGATGATGTGGTGGCCACGTTCTTCCTGAACCTGTTCCACCATGCCAAGCTGGCCGCCATGCCACCGAAGCTGCTCAGCGACGATGGCCAGCACGTGGTGATCCGCCCGCTGGCGTACGTGCGCGAGCACGACATCGCGCAGTACGCGCAGGCGCGCTGTTTCCCGATCATTCCCTGCAGCCTGTGCGGCAGCCAGGAAAACCTGCAGCGTCGGCAGGTCAGCCTGATGCTCAAGCAGTGGGACCAGGACCATCCAGGGCGCATTGAACAGATCGCACGTGCGATGGCCGACGTGCGACCTGCGCAGCTGGCCGATGCCGCCCTGTTCGATTTCATGGCCCTGGGCCGCCGTGGCGATGCGGCGCATGCCGATGCCTGGCCGGCCGACGCAGTTCCCGAGACGCCTGCCGTTTAAGGTCGGGCGCCCTTCTTCTTCAGACACCGGAATTCCATGTTCTTTCGCAACCTGACGTTCTTCCGCTTCCCGACTGCCACTGATTTTTCCGAAGTCGACACCCTGCTGCCGCACGCCCTGCTCAAGCCGGTGGGCGCACTGGAAATGAACTCGCGTGGTTTCATCTCGCCATTCGGCCGCGAAGAGAAGGAAGTGCTCTCGCACCGCATTGCCGAACACCTGTGGCTGACCGTCGGTGGCGAGGACAAGATCCTGCCCGGCGCGGTGGTCAACGACCTGCTCGAGCGCAAGCTGGAGGAGATCGAAGAGAAGGAAGGCCGCCGCCCCGGTGGCCGCGAGCGCAAGCGCATGAAGGACGACCTGCTGCATGAACTGCTGCCGCGCGCCTTCGTGAAGTCCTCGCGCAACGATGCCTTCATCGACCAGCTGCACGGCTATGTGGCGGTGGACACCTCCAGCCGCAAGACCGGCGAATATTTCATGTCCGACATCCGCGGGCTGCTCGGCAGCTTCCCGGCGATGCCGCTGAACGCCGAAGTCGCGCCGCGTTCGATCCTGACCGGCTGGATCGCCGGCGAGCCCCTGCCCACCGGCTTCAGCCTGGGCGAGGAGTGCGAGATGAAGGACCCGGTGGAAGGCGGCGCGGTGGTCAAGTGCCAGCACCAGGAACTGCGCTGCGACGAGATCGACAAGCACCTGGATGCCGGCAAGCAGGTCACCAAGCTGGCCCTGGTGTTCGAGGACAACCTGTCCTTCGTGCTGGGCGACGACCTGATCGTGCGCAAGCTGAAGTTCCTGGACGGCGCGCTGGACCAGCTGGAACATGCCGACGAAGACGGCCGCCGTGCCGAGTTCGACGCCCGCTTCGCCCTGCAGAGTGCGGAGATCCGTCGCCTGTTCCTGCTGCTTGAAGAAGCCTTCAAGCTCAGCAAGGCTGACTGAACAGGCAGGCCGTCGGCCGCCGGTCATCCGGCGGCCTCGCACGGCGCTATGCTGGGACCATGAGCCGTCTGCTGCGCCGCCTGATCTCGCCGGTCCCACCCGCCACCGTGCAGCGCGATACCGTTCGCCTGCGCCTGGAGGATGTCGAGATCGAGATACTGCGCGTGCGTGATCCGCGCGCGCGCCGGATCAAGCTCAGCGTCGACGAGCGCGGCGCACGACTGACGTTGCCGCCGCGCGCCAGCCTGGTGATGGGCGAACGCTTCCTGGAACTGCATCGCGAATGGCTGGGGCTGCAGCTGCGCCACTACCAGGGGCATGGCCTGCCCGCCGCGTTGCAGCCCGGCGTCGACGGTGTGCTGCCGCTGCGCGGCGAACTGCTGCCACTGCGCTGGCAGGAAGGCCGCTATGCGCGTCTGGAAATCGACGAACACGGTGCCTGCGTGCAATGGCCGAGCCGTGGCGGCGATGCGACCCTGCGCCGCCTGCTGCGCGAATTCTACGAAGCACAGACCCGCGCCGATGTCGGCCGCTGGTTGCCGAAGTACCTGCCCGGCCTGCCGCGCGCGCCCAGCCGCCTGCGGTTGAAGGTGATGTCCTCGCAATGGGGCTCGCTGGCCCCCGACGGCAGCATGGCGCTGGATCTGGCACTGGTACTGGGCCGTCCCGCCGCCTTCGAGTACGTGCTCGTGCACGAACTCTGCCACCTGATCCAGGCCAACCACTCGCCAGCGTTCTGGCACGAAGTGGAACAACGCTTCCCCGACTGGCGCGAGCAGCGCGACTATTTCCAGCTGGAAGGGCGCAGATTGAAAGCAATGCTTCGGCAGGTGCTGTAGCGCCTGCGCTACAGCACCTGCCCACGCATTCCTCCTCTACCCCGCCTTCGGCGCGCCCCTTCAACAGAAGGAGCTCCACTCCATAGAGCCGGCGGCGCAGTCGAGCAAAATCGACTCTACTGAAGCGCGCACAGCGCGCGACCCGCTTTGCTCCTGCTCTTCCTTTTCTCTTCCGTGGTGGCACGGAAACTGTCTGAGGTCGGGCGGGTGGGCCATGCAGGGGCGTTGGCGCCATGGATGGCGCCATCGAGCTTACATGGATGTACTTGCAGCGTCCCCTGCATGGCCCACCCGCCCGGCCAAGCGCGGCTTTTGATTGTGCCCCTGCGCCACGAGGGGCTCAGCCGTTGGCCGCAGACCTCATCGACCCGCACGCAGGGCCGCCGCCTCCGCCCACCGCGCTGCCACGCGCGGCGCAGTGATGCACACCGCCTGATCGGTCACCGTGGTCACCGCCCGCTCCAGCAGCTGGATGTCCGCTTCGTGCTGGCGCGCCACGTGCGGATCCTCGAAGAAGATCGCGCGCTGGCAACGGCCTTCCAGCACGCGGTCGGCAATCTGCGCATCGCCGCCCATCGGGCCGCTCTGGTAGCGCGTCACCCACGCCGCATCCGCTGGCCAGCCACGGCTCCAGGCCAGCTCGTTCAAGCGCTGGCCGGTGGTGCCGGTGGCGACGCGTTCGCCGAAGCGCGCCAGTACGTCGAAGTGTTCATCGGCGAACGCCAGCATCGCCGGCTTCATCGCATCGTGCGCGATCAACGCCAGCGTCTGCCCTTCGAACGCATGCAGGTCGTCGGTGCCGGCATCGGCGGCCAAGCCCGCATGGATGCGTTCCACCTCGATCCAGTCGCGGGCGGTGGCCACGGTGGAAATGAACGGCTTGCCGTGGATCACGCACTGGCGCTTGAGCGCGGTGGCCTCGGGGAATACCGAAGAAGGGTCGACTGGATCCATCAGATAGACAGCCCCGTCCAGCGTACGCTCGGCGCCCATGCCCACCACTTCGGCCACCAGTTTCATCAAGCCGCCTTCGCGACCGTAGGGATAGCGCTGCAGGCCGTCGTAACCGGCAAGGAACCCGTTGCGCTGGATCGCGTCATGGGTGCGGCCGACCGCACACAGTGTCACGCCCAGTTCGCGCAGCCCGGGTTCGCTGGCGCGCAGCCAGCGGAACAGTGCCGCGCGCGCGTCGTGGTGATGGAGACGGTTGGCGGCCAGGCCGATGCGCATCGAAAGCTCCGGGATCGGTAGAAGCGGCAGTGTATGTCGCTATTGGCGGTTTCGGAGGGTTTTACAAATTTCCTCATTGTTGCTGGCAAGGAGGCCGCTAGCGTGGCAGCAGGTCATACCGGGGCGCGGCCGTGCCACTGCCTGCGACATGAGGATGTCCACCATGAATGTCGCTGGCCCCCTGGCCCGCATCGTCGCGTTGTCGCTGCTGTCGGCGCCGGCCTGGGCCGGGCAGTGCGAAGGCCCCATCCTGCTGGCCTATCCCGCTGACCGTGCGCCGTTGTCGTCCAGTCAGGACGACACGCCGCAGGGGCTGGTGGCCGCCTATCTGGCACTGCTGCAGGAGCAGGTGCCCACGCTGCGCGCCACACCGGTCGCGGCGACGACGCTGGCCGCTGCTGCGCTGCCTGCCGGAACCCACGCCGTGCTTGGCTGGCCGCGCGCGCAGACGCCGAAAGGCTGGGTGGCCAGCGTTCCGTACCTGCAGGTGCCGCAGGTGATCGTGCGACGCCCCGACGCGCGGCCGATCATCGGCCTGGAGGGGCTGCACGGTCATGGCGTGGCCAGCCCCGACATCGTGCCGCTCGCTGCAATGCTGGAAGAGTCGAGCGCGCACGTGCCGCTGCTGCAGGTGGCGGCGTTGGACAAGGCGCTGCAGCTGCTGATCAGCGGCCAGACCGATGCAGTGGTGGGCAACCTGGTGGAAGTGGAAGCGGCGCTGCGCCATCAGCCTGGCGGCGCGCTGCACGTGGCAGCGCCGGCCGGCTTCAGCGACGCACTGGTACTGGCGGCGCTGCCGGCGTGCGCGCACCTGGTGGATCGCTTCAACCAACTGCAGGCGGCCATGACCGAAGAGCAGCGCGAGGCATTGCGGGCGCACTGGGTCTCGACATCCCCTCGCCGCGGCCACGTGCCACCGGTGTCGCCCCTGCGCGGCTTGATCGCGGTGCTGCTGATGCTGCTGACAATGGGCCTGGTGCATGCCTTCGGTTACTGGCGACTGCACCGCGAAGGCCTGCGCAGGCAGGCGCTGGAACAGCGTCTGCAGGAGGTCACCGCCAACCTGCCGGCGGTGGTGTACCAGGCGCGGCGCAGCAGTACCGGCGAGTACAGCGTTCCCCACATTGCCGGCGATGTGCATGCCCTGTTCGGAATCAGCGTGGATACCGCGCGGGTCGACCATGGCAGCCTGCTGGCGGCAGTCCATCCGCAGGATCGCCGCTCGGTGCTGGCCTGCGTTGACGCGGCCGCGCTGGTGCGTGGGCCCATCGACGTTACCTTCCGCACTCGCGGCCCCAACGGCTGGCGCTGGGTACGTTCGCACGGGCGGCCGATTGCCTGCAGCGACAGCGGCGTGGAATGGAGCGGATACTGGATGGATGTCACCGAGGCGCGCGCACGTACGCAGGCACTGGACGATGCCCGGCGTGACGCCGAGCAGGATGCCGCCGCCAAAAGCCATTTCCTGGCCACCATGAGCCACGAGATCCGCACACCGATGAGCACCATGCTGGGAATGCTGGAGCGCTTCGGCAGTGGCGCGCTGGATGCGCGCCAGCGCCAGGTACTGGCGACCATCGATGATGCCGCGCAGATGCTGCGACAGATCCTCGATGACGTGCTGCACAGCCAACGCCTGCAGTCCGGGCCACAGCCACCGCAGTGCCTGCCCACCGACCTGGCCGGGCTGCTGCGTGCGGTGCAGCGCCTGCTGGTGCCGGTGGCGGCCAGCAAAGGGCTGCATCTGCGCTGCGAGGTGGATCCTGCGCTGCAGCGTGGATCGTTGGCCGATGGGCTGCGCCTGCGCCAGATCCTGTTCAACCTGGCCGGCAATGCGCTGAAATTCACCTTGCACGGCGGGGTGGACCTGCAGGTACGGGTGCTGCAGCAGCGCGCGCAGGGCCAGCAGCTGCGGCTGCAGGTGACCGATACCGGCGTGGGTATCAGCCGGGAGCGCCAGCGGGCGGTATTTGCAGCATTCACCCAGGCCGACGCCTCCACCACCCGGCGCTTCGGTGGCAGCGGCCTGGGCCTGGCGATCTGCCGGGAGCTGGCGGCATCGATGGGCGGGCAACTGCACCTGTGCAGTACGCCGGGCGTGGGCACCACGGTGTGGCTGGACCTGTACCTGCCGGCCTGCGAGGCGCCATCGGTGGAACATCGTGATGATGCGGCTGGCGTGCACGAATTGCCGCCGGTGCGGGTCCTGGTTGCCGAAGACCATCCCACCAACCTGCAGCTGCTGGTGCGACAGCTGCGGGATCTGGGCCTGCAGGTGCATGCCGCAGCCAATGGCGAGCAGGCCTGGCAGGCGTGGCAGACGCAACGGTTCGCGCTGGTCATCACCGACTGCCACATGCCGGGCATGGACGGCTTTGCCCTGGCCCGCGCGATCCGCGCCGATCCTCGTGCCGACGCGGCAAGGGTGCCGATCATCGCGTTGACCGCCAGCGTGCTCGACAGTACCCGCCAGGCCTGCCTCGACGCTGGCATCGATCACTTCATCGCCAAGCCGGTTGACCGCCACGCACTGCATGCCGCTCTGGCCGCAGTGCTGTTGCCACTCGGTCTGTCAGTGGGCCAGTAGCCGGGCGATGCTGGCGGCGGCGTCGCGGCCTTCGGCCACGGCGGTCACCACCAGGTCGGCACCGCGCACCGCGTCACCCCCGGCGAACAGGCGCGGATGGGCGGTCTGGAAGGGCAGCCTGCCCTTGCCGCCGGCGAGGATGCGGCCATTGGCCTGGCCCTCCACACCGTGCTCGGCCAGCCACGAGGGCACGCTGGGCGAGAAGCCGAACGCGATGATCACCACGTCCGCTTCCAGCAGCGACTCGCTGCCCTCGATCGGCACGGCGTTCTGGCGGCCATTGGCATCGGGTTCGCCCAACCGCGTTTCGACCACCGTCACTCCGATCACTTCGTCATCGGCGCCGGCTTCGATCGACAGTGGCTGGCGGTTGAACAGGAAGCGCACGCCTTCCTCGCGCGCGTTGGCCACTTCGCGCGCGCTGCCCGGCATGTTGGCTTCGTCGCGGCGGTAGGCGCAGGTGACCTTGGCCGCGCCCAGTCGCACCGCGCTGCGCACGCAGTCCATGCCGGTGTCGCCACCGCCAAGGACCACCACGCGCTTGCCATTTAGGTCGGGCAGGGCGATCTGGTCTTCCCAGCCAGCGATCGGGCGGCCCTGTGGATCATCGCCGCCGACGATGCGGCTGTTCTGCACCAGGAACGGCAGCGCCGGCAGCACGCCCTTCAGGTCCTGGCCGTCGAGGCCACCGTCGGTGTAGCGATACGCGCCGGTACCGACGAACACTGCATCGTGGGTGTCCAGCAGCTGCTGCAGGCTGATGTCGCGGCCGATCTCGACGCCGAGGCGGAACTGCACGCCCATGCCTTCCAGCACGTCGCGACGACGACGGATCACGTCCTTGTCCAGCTTGAAACTGGGGATGCCGAACTGCAGCAGGCCACCGACCTGTTCGTAACGGTCGTAGACCACCGCGGTGATGCCGGCATGCGCCAGGCGGTCGGCACACGCCAGCCCCGCGGGCCCGGCACCGATCACCGCCACCGTGTGGCCGGTGGGCTGCACGGCGGCCATGTCCGGCCGCCAGCCGGTGGCCAGCGCGGTATCGACGATGTACTTCTCCACCGCGCCGATGGTGACCGCACCAAACTCTTCCAGCGTGCAGCTGCCCTCGCACAGGCGATCCTGCGGGCACACCCGGCCGCACACTTCCGGCAACGGGTTGGTGCTGTGGCACAGCGTGGCTGCTTCGTGGATGCGGTTTTCCTGCACCAGCTGCAGCCACTGCGGAATGGCGTTGTGCACCGGGCACTTCCAGCTGCAGTACGGGTTGCCACAGTCCAGGCAACGGCCGGCCTGGTACTGCGCATCTTCCTTGCCGAACTTTCCGTACAGCTCGCCCCAGTCGCCGGAGGTGCGCAGTTCGACCGGGATGCGCTGCGGCATGGTCCGGGGCAGGTCGAGGAACTGGAAGGCGTGCTTGCGGCTCATGGCGGACTCTGTGGGTTTCCGGATGCCGGCCAGCGGCCGGCACTACAACGGTGGGGAAGCCGGTGCGCCCAGTGCATGCGGCGCATCGCTCACGTGCGGTGTGTCACGCCGCGCGGCGCAGGGTTTCGGTCAGCGACTCGATGCTGGCGGCCTTGGGTTTGACCAGCCAGAACTTGCCGATGTAATCGCGGAACTCGTCCATGATCTGCTGCGCCCAGATGCTGCCGGTCAATTCGCGATGACGGCCGATCAGGCGGTGCAGATGCTGGCGGTAGTTCTCGAACCCTTCGGCGGAGACGCGATGGATGTCGATTAGCTCGTGGTTGTAGCGGTCGACGAAATCGCGGTCCACGTCCAGCACGTAGGCCAGGCCACCGGTGAAGCCTGCACCGAAGTTGAGGCCGACCTTGCCCAGCACCAGCACCACGCCGTCGGTCATGTACTCGCAGCAGTGATCGCCTGCGCCTTCCACTACCGCCAGTGCGCCGGAGTTGCGCACGGCGAATCGTTCACCGGCACGGCCAGCGGCGAACAGCTCGCCACCGGTTGCGCCATACAGGCAGGTGTTGCCGATGATGGCGGTGCTGCGTGCCTCGAAGCGTGCGCCACGCGGCGGGCGCACCACCAGGCGGCCACCGGCCATGCCCTTGCCGACGTAGTCGTTGGCTTCACCCTCCACTTCCAGGTGCAGGCCGCCGACGTTGAAGGCACCGAAGCTCTGCCCGGCGCTGCCACGGAAGCGCAGTTCCAGTGGCGATTCGGCCATGCCCTGATTGCCGTGCGCGCGCGCGACGGCACCGGCCAGACGGGTGCCGACGCTGCGGTCGGTGTTGTGGATCAGGAAGCGATGCTCGCCGCCGCGCTTGTGTTCGATGGCCTCGGCCAGCAGGCCGTCCATCTGCGTGGCCAGGCTGTCCGGAGATTCATACAGGCGCTGTGCGGCGCAGTGGCTGCCTGGGTAACTGGCGTCGGCCAGCAGCCGCGACAGGTCCACGCGCACGTCTTCGCGCGGTGACACCTCAAGCTGGCGCAGCAGGTCGGTGCGGCCGACGATTTCCTGCAGCGAACGTGCGCCCAGCACCGACAGCCAGCCGCGTACTTCCTCGGCCAGCAGGCGGAAAAAGTTCTCCACGCGCTCGGGTTGGCCGGTGAAGTGATTCTCGCGCAGGCGCTCGTCCTGGGTGGCCACGCCGGTGGCGCAGTTGTTGAGGTGGCAGATGCGCAGGTACTTGCAGCCCAGCACGATCATCGGCGCGGTGCCGAAGCCGAAGCTGTCCGCGCCCAGCAGCGCTGCCTTGACCACGTCCAGGCCGGTCTTCAGGCCGCCATCGGTCTGCAGCAGGGTGCGCCCACGCAGGTCGTTGGCCACCAGCGCCTGGTGCGCCTCGGCGATGCCCAGTTCCCACGGCACGCCGGCGTAGCGGATCGAGCTGACCGGTGACGCACCGGTACCGCCGTCATGGCCGGAAATGGTGATCAGGTCAGCACCGGCCTTGACCACGCCCGCCGCGATCGTGCCGACGCCGGCATGGCTGACCAGCTTCACCGACACCAGCGCGGTCGGGTTGACCTGCTTGAGGTCGTAGATCAGCTGCGCCAGGTCTTCGATGGAGTAGATGTCGTGGTGCGGCGGCGGCGAGATCAGGCCGATGCCCGGCTTGGCATAGCGCAGGCGTGCGATCAGTTCATTGACCTTGTGCCCGGGCAGTTGGCCGCCTTCGCCGGGCTTGGCGCCCTGCGCAACCTTGATCTGCAGCACTTCGGCGTTGACCAGGTATTCGGCGGTGACGCCGAAGCGGCCCGAGGCCACCTGCTTGATCTTGCTGCGCTTGTCGGTGCCATAGCGCGCCGGGTCTTCGCCACCTTCGCCGGAATTGCTGCGGCCGCCGAGGCGGTTCATCGCAATGGCCAGCGCTTCATGTGCCTCGGGCGAAAGCGCACCAAGGCTGATCGCGGCGGTATCGAAACGCGGGAACAGATCGCTGGCCGGTGCCACTTCGTCCAGCGGTGTCGGCGTTGCCGCCGGCACCAGCTGCAGCAGATCGCGCAGCGCCGACGGCGGGCGCGCATGCACGGCATCGCAGTACTGCTGCCACGCACGCGGGTCACCGCTGCGCGCCGCGCGCTGCAGGGTGGTCACCACGTCCGGGTTGTACATGTGGTATTCGCCGCCGTGCACGTACTTCAGCAGGCCGCCGACATCCACGCCCTGCTGGGCATCCCAGGCCTGCGCGCACAGTTCACGCGCGTCGGCATCCAGGCGTGCGAAGCCGGCGCCACCGATGCGCGAGGCGGTATCGGGGAAGCACAGCTCCACGACCTCCGGCTCCAGGCCGATGATCTCGAACAGCTGCGCGCCGCGGTAGCTGGCCACGGTACAGATGCCCATCTTCGAGATGATCTTGGACAGGCCCTTGTAGATGCCCTTGCGGTAGCGACGGCCGATCTGCGACTGCTCACCGCCCTTGCTGAGCTTGAGGATGCCGCGTCGGCCGAGGTCGAACAGGGTCTGGTAGGCCAGGTACGGATATACCGCCGTGGCACCGAAGCCGAGCAGGCAGGCCATGTGGTGCGCGTCGCGCGCGGTGCCGGTTTCCACGATCAGGTTGACGTCGCAGCGCAGGCCCAGCCGTGACAGGTGGTGGTGGATGGCGCTGGTGGCCAGCAGCGCATGCACCATCGGCCGCCCGGCCACCGGGTAGCGGTCGGACAGCAGCAGCATCACCATGCCGTCGCGCGCAGCCTGTTCGGCTTCGACGCAGATGCGTTCAATGCCCGCACGCAGGCCTTCCTCTTCGCTGTAGGACAGGTCGAGCAGGCGGTTGGCCTGCACGTACTGGTCCATCTTCAGCAGCTGGCGCAGCTTGCGCTGGCTCAGCACCGGCGAGTTGAGGATGACGTGGTTCACCGTCTCCGGGCCGGCATGGAAGATGTTGGTCTCCTTGCCGAGCTGGGTGGACAGGGACATTGCGCAGTCTTCGCGCAGCGGGTCGATCGGCGGGTTGGTGACCTGCGCGAAGGCCTGGCGGAAATAGTCGTACAGCGGACGGCTGCGCTGGCTGAGTACGGCCATCGGCGTGTCATCGCCCATCGAGCCGGTGGCTTCCTGCTCGGTCTCGGCCAGCGGCCGCAGCACCTGTTCCACTTCCTCGCTGCTGAGCTGGTACAGCTTGTGGTAGCTGCGCAGCGTGCCTTCGTCGAACGGCTCTTCCACCAGCGACGGGTCGATCAGTTCGGTCTGCAGGTAGGTGACGCCCTGCTGCAGCCACTGCTTGTACGGTGCACGGCCGCGGTTGATGCGGTCGATGGCCTCCGAATCGAGCAGGTCACCGCGCTTGAGGTCGATGGCGATCATCTCGCCCGGGCCGAGCTTGCCCTTGCGCACCACGCGCTCGGTCGGTACTTCCCAGACGCCTGCTTCGGAGGCGACCAGGAAGTGGCGATCGGCGGTCAGCATCCAGCGCGCCGGGCGCAGGCCGTTGCGGTCGAGGGTGCACACCGCGTAGCGGCTGTCGCAGGCGACGATGCCGGCCGGGCCGTCCCACGGTTCACTGTTGAGGCCGTGGAACTCGTAGAACGCCGCCAGGTCCGGGTCCTTGAATTCCAGCGACTGCGTTGCCGGGGGCACCAGGATGCGCAGCGCCTGGATCAGCTCCATGCCGGCGGACACCATCAGTTCCAGCATGTTGTCCAGGCTCTGCGAATCGGAGCCGTGCATGGAGATGACCGGGTCGAATTCGCCGATGTCGAAACGGGGCGTCTTCCACACCTTGCTGCGCGCCTGTGCCCAGCGCCGGTTGCCTTCGATGGTGTTGATCTCGCCGTTGTGGGCGAGCATCCGGAACGGGTGCGCCAGCGGCCAGCGCGGCAGCGTATTGGTGGAGAAGCGCTGGTGGAACACGATGGCGCTGGAGGCCAGTTCGCGGCGTTGCAGGTCCGGGAAGAAGCGGCTGAGCTTGTCCGGCAGCACCATGCCCTTGTAGCTGATGGCGTTGGGGCTGAGCGTGGTGACGTAGTAGTCGGCGTGCGCACGCAGCTGCTGTTCGCTGCGGCGGCGGGCCAGGAACAGGGCCAGGCCGAAGCCGGCGTCATCCTGGCCGACGCCGGCATCGACGAACACCTGCTCGATGCGCGGCAGGGTGTCACGTGCCAGTTGTCCGCAGACGCTGTCGTCGGTCGGTACCTCGCGCCAGCCGGCCACCTTGCAGCCCACCGCTTCGATCTGCTGCTGCAGCTGCGTGCGGCAGGCCTGTGCGGCGTCGGCATGGTGCGGCAGGAACACCAGGCCCGCAGTGAAGCGCGCGCCGACGGCGATGCCGGCTTCGCTGGCCAGCAGTTTCAGGAAGGCATCGGGGCGGCGCAGCAGCAGGCCGCAACCATCGCCGGTGAGGCCATCGGCGGCGACACCACCACGGTGGGTCATGCGCGAGAGCGCAGCGATGGCGGTATCCACCAGCAGGCGCGAAGGCTGGTCGTCGAGCTGGGCGACCATGCCAAATCCACAGGCATCGCGCTCGGAGCGCGGGTCGTAAAGCCCTTGGCGGTTGCGGGGGGCCATCTCTACCTCGATGCAGATTGAAATGGACGGGGACACTCCTGCCCGCTCTGTAGAGCACGCCCTGTACGTCATGGTGGAGTGTGCTGCGCATGGCGCAGCCCGTCGGGAAGCCGCTTGGCGCACGCCCATACGGCGTTGCTCACCTAGCGCGGGCACTTGCCCGCGCGGCGGCGCGCGCCTTGTCTGGCCGCACGCCAAGTGTCTTCACACTCACCCTGACGCACACGCCGTGCTCTTCCTGGAGCGCATCATGAGGCCACCGGATGCCTCGACTAGATCACAGGTTGCTGCAACGCCGCAATACACGGTTGCAGGCGCAACCAAAGCGCCGGCAAACGCTTGCCGGCGCGGGCTTGCTCAGCCGCAGCGGACGCCGCTGACCACGTCCTTTGCGTCCACTTCGATGTTCAGGCGATCGCCCAGGAACTCCATCGTGGTGACGTCATTGGGGTGCAGTACGCGCAGCTGCTTGGCCGCGGCATCTTCCTGGGCCTGCTTGCCGAGCGCTTCGGTATAGGGCTGGCCGACCAGGCTCTGCACCTGGCTGGCGTCGCAGTTGCCGACCGGGGGTGCTTCGGTGGCCTTGCCGGCTTCGTCGGCCGGCGCCTTGGCGGCCTCGGCGGCCTGCTGGGCGTGGGCGGTGGCCGAATCCTGCTCATCCAGCGACGGCGCCTGGCAGGCGGTCAGGGCCAGCACGGCCGGCAGCAGCAGGGCGGAGAGGGAACGGGCGCGGATCGGGAACGACATCATGACTCCGGAAGGGAAGGGACGGTGAAAGGCCGAGCATAGCGGCGAACCCGCCCTCACGTGTTTGTCTTGCGTTATTGACGTGGCCACGCCGCGCCGATCGGCAGACTGCAGGCATGCCAGCGACCCCCACACCCGAACGCCAGGCCGCGCGCGCCGCCGGCCTGCGCTACGTCGATGACACCCAGCCTGGCATCAGCCGGCGACGCGCAGGCAAGGGCTTTGCCTATCGCGATGCCGATGGCCATGCCGTGCGCGATGCCGCCACCCTGCAGCGCATCCGCGCGCTGGCCATTCCACCGGCCTATACCGCCGTGTGGATCTGCGCCCACGCCGATGGCCACCTGCAGGCCACCGGCCGCGATGCACGCGGGCGCAAGCAGTACCGTTACCACGCCGACTGGGCGGCCGTGCGCGACGCCGGCAAGTTCGACCGCACCATCGCCTTCGGCCAGGCACTGCCGGCGCTGCGGCGACGCCTGGGCCGCGACCTCAAGCGCAGCGGTTTCCCGCGCGAGAAGGTGTTGGCGGTGGTGATCGCGCTGCTGGCCGACACGCTGGTGCGGGTGGGCAATGAAACCTATGCGCAGGAGAACAAGTCATACGGCCTGACAACGTTGCGCAACCGTCACTTGGACCTGCTTCGGGGTGGCCGGGTGCGCATGCGCTTCCGCGGCAAGTCCGGGCAGTTGCAGGAGGTGGTGGTCGGTGACCGTCGGCTGGGCGCGCTGGTACGCAGCGTGCAGCAGCTGCCGGGTCAGGCCCTGTTCCAGTACCGCGACGACGCGGGCGAGGTGCAGCCTGTGGATTCGGGCGCGGTGAACGACTACCTGCGCGAGGTGATGGGCGAGGACTTCACCGCCAAGGACTTCCGCACCTGGGGCGGCACGATGGCGGCGGTGCAGGCCTTCGCCGCCACCGAGCTGCCCGAGCCGGCCAGCCAACGCGCGCTGGCCAAGGCGCAACGCGAGGTGGTGTGCCAGGTGGCTGCGCGCTTGGGCAATACGCCAGCGGTATGCCGCAAGGCCTACATCGATCCCTGCGTGTTCGCCGGTTGGGAACGCGGCGACCTGACTGCATTGGCGGGCCTGCGCGGCCCGCGGCAGTGGGAGCAGGCCACATTGAAGGTACTGCGGCGGGCCCGGCGGCTCAGCCGCAAGGCAGGTCAGCCGCAGTAGATGGCGGTGATGTTGTTGGTGCGGCCGGTTTCGATGGTCAGGCGATCCCCACCTTCCGTGGCTGCACCGGCGGCCGGATCGGCAGCGCCGCTGGCGGTGTTGCCGCTGCGCTCGCGGCTGCCGCGGGTTACCTGCACGTGCAGGCTGTCGCTGTCCACGCGCGCACGTTCGATGGTCATGCCCGAAGCAGCGAGGCCGACTGCGCCGCGCACCTTGTCGGTGTGGCACTGGCCTGAAATCACCCCATCGATCGGCTGGACCTGGGCGACCGGGCTGCTGCTGCAGGCGGCGAGAGCGAAGCAGACGACGGCGGTGGCAATGGCATGTTTCATGGGGGGCGTTCCTCGTGTTGTGGCCTGCAGGGTGCGACGACACGCGTGGTGGCGGAATGAACGCCGTGCACGCGATGGACACAGTGCGCTCACTGCCGCCAACAGCCTGCGTGGAGACACTGCACGAGCGGCGCACGCCGCCCCCGGTACTGCGGCGCACGCGCCCCGGTAGTGCCGGCCGCTGGCCGGCAACCCCCACCCTCCCGAGGAGACCTGCATGGCCACCACCAAGAAGACCCCCGCCCGCCGCAAGGCATCGCCGAAGGTACGCAAAGGCACCCAGGCAGCGCCCGCCGCCGCCGAAGCCACCACGTCCGAGCGCCCGCGCGTGGTGAAGACCGCCACCCGCAAGGCCGCCGCTTCCGATCCGCGCGCGGCGCGTGTCGCAGCACGGCAGCGACGCCTGCAGGACCAGGAGAAAGCGAAGGATGTACGCGCGGCAAAGAAGGCGACAAAAAAGAAGACCGCCACCCAGGCCGGACCGCGCCATCAGCCGGAGAAGATGCCGGCGCAGCAGCTGGCCAAGCCCGGCCATGAGCATGCACTGGAGCTGGCCCCGCGCTTCCTCGCGCCGGATTACGTCGGCAGCGGCAAGCTGCAGGGCATGCGGGCCATCGTCACCGGTGGTGATTCCGGCATCGGCCGTGCGGTGGCGGTGCTGTTCGCCCGCGAAGGCGCCGACGTTGCCGTGCTGCATCTGGATGAAGCCAAGGACGCCGAGCTGACGCGTCAGCACGTGGAAAAAGAGGGCGGCCGCTGCGTGGTGATCGCCGGCAACGTGCGCGACCCGCGCTTCTGCGACAAGGCCGTCAAGCAGGTGGCCAAGGCGTTCGGTGGCATCGACATCCTGGTCAACAACGCGGCGTTCCAGCTGCACTGCGAGCGCCTGGAAGACCTGGAAGACGCGCACCTGCAGGAAACCCTGCAGACCAATATCGGCGGCTATATCCAGATGGCACGTGCAGTGCTGCCGCACCTGGGCGAGGGCGCCAGCATCATCAACACCGGCTCGGAAACCGGCCTGTTCGGCAGCAAGGCACTGATCGATTATTCGGCTACCAAGGGCGCGATCCATGCGTTCACCAAGGCGCTGGCCAGCCAGTTGCTGCCGCGCGGCATCCGGGTCAACTGCGTGGCGCCGGGCCCGGTGTGGACGCCGTTGAATCCGGCCGACAAGCAGGCCAAGGACGTGGCCGAGTTCGGCAAGGACAGTGACATGGGCCGGCCGGCACAGCCCGAAGAACTGTCGCCGGCCTATGTGTTCCTGGCCTCGCCGGCCTGCGCCAGCTACATCAGCGGGGTGATCCTGCCGGTGATGGGCGGGCCGCGTGGCTAGGGCGCGGAGGAGTAGAAGCCGGCGATGCGCGGTATGAACTGCTGCGGATTGGCGCCGACCAGGTTGGTCAGCAGGACAACGGCGAGGCCGCGCTCGGGATAGACGATGAAGGCCGAGCGCGCACCGCCCATGCCGCCCACCTGCAGGTCGGGTGCGGTGTTGAACACCGGCCAGCCTGCGGCCCAGTCACCGGCGCTGCCATCGTTGAGGCGCTCGGCCGTCCACATCCGCTGCACCGCGCGCTGCTCCAGCAGGCGTCCCTCCTGCAATGCTGCCAACCAGCGCGCGGTGTCATCGGCCGTGGTGAGGATGCCGCCGCCGGCCCACAGGCTGGGCGGCATGTCGTAGAACCAGTGCGACAGGCGTGGCGTTGCATCCTTTGCATCGCTGGCGCGTGGCAGGTAGCTGTACATCGTCGCCGCGTCCGGGATCAGGTCGTAGCTGTCGCCGAACGTGGTGCGTGCCATGCGCGCGGTGGAGAACTGGCCGGTGGCCAGGAAGCGTTCGTAGGGCATGCCGGATTGCCGCGCGATGATCCGCGCCAGCAGCAGGTAGTTGGTCTGGTTGTACTGGAAACGCTCGCCGGCCCTGGCCTCTGCCGGCAGCGCGCGGACCGCCTGCCATGCATCCTGTTCCGAGCCCCCACCCAGCAATCCCTCTGCATCGAGGATGTCGGGCAGGCCGGAGGTGTGGGCGAGCAGCTGGCGCACCCGCACCGCCCGCCAGCTTTCGGGCAGGTCGTCGAGATAGCGCGCGATGGGCGCGTCCAGATCCACCCGCCCGTCCTGTGCCAGCTGCGCCAGAGCGACACCGGTGAAGGATTTGGTGGCCGAGTTGAGCGGGAACCGGGTGCTGCGGGTGGCGACCACGCCGTTCTCGACGTTGGCCAGCCCATAGGTTTCCGACAGCACCACCTGGCCATCCTTGACCACCGCGATCTGCAGGCCCGGGATGCGCTGTTCCTGCATGGTCTGGCGGATGAAACGGCGGGTCTGGTCGTTGGCCTGGTCCTGGCTGGCGGATACGGCGGCGAAGGGCAGCAGGCTGATGATCATGAGCAGGGTTCGTAGCGTCTGGCGAGGCATGCGGGTTCCCGGAGGTCGGAAAGATCGGCGGCGATGACGGCTGCCGCAGGCGAAAGGCCATGGGTCGGATGCGCACCCGGCGGAAAAGGTTTAAGCCGGCTGCGCGCCCTACCGTTCGTCGGCCCATGACTTCCGGGGGGTTGACTACAGGTGTCGTCATGGCAACAGTAGCGACACGTGTAGTCAAGGGAGTGTTGTCATGCGTGGCAAGACCATCGGGGACCAGGAACTGGCCCTGCTGCAGTATGTGGATGAGCAGGCACCGGCCAGCGTCGGCGAGGTCGCCAGCGGCTATGGCGAACCGCGCGGACTGGCCCGGTCCACCGTGTTGACGATGATGGAGCGGCTGCGCGCCAAGGGTTACCTGCAGCGCAGGCAGCAGCAGGGTGTCTACCGTTACCAGCCTACCCGTGGCCCGGAGAGCGTGCTGCAGGGCGCCGTTGCCCAGTTCGTCGACAACACGCTGCAGGGCTCGGTGTCGCCATTCGTGGCGTACCTGTCGCAGCGGCAGAAGGTCAGCGACAACGAACTGGCCGAACTGGAAGCGCTGGTGGCCGAACTGCAATCGCGTCGCCAGGAGGACTGAGCCATGGATACCTCGATGTTGATTCCGATGCTGGAACGGCTGGGTTGGACCAGCTTGCAGACCGTGTTGCTGGTGGCGCTGGTGTACCTGCTGTGCCGCGCGCTGCCGGCACTGTCGGCGGCCACCCGTTGCCGGTTGTGGTGGCTGGTGTCGCTGCAGGCGGTGGTCGGTCTGTTGTGGAGCCAACCGCTGCAGCTGGCCTGGTTGCCCGCACCCGATGCGGTGGCCATGACGACCGTGGATCTTGCGGCGGACGCGATATATACGATGGCACCGGAGGCATCGGCGCACCTGCTGGCGAACACGCCGATGGGTGATGTCGGCAGCACCCCGGTGGCTTGGTGGGCGTTGGCCCTGGCCGCGCTGTGGATGTCCGGCGTACTGCTGATGGCGTTGCGGACCTTCGGCGAATGGCGCCGTTGCCGTGCGCTGCTGGCGGCGTCGTATCCGTGCGAGGACCAGGCGCTGGTGCAGGCGCTGCAGCTGGCCTCGGATGCGCACGGCCTGCGCCGCGCGCCGCGCCTGTGGATGAGCGACCAGGTGGACGCGCCGCAGCTGGTCGGGCCGTTCCGTCCGGTGCTGCTGCTGCCGGCGGGAATGAACGCGCTGCAGGGCGATGCGCTGGACCTGGCGCTGACCCACGAGCTGCAGCACCTGCAGCGTCGTGACCTGCAGTGGGGGCTGCTGCCTGCCTTGGCCCAGCACCTGTTCTTCTTCCATCCGCTGCTGCGCCTGGCCGTGCGCGAATACGCCCAGGCCCGCGAGGAAGCCGTGGATGCGGCGGTGGTCGGCCAGCACGGTGCCAGCCGCCATGCCTATGGCCGGTTGCTGCTGCAGCTGGGCGTGGCGCCGCAGCCACACCTCGGCGTGGCCAGCGCAGCGCCCAGCACCACCAGCCTCAAGCGCCGCCTGCTGTCGCTGCAGTCGCACCGGGCGTGCCCGCGCCTGCTGGCCGTCGGCTTGACCCTGGTTGTATTGGCCGTGGGAGTGGCGCCGATGCGGCTGGTGGCCGCGCCGGTCCCGCCTGCACCGCCTGCACCGTCGCGCGCTGTGCCCGCGCCGCCGCCGCCGCCCGCAGCACCCCAGCACCGGCAGCGCCGCCTGCCGCAGCGGTACCGGCAGAGCCGGCCGACTGGGCCGAGCCGGCAGAACCCGCCGAGCCTGAGGAACCTGCCGACGTCAATGAAGGCGAGGAGCAGGACGCAGGCACCCATGCGCACTCGCAGACCACCATCGTCACCCATGGCCAGCTGGATCTGGGTACGCCGCCACAGCAGGCCTTTGTCCTCGTCGATCATGGCCAGGCGTTCGCCAATGCCGGCATGGACGATGTGATGCAGGCGCGCAGCCGGCTTGGTGACGGCCCGGCACTGTGGTTCCGCCAAGGCGACAAGCGCTACGTGGTGCGCGATCCGATGCTGATCCAGTCGTTGCAGCGTGCCTATGCCGGCGCCGTCGACCTGAGCCGCCAGCAGAGTGAACTGGGGCGCCAGCAGAGTGTGCTGGGTCGTCAGCAGGGCCAGCTCGGCCGCGAGCAGGGCGAGCTGGGCAGGCTGCAGGGCGAAGAGGCGCGTGAGATCGCCCTCGCCGCCGCACGGGCTGCACGCAGTGCGATCAACGATCGCGACATCAATCGCGAAGCGGCAGCCGAAGCGGCGCGGGCTACACGCGGCGCGGTGGATGATGCGGCGATTGCACGCAAGGCTGCGGCCGAAGCACAGCGCGCATCACAGGTTGCCCGCAACCAGGCGCTGCAGTCCGAGCGTAGCCGCGAGATGAGCCGACTCGCCAGCCAGCAGGCCGCGCTGGGAAGCCAGCAGGCGGCACTGGGCAGTCAACAGGCCGCGTTGGGTGAGCGCCAGGCACGGCTGCAGGCACAGGCAGCGAAGCAGGCAGAGCAGGTCATCGCGCGTGCGCTGGCCAGCGGCAAGGCCGAGCGGCTCTGACAGAGCGGTAGCGCCGGGCCATGCCTGGCGCCCGCAGCGGCGCGTATGCGAATGGAATCCGCCGGGCAGGGCCCGGCGCTACCCCATCAGCCGCAGCTGGCACGTTCGATGCGGTTCTGTGCGTCCACCTGCACCGTTACCCGGTCTTGGCGGAAGTCCATGGTCACCGCCATGCCCGGCTTCACCACGCGTGCGTTGCGCGCGCCACTGTCGGCCACCAGCTTCTTCATCGTTGCTTCGTCGGCGATCTTGCCGGTGAATGCGTCCAGCGCCTCGGGGCGGCACTCCTGCGGACCATCGGACACCTTGGCCGGCAGGCTGCCGGCATCGGCAGAGGCGTTGCCACCGGCATGGCTGCAGGCCGCCAGCGGCAGGGTGGCTGCAAGCAGCAACAGGGGGGATCGACGCATGGCAGTACTCCTGGGTGGTGTTCAGTAGCGGCAGTGTCGCCGAGCCCTGTGTCAGTGATGTCAACGCGGCCTGGATCCGCCCTCTCCGTTCATCCGCTTACCAGCGCCAGGGTTTCCCGTTCGCGCTGCTCTTCCCGCACCAACCGCTGCAGCAGCAGGGCCAGGGTCACCACGTCCTGGTGGTTGTGGTCGGCCACCCGGCGCAGATTCAGCGCATCGCCGCCCCGCAGGAAGCGCAGCCATGCGGCGGGTGCTTCCGAGCCGGGCAGATCATCTTCACGCACCACGCGCAGCAGTTGCCGCTCGATGGTGGACAGCTTGCAGTTCTCCCACGTTCCGCGGTAACGGCGGCGGGTGGGATACAGCAGGTCGACATGGTCCAGCGCGGTGATGGGATCGGCCTGGCGGGCCAGCCGATAGCGTGTCTTCAGCAGTGGGGCGTCGTAGCTGCGGCCGTTGTAGCTGCAGAACACGGTATGCGGCTGCAGCCAGCTGGCGAAGGCGGCCAGCATCGCTTCCTCGGCAGCCATCGTCGACATCAGCAGCTGGCGGATGCGCAGGCCTTCGCCACGCTGCGGGCACACATGCCAGTCGGCCGCGCCGATCATGAAGGCGCGGGTGCCGGTGCCGCCGGCCAGGCCGGTGGTCTCGGTATCGAAGAACAGCAGGTCACGCGCAGCCACGTGCTCACCCTCGCGCTTGGCGAAGGCCAGCGACAGCGGCATGGCGGGAATCGGCTGCGGCAGCAGTGACTCGATCAGGAACAGGCCGGGCGCAATCTCGTTGCCGGGCAGTTGGCGATCCTGCGCGCTGGCGCGTGCCGGCGCAGGGCCACCCCGCGAGCGCATGCCGAGCAGGCGATGCAGGCTGCCGACCTCGGGCCGTCGCAGTGTCGCCGGCGCAGGCGTGGCCATGCCGGTCGGCTTGTGGCGGATCTCCTGTTCCACCCAGGCAAACACCGAACGCTCGGCCGGTGGCTGCCGCGCATCGTTGGCGGCCACCCGTGCCGGCGGCGTCTGCTGCGTCGGCGCGGCAGGCGTGGCTGCTTTCGGGTCACCCGCCTGCTTGCGAAGCAGGCGCAGCTTGTCCAGGCTCAGGCTCACGGGGCGATCAGCTCCATCGGGTCGCGTGTGCTCACCACCACATCGGCCACCTGCTGGCAGGCGTGCGCATCGAACAGGTCGAGCACGCGCAGCGCCAGCGCACGCGGCGAGGTTTCATCCTGTTCCTGCGCGGCCAGCACCGGGCCGACGCAGGCCGGGCAACCCGCCTTGCAGTCGCAGCGCTGTACCAGTTCGCGCGCGCGCTGCACCAGCTCGGCCTGGCGCTGCCACAGCGGCTCGCTCAGGCCGACGCCACCGGGGAAGTTGTCGTACAGGTATACGGTCGGCACGAATTCCTGCAGCAGTTCCACCGCGCCAGGCTCGCCATCGCTGCCCCGCAGCTGGCCGCGCCCGCTCTGGTCGGCAATCGCGATCCAGGTGCCATCGCCGTTGCCCACCGACTTCTGCAGGTCGCGCGCATCGGCCATCACTGCCACGGTGGCAACGATGTGCAGTGCATAGGCGGCGCCGAGGAACCCATCCAGCGCATCCTGCTTGCTGGCGAAGGCGCGCAGCAGCAGCGCCTGCGGCAGCTGCCACCACACCGCGGTGGTGTGCAGTTCCTGGTCGGGCAGGTTGACCGGGCCGTAGCCGATGTTCTCGTGGGTGTAGTAGCGGATCTTCTTGTAACCGGCCACGCGGCGCACCACGTGCACTTCGCCATGGTGCGAATCACCACGGCCGGCCACGCCACCATCGAAACGGTCCAGCACCTTGAGCTTGGTGAAGTCGATGCTGTCGGTGTAGTAGTCCACGTGGGTGCGGGTGACGTAGGCCTTGCGGCCTTCCCAGTCCAGCGTTTCCACCTGGTAGGGCGTGGACTGCACCATGTGGATGGCGCCTTCGTACAGGGTCAGCGCTGCAGCGGAGTAGTCCACTTCGGCGATGATCTGCTGGCGGCCATCGCTGCGGTCGACCACCACGAAGTTGCCGTCGGCCACCGCGCGCAGGCTGACCGCGTTGGCCGGATAGCTGTCGGCGATCCACTCCCAGCGTTCGCCTTCGCGGTGGATGACCTCGGTTTCGGCCAGTGCTTCCAGGAACACCTCAGGATCGATCGGGCCGAAGCCATCGCCGACCCGGAACGGCAGTTCGAACGCCGCGCAGCGGATGTGATCGAACAGGATCAACGGCTGGTCGGGCGCGATGCGTGCGTGTTCCGGCGACGCCTCGGCGAAGAAGTCCGGATGGCGCACCACGTACTGGTCCAGTGGCTGCGAACTGGCCACCATCACGCCGAGTGCGGGCTGCTGGCGGCGTCCGGCGCGGCCGAAGCGTTGCCAGGTGGCAGCCACGCTGCCGGGATAACCGTTGAGGATCACCACATCCAGGCTGCCGATATCCACGCCCAGTTCCAGCGCCGAGGTGCTGACGATGCCGTCGATGTTGCCGGCACGCATCGCACGCTCGGTCTCGCGGCGCTCGGTGGGCAGGTAGCCGCCACGGTACGCGCGGATGCGCGGTGGCTTGCGCGGATCGTGATCGAAGATGTCCTTCAGGTACTTGGTCAGCACCTCCACCATCAGCCGGGTCTGCGCGAACACCAGCGTCTTCAGCCCGGACTTGATCGCGATGCGGGCGATGCGGTTGCTCTGCGAGCGCGCCGAGGCACGCAGGCCCAGGTCGGGGTTGATCACCGGCGGATTCCACAGCAGCACCTGCTTCGGCCCGCTGGGTGCACCGGATTCGGTGATGGCGGTGACCGGTGCTTCGATCAGCGCCTCGGCATGCGCCTGCGGGTTGCCGATGGTGGCCGAGCACAGGATGAACTGCGGTTGCACCCCGTAGAACGCGCAGATGCGCTTGAGCCGGCGCAGCACGTTGGTGACATGGCTGCCGAACACGCCGCGATAGGTGTGTACTTCGTCGATGACGATGTAGCGCAGGTTTTCGAAGAACTGCGCCCACTTGGTGTGATGCGGCAGTATCGCCTGGTGCAGCATGTCCGGGTTGGAGACCACGATGTCGCCATGCAGGCGGATCGCCTGCCGCGCGTCGCCGGGGGTGTCGCCGTCGAAGGTGAAGGCCTTCACCCCGAGGTCGCCGGCGCGGTTGAGCTCCAGCAGTTCGGCCACCTGGTCCTGGGCCAGTGCCTTGGTGGGGAACAGGTACAGCGCCTTGGCCTTGTCCTGCATGGCGGCGCTGACCACCGGCAGGGTGTAGCACAGCGACTTGCCGCTGGCGGTGGGGGTAACGATGGCGACGTGGTCGCCACGCTGGCTGGCCTCCCATGCCTCGGCCTGGTGGCTGTAGAGCTGCTCGATGCCGCGTGCCTTCAGCGCGGCGGCCAGCGCCGGTGGCACCGACGCGGGAATCGGCGCATAGCGGCCTTCGCGGCCGGGAATGGCGAAGCTGCCGGTGATGCGATCCTGGTAGCGGCGCTGCAGGCGTGCACTGAGCAGTGCGCCATCGCGCGCGGGCAGGCCATCGCGGGTGGCGAGCTGCTGCTCCGCATCGGCGGTGCGCTTGGCGAGTTCGTAAGCCATGGGAAGTCGATTTTCAGGGGTTCACATGGCAACACAGATGGATCTCAGCATGTGAGACGCCGCGACGGGGTGGCATGAATCATTCAGTGCCGGGGGCAGGGCGCGCCTTGAGCGCGGCGCCAAGTGCGGCAGTGCGGCTGACGGACCGACGAACACACACGACGAGCATCAGCACGTGCCAGCCCGCCGCCAACAGCGCGAACAGCTGCCAATGGAGTACGCCCGGCCAGCCCAGGTCCGGCCGCTGCGGCAGGGGCAACCAGATGACGCCGAGCACTTGTAAAAGCAGCAGCAGGCCGAGCCAGGCCAGGTGCCAGAACCCCCCGCTGGTCGGGTAGCGCAGCCGGTCGCTAGCCAGGCACCATCCTGGTCCCGCGGCCAGCACCTTGCCATCACAGGCGCGTACATCCAGGCGCATCGAGCGCCCCGTGGAAAATCCCGCGACGTTCACCCACTCCCATGGAAGTTGCACGCGCAGGTCCTTGCCCAGCAGCCACGCCTGCGATGTCTGTCCGTTCCGCTGGTATGCGCGCAGGCGCCCCTGCACCTGCAGCACGCGCTGTGCCGTCGCAGGGGCACTGCGGCGCGGTCGACCCAGCCAGAACCCCAGGCCGGCAATGGCGAGCAGGGGCACTCCTGACAGGTAGCTGACATCACGCGGCAGGGGCAGGCAGAGCAGGCCGGACGCATCGGCAGCGGCCCATAGCGCCAGCACCGCGATCAACAGCGCGGACGGGCGCAACCCGGGTCCGCGTCGCATCGCGACTTCTTCCGGTGTCTCGAGACGCTCGCCCCGGATCCGGCTGGCGGCTGCAACCGGTCGCATTGCGGCCACATGGAATCCATTGAGACGCACCACAACGGCCCAGCGTTCGCTCAGCACCACTTCGGCGTCATTGTCCACAGCAAGGTGTGTGCATGCCTGCCGCGGCAGCAGCACGGGAATGCTGCCCAGCAGACCGTCGCAGACCGGGTAGTGGCGGCTGACGGCGCCTCCGGTGAACGTTCCGCGCAGTACCTGCACCTGGTCGCCATGGACGCAGCCGGTCAGTGCGCGCACCGTTGCCAGCGCCGCGTGTTCATCGGCATCCAGCGTTCGCAGCGCGCTGCTCCGGCGCAGCAATGCCAATCCGGTGCGGACGCGGGACGTCCATTCGGCAACGGCGGCAACAATCATCGCCAGCAGCAGTGCGAGTACGACCAGCAGCGCAGCGCGGGACATCAGCGGCTGAACCGCTGCAGCGACATGGAGGTGGAGGGCGGTGCCATGGTCGACAGGGGTAGCGGGAAATACCGCAGCTTGTCGGCCCAGCGTCCTGATGGGAATGACGATTGTTGCAAACGTCGGCGCACCGGCCGGGTCCGGTGATGCGCGACACACCCTGAACGCCCACATGGTTGCCAACGAAATCTGAAGCCTGCATCCGTATCCTCGACACTTGGACGCAACAGGCAAGGGCGGATGGCTGTGGCAAAACGCGCAACGCAGGGAGCACTTCTGGCCAGCATGCTGCTGGCGGGCATCGTGCAGGCGCAGCAGCCGGCACCTGCGGCCGTGCCCGCGCCTGGTCCCGTACCGGCACCCACTACGCCGCCCGCCGCTGATGACATGCCTGTCGTCGCTGCGCCTGCGCAGGGGGATGTCACCACGCTGGGTGAAGTGCGTGCGCTGAAACCCGAAGACGACCAGCCCCTGGACCTGTACCGCTTCAAGAACCCGATGCGCGCGGAGAACAACCGCTTCAGCCGCGACTGGAGCGAGCCGCCGTCGCCCGAACAGGTCAGCATGGGCGGCGGTTACATCATGATGGGCGTGGTCAAGGGTGTGATGGCCGCGGCCAAGGGCCTGAACAAGATCACCGGCGGCCCGGACCAGATCCAGTCGGCCATCGCGCGGCCGCCCCCGCAACTGAGCGCCGAGCAGCAACGCCGCGCGCTGCAGTTCTGCGCCCAGCAGGATGGTTGCGGCGCGCCGCCGGAGAAGTAGGCGGTATCCTGCGGGCCTTCCCTTCGAGGCTGCCTGGATGCCGCTGCGTACCCTGTTCCTGCTTGCAACGCTGAGCCCGCTTGCCGCGTCCGCCAGCGACCTGGCCGATGGCGGTTCGTGCCGCAATGGCGCGTTCCCTTCGGAACAATCGGGCTTTGCCCTGGCCAAGGTGGTGGATACGCCGCGCCTGTACCTGCTGGGCGACATGGACGGCTGCCCGGCCAAGGGCGAACCCGCCTGCCGCCAGCGCAGCTACGTGGTGAGTGGCGACACGGTGGTGACCGGGCGCGATCTTGGCCGCTACCGCTGCGCGTTCTTCCCGAACAAGGTGGGTGGCAGCGCAGGCTGGGTGGATCGCAGCAAGCTGCAGGCGTTGCCGGTGCCCGCGCCGACGCTGCAGGCGTGGTCGGGTGACTGGAAGGATGGAGACAACGGCCTGAAGATCCGCGTACACGGCAACCAGCTGCAGGTGGAAGGCGACGCCTACTGGCCCTCGGCCAATCCATCGCCGGAGGTTCGTCCCTATGGGCCGAACATC
Source organism: Stenotrophomonas sp. G4 (assembly GCF_003428825.1). Lineage (NCBI taxonomy): Bacteria > Pseudomonadati > Pseudomonadota > Gammaproteobacteria > Lysobacterales > Lysobacteraceae > Stenotrophomonas > Stenotrophomonas sp. G4. Next base: position 120,478 of record NZ_CP031741.1, read on the forward strand.
GGCGCGGTGAGCGCGCAGGCAGTACCGCGTGGTGCCCAGGTCGACTTCGTCGAGGACAGCTGCACGGTGCACGCGCAGCTGCTGGGCGATGTGCTGCTCGTGGCCGACAACAGCGAGTGCGGCGGCATGAACGTGCGCTTCAATGGTGTGTACCGCCGCAGGTAGATCCACGCCATGCGTGGAGGAAACGCGCGGACGGCCCGCCGCCAACCGAGGTGGGCATCTACCCTGCACGGCATCAGTAGATCCACGCCATGCGTGGATGGTGTTCGCGACTCAATCGGTGGGGTCAGAGCCCTTTCGCACGCGAAAGGGATCCGACCCCGGATCAGCGCCGGCGCTCCAGCCACCACAGCAGCGATGCGCACAGCACGAATGCCAGCCACCACGGCCAGCGCGGTCCCGGCACGCGCTGGCTCGCCTGCGCGGTTGCCGGCGCCGCAGTGGCCAGCCGCTGCGCGGTGGCATCCATCATCGCCTGCCGGTGCAGGGCAGGGGCCTGCTTCGGATCGAACACGTAACGCCACTGGGTGCGGTCGCCGTGCTGCAGGCGCTGCCAACCGGCCTGGCGCGGCCACCAGCCCGCGCATCGTGCTGTGCCGGTGGTGCTGTCGACGATCAGCGGCACGCCATCGCCGCGTGCGTCGAAGGCCCGCAGAGGTGCCTGCACGCCGCACAGCGACTGCCGTTCGCCGGCCCAGGCCAGTGCCTGTGTCGACCATGGAACTTCGGTCCCCACCTGCGCGCGTGCGAGGGTGGCGAACGCCGTGCTCCACAACTCGCCGTGGCGATCCTCGCGACCGGCCAGTACCCAGCGCCAGCTGTCAGTGATCGGCAGCAGCCCGATGCGCCCCTTGCCGACGGCGCGCCACCCACCGATGGGCTTGCCGTCGCGATCCTGCAGCAGGGGGCGGCTGTCGGCTGCCTGCAGCGCCAGATATTCCAGCGCCGGCAGCGGCGCGGCGTGCGACGCGCGGTCGGCGTCTTCGCCATCGGCGGTGGGCAGGGTGCCGGCGGCAAGCGGCCCGCGACGTGCCTGCAGCATCGTTGCGTCACCCTCGCCGGGCATCGCCGCAACCTGGCTGCTGGCATCGCCCTGCACGGGCAGGCCGAGATCGCGCAGGCGTTGCCGTGCGCTGGCTGATGGCGCGCCGGTACTGCGCACCAGCAGGCCCAGGCCATCGCGCAGGGCCTGGCGCACGGCCGCCAGCTGAGCGGCACCGAGCGCGGCCAGGCTGCGTTCGTCGAGCAGCAGCAGATCGCTGCGCGCCAGCGTGGACGCGTCCAACGCCACGTTGCCGTCGCCCAGGCTGAGGCCTGCGCCGGTCTCGGCCTGCACCTGCACGCGGATGCCGGCATCGGTGGCCCAGCGGCGCAGGTACTTCAGTTCGGCGCCGGGGGCAGCCGAGCGCACCAGCAGGCGCAGCGGAGCGGCGGCCAGTGTCTGCTGCGGCACCGGCACACTGTCGGCGACATGGCCCTGCGCATCCAGCAGGCGCAGCTGGAACACGCTGCGGCCTTCGGCGCGGGCGATGCCGCTGAGCTGTACACGGCCGTCCGCCGCCAGCGGTGCACGATCAACCACGGCACCGGCCGGGTCCAGCAGTTCGGCCTGCGCGCGGTCTACGCCGCGTGCCTGTGCGTGCACGTCGAAGCGCGCACCGGGAGCGGTGTCCACGGGCGGCTGCAGGGCGATCCATCCGTTGGCTGCAGGGGCCGCCTGCCAGCGCGTGTCGGCGGGCAGCACGGCATCGCGGTCACGCGCGGCCAGGCCGGCACCGACCAGTGTCACCGTGGAGGACCGATAGCGGCGCAGTGCGGTCGCCAGGTCCGGCACGCGCGCTGCACCGGCCATATCGGTTGCTTCCGGCAACAGCACCCGGGTGCCGCCGGTCGGCAGTGCACCGGTCCTGTCGGCCCCGGCGCCGATCACCACCAGGCCGGCCAGGGAAGCGCGCTGTGAGGGCGGCAGCAGGCAGACGTACAGCAGCGCAGCGGCGGCCGCCTGCAGCGTGAGCACGGCGATAAGACGGCCGCGCCCTCGCGTGGGCGAACGCAGCTGGCGTGCACTGGCGACGAGCACGATCAGCGCCAGCGCCACTGCGACCCACACGTTCAATGCCGATGTGCTCATGGCTGTGCGTCCAGCGCGTCGAGGTAGCGCTGCCCCATGGCATCGGCCGCACGGCGTCGCATCACCTGCGGCAGTGGCCGCTGCAGTGCGCGCCACAGCTGCGCGCGCAGGCGCTGCCGGCACTCGGTGCAGCCGGCGTCGATGCGTAGTTGTTCGATGGCGGCAGCCAGGTCCAGTGCATCGGGCAGGAAGGCGTTGTTGCGCTGCTGCCAGGCGGCCAGCATGTCCAGATCGGGCGTGCCGTCCTCGTCGCCCAATCGCTGCCAGGCCTCGACGACGGCCGGATCGGGCGGCGTGCGCGCGGCCAGCGGCAGGTCGCGGCTGGCCAGCCCGGCACGGTCGCCGCCCAGGCGCCGGCTCTCGTCGATCGGCGGCAGCTCCGGGCCGACGCGCGCCAGGTAGATGCGCTCGGCCTGCTGCACCTGCTTGATGAACGCCAGCGCCTTGTAGGCAAACGGCAGGGCCTGCTCGGGGCGGCCCTGGCGCAGCTCGCCTTCGGCCGACCACATCTGGTCCAGCGCGGCCTTCAAGGTGGCGCGTGTCTGCGGGTCAAGCAGTGTCGCCGCCTCGGCGTGGTCGTGGGTATGTCCGTACTCGGACAGCACGTCGGTGGCGCTGCCGAACACCGGGGGCGTGTCATTGCCGCTGGCTGCGCCAGCGTGGTCGTGGCCGTGCTCGTCGTGTGCGCCGGCCTCGGCGCCGTGACCGTGCTCATGATCGTCATCGTGTGCGTCTGCCGCCGGCGTATCGCTGGTGGGCAGGTCGCTGGTCGGCGGTGGCTTCGGCGCGCCCTCGCTTTCTTCGCCCAGGAACTGGCCGTAGCGCAGGCGCAGGATGCGCTGGTCGACGCCGATCGCGTCGCTGCGCTTGACGAAGGTATCGGCGGCTACGCTCCGGCGTTCGCGGATCAACGCCTCGGCGTCGATGATGATCTGCCGCTGGCTGCGGAAGTACGCGGGCAGGGTCTTCTTGATGCGGCCTTCCAGTTCGGCACCGAGCACGGCCTCGGCGCTGGGCAGGCGCAGGATCACGCTGCTGCTGCGGCCGATTTGTGCTGCCGGCGCGTGGTTGTCGCGCACTTCCAGTTGGGCGATCACATCGTTGCCGGGCTGTGCGCCCAGCGCGGCCAGATCAAGGGTGTGGGCAAAGCGCCGTGCTTTCGCCTCGCCGCTGCCGCTGAGCGGCACGCTGCGGCGTACGAAGGTGATGTTCTCGCCGCTGCCCTGGGTGATGGTGATCGACAGCGTCGCCCGCGCGGAGACGCCATGATCGTCGCTGGCCTCGAAGCGCAGCGTCCACTGCCGTTGCCCGGGGGTGCCCAGCACCAGGCTGGTGGCAGGCTCGATCACGCGCACCGTCGGCGCACGGTCGGCGACCACGTCGAGCCGATGCAGGCGGGTTTCGGCCAGCGCCGGTTGGCTGATCACGCGATACAGCACCGGGGTATGCGCTACGTCCTGCGCCTGCCATTCACCATTGCGCTCGCGCAACGGCAGGCGTCGACCGTCGTGGAACTGCAGCCAGGCGTTGCTGGGTGCACGGTCGAAGCGCAGTGACCAGGACAGGCGACTGTCGGCGGCGACCTTGGCGTCGAGTGCGTTCTGCGTACGCGTGGGTTGGCCGGTGTAGGCCGGTGCGTCGATGCGCAGTCGAGTGGACTGCAGGCGCAATGGATCGGCCTTGGCGCTGCTTTGCGGCGAGGCAGGCGCCGTGGGGCGCGGTGCGCCGCTGTGCGGCCAGCCCAGTGCCAGCACAGCGACGGCGATACCGCCAATCCAGCACAGCGCCACTGCCCTGCGTGGCCAGCGTGGTCGCAGCTCGGGGAGGTTGCGTTCAAGCGCAGCCAGCACGTGCGTGCGCTGGCGCTGCTGCAATGGGTTGAGCGCAGCGCCATCGGCAAACAGCAGATCGGCGCTGTCTTCGCTGGCGCCACTGGCATCGAGCCTGCGTTGCAACCAGCGTCGGTCCAGCTGCCGGGCGCGCATCGTCGCGGCGGCCGCAATGATCAGCAGGGCCACGGTCGCCACGACGCAGGCGATATCGAAACCGGACACGCGCAGCGCGAGTGCCGCTGACGCCAGCGCCCACGGCAGGCCCAGCAGCAGGGTGATCGCCGCGCGGCGCCGACGTGCGCGCTGCCATGCCTGTTGCAGCGCCTTCATGATGCAGCCCTGCGTCGCGCGCTGCTCGCCATCCAGCGCTCAAGCGCGAACAGCAGCACGATCACCAGCAGCAGCCAGGCGGTGGGTTCGCGCAGGGGCGGCGTTGCGGCGGGCAGGGGCGCCTGGCGTGGTGTCTGGTCCTGCGCATCACCCAGCTGCGGCGTTGATGGCGGTTGCAGGGTCTGCAGCAGGTCGCGCGGCAGGCCGTCATCGCGCAGTGCACTGTTGCGGGCCACGTTCCATTCGCCGGGCAGATGCAGCAGGCGGCCCTGGCCGATGCGCTGCTGCCACAGCAGCGGTGCATTGTCTGCATCGCGCAGCAGTACGGGTGCACCCGCTGGCGGTTTCGCAGCGGTCAGCACCGTGCCGCCCTGCTGCAGCCAGCGCTGCCAGGTGCCAGGCAGCGCATCGGTGGCGGTCCAGACGCCGATCTCGCCGCGGGCAGGCAAGGCGTCGTCGGCCAGGGGGGCCGCCAATGGTTGCGTGCTCCACGCGCGCTGCAACGCGCCCAGCCATTGCAGCGCAGCGGCCGGTGCATCGCTGCGCGTACGCAGGCGTGGTGCCGGGGAAGCGTGTGGCGGCGCGGTGATGGCCAGCGCGTGTGGCTGCCACTGCACCTTGCGCGACAGCTGCAGGCGGGCACCATCAAGGCCGGGCAAGGGGTCGGGTACGTGCACGGTCAGCGCGGTGCCGGCCGGCAACTGCGCGTCCAGCTCGCGCAGCAGGCTGGGCAGGGCAGCAGCGTCTGCCGGCGCGGGCTGGTCGATGGTGGGAAAGCCCGGCGCCAGCCAATGCCAGTTGCGCGCATCGGTGCTGCCGCGCAGCGCGGTCGCGTCCAGGCCCGGTGCCACCACCGTCCACGCTGCTGGCACGGGCGCAGGACCGGTCAGCGCCGGGCGCGCCAGCAGCAGGGCCAGTGCGGCCAGCAACAGCAGGCGCACCAGCAACAGCGGCCAATCATCGAAGCGGATGCGCTGCCGCGGTCGTACCTGGGCGCGCAGCCAGCGCAGCGCAGCGAAATCCAGCGGCGTGTAGGGATGACGGCGGGCGAGGTGGATCAGCAGTGGCAGCAGCCATGCGGCCAGCGCCGCCAGGCCCAGCGGGAACAGCAGGCTCATGCGCCGCCCCTGCGGCCGAACAGCGCCTGCAGCGGCTGGTCCAGCGGCTGATCCAGCCAACCGGTCGCGCAGGCGATGCCACTGGCCTGCAGGCGCGACTGCAGCGCGGCGCGCGCCTGGGCGAAGTACTGCAGGTAGTCGGCGCGGATCGCGGCGCCATCGCCGAGAAGTTCATCGCCCGTTTCCGGATCGCGGAAACGATGGCCTGCGTCGAAGGGGAAATCGCGCTCGTCGGCCGTCAGTACCTGCAGCAGCATCACCTCGCGGCGGGCGCTGGCCAGCTGCTCCAGCAGCACGATGCCCGCGTCGTCGAAGCCATCGCCGATGGCCAGCAGCAGATCGCCGGGGCGCACGCGCTCCCACAGCGGTCGCAGCCGCTCTGCGGCCGGCCATGCGCCGCGCGCCTGCAGGACATGCAGCTGCAGATGCACGCGGTCGCGCTGGCGCGCGCCATGCGCGGCTGGTACCAGCTGCAGGCCTTCGCCGTTGATCGCCAGCAGGCCGAAGCGGTCACCCTGCTGCAGCGCCAGCTCGACCACGCAGGCAGCCAGCTGCCGCATGTGATCCAGGCGGCTGCGTACGGGCGTTGTACGGTCGGACTGGCCCGCCGAGGCCGTGGCATCGAGCAGCAGCCAGACGGTGATCGGGCTTTCGCGCTCGGATTCGCGCACGAAGAAGCGGTCCGAGCGCGCATACAGCTTCCAGTCGATCTGGCGCAGTTCGTCACCGGGCTCGTAGGCGCGGTACTGGGCGAATTCCAGGCCGGCGCCGCGGCTGCGGCTGGCATGCTGGCCGATGCCGCTCGCACCGCTGGCCAGGCGTGGCCGCAGGCGCAGCGCACGCAGGCGCGCACGCAGGTCGGGTGGCAGCAGCAGCGGCGTGCCTGCGGTCACCAGTGGATCAACCCGGGAAGGGAACGGCCTGCAGCAGCGCGGCGACCACATCGTCGGCCCGCTTCTGCTCGGCTTCGGCGGCAAAGGACAGCAGCAGGCGATGGCGCATCACCGGTGCCGCCAGCGCCTGCACATCCTCGCGCGTGGCGGCAAAGCGTCCCTGCAGCAGTGCGCGCGCCTTGGCGGCCAGCACCAGCGACTGCCCGGCACGCGGACCCGCGCCCCATTTCACCCACTGGTTGATCGCCGCCGGTGCGCCATCGCCGGGGCGGCTGGCGCGGACCAGGCGGGTGATCCAGGCCAGCACGTCGGGACTGACATGCACCTGGCGCACCGCCGCCTGCAGCGCGATCACCGCTTCGGCATCCATCACCTTCGGCACGCTTTCCGTGGCACCGCCGGTGGTCTGTTCGAGGATCTGCCGCTCTTCTTCCTCGCTGGGGTAATCGACCAGCACATGCAGCAGGAAGCGGTCCAGCTGTGCTTCGGGCAAGGGGTAGGTACCGGCCTGTTCGATCGGATTCTGCGTGGCCAGCACGAAGAACGGCGCCGGCAACGTGTAGGTCGTGCCGGCGTAGCTGACCGTACGCTCCTGCATCGCTTCCAGCAGCGCCGCCTGGGTCTTGGGCGGGGTGCGGTTGAGCTCGTCGGCCAGCAGCAGGTTGGTGAAGATCGGGCCCTGCTGGAAGCGGAAATGGCGATGACCGGTGCCGTGGTCTTCTTCCAGCAGTTCGGTGCCCAGGATGTCGCTGGGCATCAGGTCCGGGGTGAACTGCACGCGCCGGAACTGCAGTTCCAGTGCCTGCCCCAGCGAGCGCACCAGCAGGGTCTTGCCCAGCCCCGGCGCGCCTTCCAGCAGGCAGTGGCCACCGGCCAGCAGGCCGATCAGCAGCTGCTCGACCACGGTGTGCTGGCCGACCACGGCGTGGGCCAGGGCGCTGCGCAGCGCATGCAGGCGCGGCAGCAGGGAATCGAGGTCGGGGGAGGTCATGGGCGTGGTCCGTTCAGTTGTTCAATGCGTACATCACGATGTTGACGCCGAAGCGGGTGTTGTCTTCGGCCAGGAAACGCTTGTTGCGCCAGTCGTAGTCCCACTCGCAGCCGTAATCCTTGTTGCTGTAGAGCAGACCCAGCCGGCCATCGACCTCGATGCCTTTCAGGTAGTCGTGCACCAGGTCATCGCCCCAGCCGTTGAGCTCGAAGCTGGTCGCGGGCGGGCCGTCGGGGAAGCGGAAGAAGCTGCGGTACAGCGCGTGGCTGTTGGGCAGTTTCTGCAGCGCCTTCGGCCCGAACAGCCGGCCCATCTGCGCTTCGAACGAGGTGGCGAACAGGCCGTCGATATCGTGGTTGCAGTCGTCGACGAAGACGAAGCCACCATTGCGCACGTAGCGCACGAAGTTCTGCCGTTCGGCGGCGTTGAACTCGACCAGGGTGTGCCCGGCCAGGTAGCAGAACGGCGCCTCCAGCATGCGCGGGTCGGCCAACGCCACCACGCGTTCCTGCGGGTCCACCCGCAGGGAGGTGTAGTCGATCAGCGAGGTGATCAGGTTGGACGGCATGCGCGCGTCCACGTCCCAGTCGCCGGAATCGTACTGCAGGCGGGTGAACCAGAAGTCGTAGCGCGAACTGCGCGGGCCTGCCTGCGCCCATGCCGGCAGCGCCGCCGCCGAAGCGGCAGCAGCCAACCAGCGCAGGCAGGCCCGCCGATCCATCAGACCGCGTCGGACAACGAGGTAAAGGTGAAATCGCGCAGCTTCATCGGCGGAATCATCATCACGAAGCTGGACTCGTCACCGGCCACGCGCACCGGCTTGCCCAGCTCTTCGATGTTGTTGAGCATGATCACCGGCGATTCGTTGAAGCGGAAGTTCTTCACCGGGTACTTGATCTGCCCGTTCTCGATGTAGAAGGTGCCATCGCGGGTCAGGCCGGTCAGCAGCACGGTCTGCGGATCGACCATGCGGATGTACCAGGTACGGGTGACCAGGATGCCCTTCTGGGTGCCGCGCACCAGCTCGGCGGTGCTCTTCTCGCCACCGCTCATCAGCAGGTTGCCGGGCGTGGCCTTGGCGGTCTTGCCCTGCTTCTGTGCCCAGAAGCGCGAGTAGTCGAGGTTGGCGACCTTGCCGTTCTCGATGATGGCGATGCGCTCGCGCGGCATGCCCTCGTTGTCCCACGGCAGCACCGGTGCGTCCGGGTGCCACGGGTCGGCGTGCATGTTCACGCGCGGATCGTATACCTGCTCGCCCAGCTTGTTGCCACCGCCCTTCTTGGACAGGAAGCTGCGGCCCTCATCGGCCGAGCGTGCGCTGAAGAAGTTCATCATGAAGCTGATCAGGCCGGCGGCTGCTGCTGGCTCCAGGATCACCGTGTACTTGCCGGGTTCCAGTGCCTTGGCTTCCTGCGACTCGGTCGCCTTGCGCATGGCGATGCGGATGTCCTGGTCGGCCTTGAAGTCGGCAGCGTCCTTCAGGTTGCGACCCACCCAGCCCGAACCACGGCCGTCTTCGGTGCGCACGGTGCAGGTGTAGTCGAAGTTGGTGGTGCGCTGGTAGCCGAAGTTGCCGTTGCTGTTGGCGGTGGCGTAGAAACCCTGGCCGTCTTCGAGGAAGCCTGCAGCGATCAGCCCGTTGCCACGGCACGGCGCGATCGAATCGGCGGCGACCTTGGCGCGGAAGGCCGGATCGATGGCGGCGGTGGATTCGCTGAAGGTCGGGCTGGGGCGGTAGGTCTGCTTGCCGATGGCCGGCATGAACTCCGGGTTTTCCGGGGCCAGGCGGGCCAGGTCTTCGGCGCGACGCACCACGCGCTGCAGCGCCGCGTCGTCGAACTCGTTGATCGAGGCGGTCCCCACGCGCTTGCCGAAGGCCACGGTGACGGCCAGTTCGGTGTTGTCGACGATGCCGCTGGTGGACACGTTGTTCAGGGCGAAACGGATGTTGCCGTTGATGGAACCGGCCAGTACGGCCGTGCACTCATCGGCCTTGGACAGGGCGATGACCTTGTCGAGGATGGCCTTGGCCTGGGCTTCGGTGAAGATACTCATGGTGTAAGGGCTCCTGACCGGTCAGCCGAGGCTGCGTGCGGTGTTGATGACGTTGATGCCGTTGAAGCGCGCGGTGGACGAACCGTGCGAGACCGCCGAGACCTGGCCGGGCTGGCCCTTGCCGTCGAAGAACGAACCGCCCAGGCGGTAGTCGCGTTCATCGGCCACGGCGCTGCAGGCATTCCAGAATTCCGGCGTGCGGATCTGGTAGGCCACGTCTTCGAGCATGCGGGTGATCTTTCCGTTCTTGATCTCGTAGAACAGCTGGCCGCCGAACTGCGCGTTGTAGCGCTGCTGGTCGATCGAGAACGAACCATCCCCGATGATGTAGATGCCGTTCTCCACGTCCTTGATCATGTCCGACACGCTCAGCGGTGACTTGCCCGGCGCCATCGACACGTTGGCCATGCGCTGGAACTGCACGCTGGACCACGAGTCGGCATAGCAGCAGCCATCGGATTCGGTCTTGCCGAGGATGTGGGCCTGGTCGCGGATGGTCTGGTAGTCGACCAGCTTGCCGTTGCTGATCAGGTCCCAGCGCTTGCACTTCACACCCTCGTCGTCATACGCGACCGCGCCGAGGCTGCCCGGCTGGGTCTTGTCGGCGAAGATGTTCACGTGTTCGCTGCCGTACTGGAAATGCTGCTCGCGCTTGTCCAGGGTGGCGAAGCTGGTACCGGCATAGTTGGCTTCGTAGCCGAGCACGCGGTCCAGTTCCAGCGGATGGCCGATCGACTCGTGGATGGTCAGCCAGGTGTGCGACGGATCGAGGATCAGGTCGTACTTGCCGGGCTTCACCGACGGCGCCTTCAGCTTCTCCTGCGCCTGCTTGGCCGCTGCGATGGCATCTTCCTTCATGTCGTAGGACGAGCCGTAGTTGACCACGCCATTGGGCGTGAGCACCTTGCCGGCAGCCGCGCCATCGAGGTACTCGTAGCCCAGGCCCATCGGTGCGGACAGGCCTTCGCGGGTGCGGAACTTGCCGCTGGCCTTGTCGATGGCGGTGATCGTCATCGGTGCCCAGATGCGGTGCACGTCCTGGTCGATGTAGGAACCGTCGGTGGAGGCGAAGTACTTCTGCTCGTTCACCAGGAACAGCATCGAGTTGACGAAGCTGGCACCGGCGCCCATCGCCGCAGCGTTGACGTCCAGCAGCAGGTCGACCTTCTCCTTGATCGGCACCTCCATCGCGTTCTTGCGGATCGGCGTTTTCCAGCTGACCTCGCCCACGCCCGGCGCCTTGGCCAGCTGCACCGGCGCGGTCTGCACGCCCGCGTTGGCCTTGGCGATCGCCGCGGCCTGCTGCGCGGCACGGGCCACGTCGGCGGTGCTGAGCGCATTGGTGGCGGCAAAGCCCCAGGCGCCGTTGACGATCACGCGGATGCCCACACCGGTGGACTCGGTGTTGACCACGTTCTGCACCTTGTCCTCGCGGGTGATCACGAACTGCCGCAGGTAGCGGCCGATGCGCACGTCGCAGTAGGTGGCGCCGGCGCTGCGCGCGGCCTGCAGGGCGGCGTCGGCCAGGCGCTTCTTCAGCGCAGGGTCGAGGCTGGACTGCAGTTGCTCGGCGGCGATCGCCTTGCCGAAGAACGACGGCACGATCAGGCCGCCAGCGGTAAGCCCGGTCAGGGCCAGGAAGTCACGTCTGTGCAAGGCTGCTCTCCATGAAGGACGGGTGGCTCAAGCGCCGAGACTGCGCGCGGTGTTGATGATGTTGATGCCGTTGAAACGGGTGGTGGACGAACCGTGCGAGACCGCCGACACCTGGCCGGGCTGGCCCTTGCCGTCGAAGAACGAGCCGCCGAGGCGGAAGTCGCGTTCATCGCAGATGGCGGTGCAGGCGTTCCAGAACTCCGGCGTGCGGATCTGGTAGGCCGCATCCTCGACCATGCCGGTGATCTTTCCGTTCCGGATCTGGTAGTACAGCTGGCCGCCGAACTGCGCGTTGTAGCGCTGCTGGTCGATGGAATAGGAGCCACGGCCGTGGATGTAGATGCCGTTCTCCACGTCCTTGATCATGTCCTCCACGCTGAGCGGCGTCCTGCCCGGCGCCAGCGAGACGTTGGCCATGCGCTGGAACTGCACGCTGGACCACGAGTCGGCATAGCTGCAGCCATGCGAGGCGTCGCGGCCGAGGATGTGCGCCTCATCGCGCGTCGCCTGGTAGTCGACCAGGATGCCGTCGCGCACCAGGTCCCAGCGCTGGGTCTTCACCCCTTCGTCGTCGTAGCCGACCGCGCCGAGGCTGCCCGGCTGGGTCTTGTCGGCGAAGAAGGTGACGATGTCGCTGCCCCAGCGGAAACCGGCATCGCGCTTGTCCAGCGTGGCGAAGCTGGTGCCGGCGTAGTTGGCCTCGTAGCCGAGCACGCGGTCCAGTTCCAGCGGGTGGCCGACGTTCTCGTGGATGGTGAGGAACAGGTTGGACGGGTCCAGCACCAGGTCGTACTTGCCGGGCTTCACCGAGGGCGCCTTCAGCTTCTCGCGCGCCTGGCGGGCGGCGGCGATGGCGTCCTCGACCGGGTCATAGGAATCACGGTACGCAGTGATGCCACCGGGCAGCTGCACCTTGCCGCGTGCATCGCCATCGAGGAACTCGTAGCCCATGCCCATCGGCGAGGACAGGCCGGCACGGGTGCGGAACTTGCCGCTGGCCTTGTCGATGGCGGTGGCGGTGAACGGCAGCCAGATACGGTGGATGTCCTGGTCGATGAACGAGCCGTCGCTGGAAGCGAAGTACTTCTGCTCATTGACCAGGAACAGGGTGGAATTGATGTAGTCGGCACCCGCATCCAGTGCGGCCGCATTGAGCGCCAGCAGCAGCTCGACCTTGTCCTGGATCGGCACTTCCATCGCATTGCGGCGGATGGGTGTCTGCCAACGCACCTCGCCGACCGCCGGGGTGGGCGCCAGCTGCACCGGGCGGGACTGGATGCTGGCATTGGCGCGGGCGATGGCGGTGGCCTGTTCGACGGCGGTGCGCACCGCCGCTTCGGTCTGCTGGTGGGTGGCGGCGAAACCCCAGGCACCGTTGACGATCACCCGCACGCCCACACCGGACGATTCGCGGTTGGTCACGTTGCCGACCTGGTGCTCGCGGGTGATCACCGACTGGTTGAGGTAGCGCCCGATGCGCACGTCGCAGTAGCTGGCCTTGGCCGAACGCGCGGCAGCGAGGGCGACCTCGGCCAGGCGCCGGCGCTTGGCCGGGTCGACCGGGGCCAGCAACTGCTCGGCGGCGATCAGCCGCGAATGCGGCAGGGCCAGGCCCGCCAGGCCCAGAGCGGAAAATGCCAGGAACTCACGTCGTTGCACAGCGTCTCTCTCTCACTTCCGTGCGGCCGGCAAAGGACCGATCCGATCACGTCAACTCCTCGACTTTCGCCAGCGGCGGGCATTCGGGCAAGTGACTGCAGTCATGGTCGGGGAGGGTTTCGGCAGGGCTTGCAGCCCTGCACCTGCGGTAGTGCCGGCCGCTGGCCGGCAACCGCAACGTCAAAAGCGGGCTCTCCGTGGGATGGCGGGGCGGTGTGGGGTGGCAGGACACGCCGTAAACCCGTCCATGGGGGCTCGATGGCGCCATCCATGGCGCCAACGGTCCTGCCACCCCACACCGCCCCACCTCTGACAGATTTCCGCGGCTGTTGGTAGGTGTCGACCTTGGTCGACACATCTGTCAGATATCGAAATAAATCTCGGGTCAGATCCGTTTTCCGCAGGAAAACGGATCTGACCCCAAGAGCCGTTCCAGCAGATCGCGGAAAACTGTCGAAGGCGGGGTGGATCCGGTTGCGGGGCGTGAGCGCCATGGATGGCGCGACCGAGCCTCCATGGACGGATTCACGGCGTCCCCGCAACCGGATCCAACCCGCCAACCCACGGGATGCCGCCTTTTGACGTTGCTCTGGCTCCGGCTTCTGCAGGTGCAGGGCGCAGCCCTGCCGAGCAATACCCCCCTCGTGCACAATGAAGCCGACCCCGCCTGGACGCCGTCTCGATGTCGAGCAAGCCGTATTCAGAAGCCTGCGAACGCAACCGCGAACCGATCGCCGCTGCGCTCGACCCGTGGATGGGTGATCGCCACCGGGTGCTGGAGATCGGTAGCGGCACCGGCCAGCATGCTGCTTTCTTCGCCGAGCGCTGGCCATGGCTGCGCTGGCAGCCCAGCGACCATCCGGATCATCTGCCCGGCATCGAGGCCTGGCGCGCGGAGGCGGCACTGCTGAACCTGCTGCCGCCGGTGGCGCTGCAGGTGGAACTGCCGCCAGCGCCCGGCCTGAGCCTGCCGCAGGGCAGCCTGTTCGACGCCGCATTCAGTGCCAACACGCTGCACATCATGGGCTGGGAGTACGTGCAGGCGCTGTTCACCGCGCTGCCACCGGTGCTGCGTCATGGCGCGCTGCTGGCGGTGTATGGACCGTTCAATTACGGAGGTCGCTACACCAGCGACAGCAATGCGCAGTTCGATGCGTGGCTGAAGGCGCGCGATCCGCGCAGCGGCATCCGCGATAGCGAAGCGGTGCAGGCGCTGGCCGCCGACCACGGCTTTACCCGCCTGGGGGATGTGGCAATGCCGGCCAACAACCGCTTGCTGCTGTGGCGGCTGGGCTGAAGCACCGGTAGTGCCGGCCGCTGGCCGGCAACACATTGTCCGGGAAGGGCAGATGCCGGCCAGCGGCCGGCACTATCGATTACGCCACCTGCACGATATGCAGCGCCTTCGGATTCCGCCACTGCGCCAGCAGCACCGCTTCGCGGGCCTTGGCCTTCTCGAAGTGTGCTTCCTTGACGTGGCCGAAGCCGCGGATGTGCTCGGGAATGCTGGCGATCTCCACCGCCAGCGCCAGGCGGTCGTCATCCAGTCCGTCGATCAGCTGCTGCACGGTCGCCTCATAATCGGTGATCAGCTGGCGCTCCATGCGACGCTCTTCGGTGCGGCCGAACACATCCAGGCGACCACCGCGCAGGAACTTCAGCTTCGCCAGCAGGCCGAACGCCTTGAACATCCACGGGCCGTATTCCTTCTTCTGCAGCCGGCCCTGCTCGTCCTTCTTCGCGAACAGTGGCGGTGCCAGATGGAAGCGCAGCTGGTAATCGCCTTCGAACTGCTGCTGCAGGCGCCGCTGGAAGTCGCCGCTGGTGTACAGGCGCGCCACTTCGTACTCGTCCTTGTACGCCATCAGCTTGAACAGGTAGCGGGCCACGGTTTCGGTCAACGCGGTGGAGCCGCCGATGCGCTCGGCTTCGGCCGCGCGTACGCGCTCGACCAGCGTGCGGTAGCGGTTGGCGTAGGCGGCATCCTGGTAGTCGGTCAGGAAGGCCGAGCGGCGCTCGATCATCTCGTCCAGCGAGCGCGACAGGCGCGCATCGTCCAGCGGCAGGAAGGCGACATCGCCACCGTGCGTCGGCAGCCCGCGCAGCTCGCGCTCGTCACCGGTGTTGCGCGGTGCGGTGGTAGCGCCCCACTCGTTGCCTTCCCATTCGCCCGGCGGCAGCGCATGCAGCGGGCCCGGCGTGTTCTCGGTGTCGGTGTGGCGGTTGCGCACCAGGCCGGCGGCCTGCTGCACGGCCTGCGGATCGACTGCGGCCAGGCGGCCCCAGGCGAAGGCCTGCTGGTTCATCGCCACGGCCGCGCCGTTGAGTTCGATGGCGCGCATCAGCGACTCGAACGACAGCGGCACCAGGCCCTGCTGCCAGGCGTAGCCGAGGATGAACAGGTTGGCGGCGATCGCATCGCCGAGCAGCGCGGTGGCCAGCTGGGTTGCGTCCAGCAGCAGCGGCTCCTCGCCACCCAGGGCCACGCGCACGCCGGCGATGATGTCGGCGGCGGGGAACTGCATGTCCGGGCGGGTGGTGAAGGTGCCCGGCATCGCTTCGTAGGTATTGAGCACCACCTGCGAACGGCCGGCGCGTACCTTCGACAGCGCCCAGTAGTCGTTGACCACCACCATGTCGCAGCCCAGCACCAGATCGGCTTCACCGGCGGCGATGCGCACCGCATGGATGTCGTCCGGGCAGCGGGCGATGCGGATGTGCGTGGTCACCGCGCCACCCTTCTGCGCCAGGCCGGTCTGGTCGAGCACCGAGGCGCCCTTGCCTTCAAGGTGACCGGCCATGCCCAGCAGGGCGCCGATGGTCACCACGCCGGTACCGCCAACGCCGGTGATCAGGATGTTCCAGGGTTGCTCCAGGGTGCCGCGTACCACCGGTGCCGGCAGGTTGTCCAGCAGCGTGGAGGCATCGCGCTTGCTGCCCTTGCGCGGTTGCCCACCGTGCACGGTGACGAAGCTCGGGCAGAAGCCGTTGACGCAGGAATAGTCCTTGTTGCAGTTGGACTGGTCGATGTCGCGCTTGCGACCGAACTCGGTTTCCTTCGGCAGCACCGACACGCAGAAACTCTTCTTGCCGCAGTCGCCGCAGCCTTCGCAGACCAGCGAATTGATCATCACCCGCTTGGCCGGGTCTTCCAGCTTGCCGCGCTTGCGGCGGCGGCGCTTCTCGGTGGCGCAGGTCTGTTCGTAGATCAGGATCGAAACACCCTTCACTTCGCGCAGGCGCTTCTGCACCGCATCCAGCTCGCTGCGGTCGTGGAACTCCACGTCGCTGGGGAAATGCTCGCGCTGGCGCGTCCACTTGGCGATGTTGTCCGACAACACCATGATGGTGTGGATGCCCTCGGCCCGCATCTGCTTTGCGATGTCCGGCACGCTCAACGGGCCGTCCACCGGCTGCCCGCCGGTCATCGCCACCGCATCGTTGTAGAGGATCTTGTAGGTGATGTTGACGCCGGCGGCGATCGCCTGGCGGATCGCCAGCGAACCGCTATGGAAATAGGTGCCGTCGCCCAGGTTCTGGAACACGTGCTGGGTGTCGGTGAACGCGGCCTGCCCGGCCCACGTCACGCCTTCGCCACCCATGTGAGTGAAGGTGTCGGTGCTGCGGTCCATCCAGGTCACCATGTAATGGCAACCGATGCCGGCCAGCGCACGCGAGCCGTCCGGCACGGTGGTGGAGGTGTTGTGCGGGCAGCCGGAGCAGTAGTGCGGCACGCGCGGGAAGCTGGCACGCGGCAACGCAAGCTCGGCTTCCTTCTCCTGCATCCACTGCAGGCGCTGCTCGATGGAGTCGTTGTTGAAGAACTTCTGGATGCGGCGACCGATCACGCCGGCGATGGTGGCCGGGGTCAGTTCGCCGGTGGACGGCAGGATCCACTCGCCGGCCTCGTCGTACTTGCCGACAATGGACGGGCGCTGGCCCCAGCTGGCCGGCCAGTTGAAGAACTGCTCCTTCATCTGGCGCTCGATGAAGGCACGCTTCTCCTCCACCACGATGATGTCTTCCAGGCCCTGCGCAAAGCGCGCGATGCCTTCCGGTTCCAGCGGCCAGGTCATGCCGACCTTGTACACGCGGATGCCGATGTCGGCGCAGGCCTGCTCGTCCAGGCCCAGGTATTCCAGCGCCTGCAGCACGTCCAGGTAGCTCTTGCCGGTGGTGACGATGCCCAGCCGCGCACGCGGCGCGTCCATCACCACCTTGTCGATGCCGTTGGCACGGGCGAAGGCCTGCGCGGCTTTCACCGCATAGCGGTGCAGGCGCATCTCCTGGTCCAGCGGCGGATCGGGCCAGCGGATGTTGAGGCCGCCGGCGGGCATGTCGAAGTCCTCCGGCAGCACGATGCGCCGGGCCAGCGGATCAACCTCGACCGAGGCCGACGATTCCACCGTCTCGGCGATCGTCTTGAAGCCGACCCAACGCCCGGTGTAACGGCTCATCGCCCAGCCGAGCAGGCCCATGTCGAGGATGTCCTGCACGCCGGCCGGGTTCAGCACCGGCATCATCGCGCTGACGAATTCGTCCTCGCTGCCATGCGGCAGGGTCGAGCTGCGGCAGGCATGGTCATCGGCGGCCAGTGCCAGCACACCACCATGGCGCGACGTGCCGGCGGCATTGGCGTGCTTGAAGACGTCGCCGCAGCGGTCCACGCCCGGGCCCTTGCCGTACCACATGCCGAACACGCCCTGCACGTTGGCACCGGGGAACAGGTTGGTCTGCTGGGTACCCCACACCATGGTGGCGCCCAGGTCCTCGTTGAGGCCCGGGGTGAACTTCACCTTGGCCGTTTCCAGGTGCTTGCGCGCGCGCCACAGTTCCAGGTCGAAGCCGCCCAGCGGGCTGCCGCGATAGCCACTGATGAAACCGGCGCTGTCGATGCCCGCAGCTTCGTCGCGCAGGCGCTGCATCAGCGGCAGCCGCACCAGCGCCTGCACACCACTCAGGTAGATCCGCCCTGCGTTGCGGGTGTACTTGTGGTCGAGCGTGTAATCACGGTCGAGCAGGTCGGCGGAAGCGGGCGAGGTGAGTTGCGCGGTACTGGTCATGGCTGGCCTGTCAGGATCGGCTGGCACCGGCCGCGCAGGTGCACGCGGCGGGAAAGGCGCGAATTGTAACAGTGGGGGGCCAGGGCCCCCGGCACTCGCGCCGGGGCCGTGCTGGGGTTAGGATCGGGGAGAGAGAGGGAGGGTTGGTGTTTCAACCTTGGGGGAATTGGGATGTCAGTTGCAGGACAGTTCCTGGCCGGCGTGTTGCTGGTTTCGGGAGCGGCCACTGTGTGGGCCGCGCCGGCATTGCCGGCACCGCAGGAGTTCTATTTCGACAGCGACGCCGCTGCCGCGCCGATCACGGTGGTGCAGGGTGAAGGCGAAGACCTGGTGGCACAGCTGCTGAAGCATCGCGAGCGTGGCCGCAAGGGGCTGGAAGCCACGGCGCAGCTGGCGTCGGTGGCCATCGCGCAGGGGCGCGCGGAACTGGGCGACAAGCTCTATCGCGAGGCACTGGCCGAGGCGCCGGTGCAGAGCGCGCTGGGCCGCAGCGTACGCTGGAACTATGGCTGGGACCTGTTGCGGCAGGGCCAGGCGCTGGCCGCGCTGGAACAGTGGCAGGCCGCTGCCAGCACCCTGCGCAGCAATCCGGGCTGGGTACCGCCGAGCTATGCGTTGGCGCTGTGGCGCGCCGGCCAGCAGCAGGAGGCAGTGAAGTGGTATGCCGCCGCCGTACGGACCGAGCCGGGGCAATGGCGCGACAGCAGTCGTTACGCGCAGCTGTTGCCGGGCTGGCGCGATGACGAACGCGCGACATTGGCCGAAGTACAGCAGGCCTGGGTGGCCGCGCCTCCAGCCTGGCCCTGAGGGTGGGGGTTCGGCCGGGTTGCACCCGGCACCCGCAGAGGCAACGGCCGAAGCAACAGCAACAGCCGAAGCAACAACGGGCTTCCTGCGGGATGGCGGGGCACTGTGGGTTTGCGGGGCCGCCGTAAACCCATCCATGGGGCTTGGTCGCGGCATCCATGCCGCTCACACCCGCAAACCCACAGTGCCCCGCCTTCGACAGATTCCCGCTGCTGTTGGTAGGTGTCGACCTTGGTCGACACGTAGATCCACGCCATGCGTGGATGAATCTGCATCGGAGTCGAATTATCGATATCTGATCGAAATGCAGCCGAGCGTGGGCTCGGCGCTACAAAAAGCGGCCAGCCAACCGCTTTTGTTTTTGCTCTTCTTTTTTCTTTTCCGTGGCTGATCGCCCCGGAAACTGTCAGAGGTCGGGCGGGGTGGGTTCGCGGGGGTGTCCGCGGCATGGATGCCGCGGCCAAGCCTCCAGGGACGGATTCACGGCGTCCCCGCGAATCCACCCCGCCCGACCAAGCGCGGCTTTTGATTCTTGCGGCCAACCAGCAGCCACGAGGGGCTGCGCCGTTCGCAGGAAACCCTCAGTCGTCCGCGGACACCGTGCGCCCCGACGCCCATTCCCGCAACGCCGCCACCTGCTCGGCCATCAGCACCGACAACGGCCGTGTCGTGCGGATCTCGCCCATCAGCAGCTCGGTATCCAGCGGCCGGCCTTCGGCATGCGCCGAATACAGTCCCGCCACGATCGCCTGCTCGATTTCCGCACCGGAAAACCCGTTGGCCGCTGCGGCCAGTGCCGGCAGCGCGAAGTCGTCGGCATTGAGCTGGCGCCGTCCCAGGTGCAGCCGCAGCAGTTCCACGCGCACATCGGCCGAGGGCAGGTCGACGAAGAAGATCTCGTCGAAGCGGCCCTTGCGCAGCAGCTCGGCCGGCAGCTCGTGCACCTGGTTGGCGGTGGCCACGATGAACACCGGCGTCTTGCGCTCGGCCATCCAGGTCAGCAGGTAGCCGAGCACGCGGCGCGACACGCCGCCATCCTCGGTGCCGGTGGCCAGGCCCTTTTCGATTTCATCCATCCACAGCACGCACGGCGCCAGCTGCTCGGCCGAGGCCAGTGCCTGGCGCAGGTTGGCCTCGGTCTCGCCGTGGTACTTGTTGTACAGCGCGCCCACGTCCAGGCGCAGCAGCGGCACGCCGAAGCCGGCGGCGGTGGCCTTGGCCAGCATCGACTTGCCACAGCCCTGCACGCCCAGCAGCAGCATGCCGCGCGGCGGGTCCAGCCCGGCCGGTGCCGAGCCGGCGATGAAGGCGACGCGACGCTGGTTGATCCAGCGCTTGAGCCGGTTGGCGCCGGCCACATCGCCGAAGCGCGCGCTGTCATGTTCGAAGAACAGGTGGCCGCTGCGGTTGAGCAGCTCGAACTTCAGCCGCGCCAACTGTGGCAGGTCATCGTCGCGCAGCGCGCCATCGGCATAGATCAGCTGCCGCGCGATGCGCCGCGCATCGACCAGGCTCAGGCCCTGCAGGTTCTTCAGGATCTTCTTGACCGCCTCGTTGTCCACTTCCACCCGGCGCCCGCCGTGTTCGCGTGCATAGGCATCGGCTTCCTCGCGCAGCATCTTCAACAGCGCATTGGCGTCGGGCAGGCGCGGGTTGAAGCGCACTGCCAGGGCTTCCAGTTCGGCGGGGAGTTCCACCTTGGCGCCGATCAGCACCAGCACGTGCGGTTCGCTGTGGCGGCGCTGGATCAGGTCGCGCAGGGCGCGCTGGTGGCTGGCGTAGCCCAGGTAGGGGTGGAAATCGAGCAGCAGGTATACACCACGCTGATCGGCCTGGCGGATCATCTGCAGTGCGGCGCTGGCATCGGGCGGACCGACCGGCTCGTCCTCGCGCTCCAGGTCGATGCGGCGCAGGCCCTCGGTGATCGACCAGCGGTGCAGGGCCCGCCAGACATGCATCAGCGTCTGCCGGAACAGCTCGACGATGCGACCCTCATCCTGGGTCTCGACCACGATCAACGGCGTGTTGGCGCGGATCAGTGCGCTCAGGTCCTGCAGTTCGCTCATGGCGGTTCGATCCTTCGGGGGCGCCACGATAGCAAAGCCCGGGGCACTGGTTCAGCACGGCTCTACCTTCCGTCACCATCGGCGGTGTACGCTCGGGGCACGTACCCGGAAGCGAGGCTGGCATGAAGACGATCCTGGTGGCCGGCTCCAAAGGCGGGGTGGGCAAGACCACCATCGCCACCCACCTGGCCGCGTACGCGGCATTGCAAGGCAAGGCCACGGTGATCGCCGATGCCGACCCGCAGGGCTCCAGCACCCGCTGGGCACAGCGCCGGGCCGGGCTGGAAAGCGCGGTGCTGCCGATCGACGTGTACCGCAAGAAGCAATGGGCGCAGAAGCTGCCCGACGGTACCGATACCGTGGTGATCGATGCACCGGCCGGCGCGCTGGCCGACGATATCCCGCATTTCCTCGACGCTGCCGATGCCGTGGTGGTGCCGGTGCTGCCCTCGGCACTGGACATCGAAGCCATCGTCGGCTTCCTCAACAGCCTGGCCCAGGTACCGCGCGTGCACAGCCGCAAGCTGCCGGTCGGGCTGGTGCTGAACCGCACCAAGCCCTGGACCCAGACCTCGCAGCAGGCCCTGCAGATGCTGGCTGACTGGCCCTATCCGGTGGTCGCCCAGCTGCGCGACAGCCAGAGCTATGTGGTCATGACCGGCCTGGGCCGCAGTCTTTTCGATTACCGCTCCGCCCAAGTGCGCGAGCACCAGGCCGACTGGGAACCCCTGTTGTCCTGGCTGAAGCTGTAACAGCCGTAGGTCTCCATCCCTTCATTGGAATCCCGCAATGCGCGAACTGATCCTGCTCCGCCACGCCCACGCCGAACCGGCCACCACCGGCCAGGCCGACCTCGACCGGCCGTTGTCGCCGGTGGGGCTCGCTGAAGCCGAAGCCGCCGGCAAGTGGCTGAAGGAAAACAACCTGCTGCCGGACTGCGTGCTGTGTTCCCCGTCGCGGCGGACCCGCGAAACCCTGGAAGCGGTGATGGCGGCCATCGGCTATGTCGAAAAGCGCCTGGAAGACCGTATCTACGAGGCGACCCCCGGCACCCTGGCGGCGCTGGTGGACGAGCGTCGTGACCTGGACCGGGTGCTGATCGTCGGCCACAACCCCGGGCTGGAGCAGCTGGTGGCGCTGATGACCGATGGCACCAGCAGTGATTACCGCGGCATGCCGCCGGGCGGCGTGGCCGTGCTCGGTTTCGCCCGCGAGGCGACGATCGAGCCGGGCGTGGCCAGCCTGAACGCCTTCTGGTGGCCGTAAGCCGATGAGGTTGGCGTTGCCGGGCCGCTGCCTGCTGCCAGTCATCCTGGCCATCAGCCCGGCCTGGGCCGCTGCACCGCCACCGACTGCGCTGCCGGCGGTCGTGGCCGAGCCACCCCGTACGCTGCAGCTGGATGTGGTGCGCTCGCAGATCGGTTTCGAAGTCCGCACCCGTTTCGGCCAGCGCATCGAGGGCGTGTTCCCCCGCTTCGAGGGGCGTATCGAGGTGCTGTCCGATGGCCGTCACCAGGTCCACCTGAAGATGTTCACCCGTACCGTGGAGATCCCCGGCAAGGACCGCTATACCGGCTGGATGCGTGGCCCGGAGTTCTTCGACGCCGGCCGTTACCCTTTCGTCGAGTTCGATTCGCTGCCGTACTGGCCGGAGACGGTCGCCGAGGGGGGCGGCATCGACGGTCGGCTGACCCTGCGTGGCGTCAGCCATGCGGAGACGCTCAAGGTCGAGAAGGCGGAATGTGCCCGACCCGGCTATGATTGCGACGTCGTCAGCCGCGGTACCGTGCAACGAGGTCGGTATGGCATGGACAGCTGGCAGCTTGCCTTGAGTGACCGAGTGACTTTCGTATTGCGTGCGCGCCTCAGCGAGGCGTCGAAACCGTGAATCCCCTGCTGCGTGTATTGGCGCTGGCAACCGTGTTGATGGGCAGCGGCTGCGCGTCGCTGTCGCACGCCCAGCGTGATCGCGCCGAGGCGATCGCCGTGCAGGCGCGCTCGACCCAGGTCGATTGCCGGCAGGCCGACCGCTGCGCACTGGACTCACCCCTGCGGGCCCTGGCCGGCCGGGCGTTCAGCGAATCGACCCCGCAACAGCCGCGGCACTACGCCACCCTGCTGGACGAGGGCGAAGGTGCGCTGGTCGCGCGACTGAACCTGCTGCGCAGCGCCACCCGCAGCATCGACCTGCAGACCTACATCTTCGACAAGGACGACAGCGCCCGGCTGGTCATCGACGAGCTGCTGGCGGCGTCGCGTCGCGGAGTGAAGGTGCGGCTGCTGATCGACCAGCTTTCGGCGATCTCCGATCTGCAGATTCTCGGTGCACTGGCCGGTGCCCATGAGAACTTCCAGCTGCGGATCTACAACCCGACGTTCGGCAAGGCCCGGCTGAACTACTTCGACTATGCCGGCAGCGTGCTGTGCTGCTTCCGCCGCTTCAACCAGCGCATGCACAACAAGCTGCTGGTGATCGACGACGCGATCGGCGTGGTCGGCGGACGCAATTACCAGGACGACTATTACGACTGGGACCGCGAGTACAACTTCCGCGACCGCGATGTGCTGATCGCCGGCCCGGAAGCGCGGACGATGGCGGCCAACTTCGATGCGTTCTGGCGCGCGCAGCGCAGCGTGCCGGCCGAGCGCCTGAACGATGTCGGCCGTACCCTGCTCAAGCACGGCGTGCCGGTGCTGCCACCGGCACAGTTCCGCAGGCCCGAGCGGGTGGAGCGGGTCAGCGAGGAAGCCAACGACGTCGCCTTCGTCACCCGTTCGTTCGTGGACACCGCCCTGCCGGTCGCCTCGGTGCGCTATGTGGCCGATCTGCCGCGCAAGCACCGGCGTGAGCGCGCTGACGCACCGCTGGCCGGGCAGCACGTCACCGAGCCGCAGCTGGATGCATTGATCTCCAGTGCGCAGCATGAAGTGATCCTGCAGACCCCCTACCTGGTGCTGTCCAAGCCGGCGCAGACACTGTTCCGCGAGCTGCGCAAGCGCCCGCAACCGCCGCGCGTGGTGGTATCCAGCAACAGCCTGGCCGCCACCGACAACCCGATCGTGTACGCGCTGTCGTACAAGTACAAGCGGCGCAACATGCGCGAGCTGGGCTTCAACATCTTCGAATTCAAGCCGTTCCCGCTGGATGCCCCGGTCGATTACCGCAACCTGCTGCCCGACCCGATCGCTGCGCCCGGTGCCGATGAACCGACTGGCCGCAACCCGCTGCTCGGTGGCAGCGCTGCGGGCAGCAACGCCGGTGGCGGTGGCGGTGGTGATGGCGCGGCTATCGGGAAAGCGGACGACCGGCCGGCGCGGGTGATCCATCCGCGTACCGGCAGTGCCTATGAGAATGCCCGTGCGCGCCGGCGTGCTGCCGGCAGCGAAGTCGAGACCCGCCTGCTGCGTACCGAAACGCGCCCCTCGTTCCTGGGCAGCAAGGCGGTCAACAAGCCGCTGCCGGTCACCCGCAAGGGCGCGCGCATGGGCCTGCATGCCAAGTCGCTGGTGGTCGACCGCCGCATCGGCGTGGTCGGCACCCACAACTTCGATCCGCGCAGCGAGAACTACAACACCGAAGGCGCGGTGATCATCGACGATCCGGCCTTCGCCGAGCAGCTGGCCCAGAGCATCCTGCGCGATACCCACCCGCAGAACTCCTGGACGGTGGCGCCGCGTGCCAAGCCGCCGGTCCTGTCCGGCCTGAACTACAGCGTCGGCAAGGCCTCCGAGGCGCTGCCGATCCTCGACTTCTGGCCGTGGCGCTACGCCACCGACTACGAGTTCAAGCCCGGCCCGGACTGCCCGCAGCCACTGCCGCGGCAGAGCGCCGATTTCCACCGCTGCTATGTCGCGGTAGGCGACTTCCCCGAGGTCAATGTCGGGCCGAAGTGGCTGCTGGTACGCATGCTGACCGCATTCGGCGCTGGCCTCGTTCCCATCCTCTGAAGGTAGCCGCATGACCCAGGTATTCCGCGAAGCCGTGTCCATCGAGCAGCTCAACGCTCTCAGCCGCAATACCGCCATCGAGACGCTAGGCATCGTCTTCAGCGCCGCTGGCGAGGACTGGCTGCAGGCGACCATGCCGGTGGATGAGCGCACCCGCCAGCCGTACGGCATCCTGCACGGTGGCGCCTCGGTGGTGCTGGCCGAAACCCTGGGCAGCAGCGCCGGCAACCTCTGCGTGGATACCGCCAAGCAGGTCTGCGTGGGCCTGGAGATCAACGCCAACCACGTACGCGCCGTGCGTTCGGGTACGGTCACCGGCACCGCGCGCGCGGTGCACGTGGGCCGCAGCACCCAGCTGTGGGAAATCCGCATCGAGGACGAGCAGGGCCGTCTGGTCTGCATCTCGCGGCTGACCCTGGCCGTGGTGGCGGCCGGGCACGGTTGAGCCGTCGCGGCATCGATGACGGCGGCGGAACCCAGCGTTCCCCGCCGATGGCCGCCGTCAATGAGACTTATGGCCGAATTCGGCTGGCAGCGATGGCAGCCCTCCGGTATCGTGCGTGGATGACTTCCCCCACTCCGGCCCCCCGCGGCGGCGGGGCGCGTGTGTGCCGTTACCTGTACCGCGTACCGCTGCTGTTGGTCCACATCACCGTGTTCCTGCCGCTGATCCTGATCGGCATGCTTCCGCCATGGGGCGAGCTGCGCGTGGGCGATGCTACCTTCGGCGCCAAGGTAGTGAACTGGTGGCAGGGCGGCCTGATGTGGATCTTCGGCTTCCGCCTGTCGCGCGTCGGCCAGCCGCTGCCGGGCGCAGTGCTGTTCGTCGCCAACCATGTCAGCTGGGTCGATATCTCCATCCTGCACAGCCAGCGCATGATGGGCTTTGTCGCCAAGCGCGAGATCGCCAGCTGGCCGGTGGTCGGTTGGCTTGCCGCGCGCGGCCAGACCATTTTCCACCAGCGTGGCAACACCGAATCGCTCGGTGGGGTGATGCAGGTGATGGCCGACCGCCTGCGCGCCGGCAAGGCGGTAGGCGTGTTCCCGGAAGGGCGTACCCGCGGCGGCCACGACGTTGGCCCGTTCCATGCGCGCATCTTCCAGGCCGCCGTCGAAACCAGCGTGCCGGTGCAGCCGGTGGCGCTGATCTACGGCGTGCGCGGGGATGCACAGACCATCGTGGCCTTCGGCCCGGGCGAGAGTTTCTTCGCCAATTTCCTGCGCCTGCTCGGTGAGCCGGCGCGACATACCGAAGTGCATTTCCTGGAGCCGATCGGCACCCAGGACCTGGAAGGCCGTCGGCGCATCGCGGAAACCTCGCGCGCGCGCATCGTGGCGGCCATGAGCGGGGATTGAGGCGAGGGTGGCCGTGTTTCCGCCACCGACCCTCGACGCTGATGCGCCGATGCTCACCGCGTCCGACTATCAGCCGCCGCGCTGGCTGCGCAATCCGCACCTGCAGTCGATGCTCAGCTCCAGCCGCATGCGCCTGCAGCGCGGCCTGCTGCTGCTGGCCGCCACCGGCGCGGTCAGCGAGGAGCTGATCCTCGATGGTGGCGAAGGTGTGCGCCTGCAGGGTTGGCACAGCCATGTCGAAGGGCGCGAACCGCGCGGCATCGCCCTGCTGCTGCATGGCTGGGAAGGCAGCGCCGAATCCAGCTACATGCGCATGGCCGCCGCCCGCATGCTGGAGCAGGGGTTCGACGTGGTGCGGCTGAACTTCCGCGACCACGGCAACACCCATCACCTCAATCCCGGCATCTTCCACTCCAACCTCATCGACGAAGTGGTGCATGCCGCGGGCGATGTCGCCCAGCGCTGGCCCGATCTTCCGCTGGTTGCAGCCGGCTATTCGCTGGGTGGCAACTTCGTGCTGCGGCTGGCCCAGCGTGCGCCGGCCGCCGGTGTGCCGCTGCAGCACGTGGCGGCCGTCTGCCCGGTGCTGGACCCGGGGCTGACCATGGAGAACATCGAGAACGGCCCGGCGATGTACGACTGGTACTTCCGCCGCAAGTGGGCCGGCTCGCTGCGGCGCAAGCGCGATCTGTTCCCCGAACTGAGCGACTGCGACGACCGCGTGCTGAACATGGACATCCGTTCGCTGACCGCCTGGCTGGTCGAGCGGCACACCACGTTCGGTTCGTTGCAGGCCTATTTCGATGGCTACTCCATCGCCGGCGACCGCCTGTCCACGCTGCAGGTACCTGCTGACATCCTGATGGCGCAGGACGATCCGGTGATCCCCTACGCGACCTTCCGCGACTGGCAGCTGCCGCAGCAGGCGCGGCTGGAAACCGCCTGCTGGGGCGGCCACTGTGGCTTCCTGGAAAACTGGCGCGGCGATGGCTTCTCCGAGCGCTGGGTCGCGCAGCGCCTGCGGCGGGTCCTGCCGGGCTGAACCGGCACCGGCGCGGGGCCCGCTACAATGCGGGTTTGACCTTGAACCGGATGGCCATGCAAGACCAGATCCTCCAAGCGTTGCGCCAGAACGATGCCGGCCAGGCCGTGCAGCTGGCCCAGGCGTGGACCCGTGACGAACCCGGCAAGGCCGAGGCCCACCGCTGGCTGGCGCTTGCGCTGCAGCAGCAGGGCCAGGCCGAGGCCGCGATGGAGGCGCTGCAGCAGGCGCTGCAACTGGCCCCCGATGATGCGCAGCTGCACCTGCAGCAGGCCGGCCTGCTGCTGGCGCTGCGCCAGTTCGACGGGGCCGATGAAGCCCTGCTGCGCACCACCGGGCTGGACCCCAACGCCTTCCCGGCCTACCTGATGCAGGCGCATCTGGCGGTGGGCCGCAACGATTTCGACGAGGCGCAGCGACTGTCGACCCTGGCCTCACGGCTGGAGCCGGACCATCCGGAACTGCTTACCATCGATGGCATGGTCGCGCTGCGCCGCGGCGACGCCGACCGTGCGCTGGCCCTGCTGTCGGCAGCCAGCCAGGCGCTGCCGGACGATACCCGCGTGCTGTACGCGCTGGGCTTTGCCTATCTGGGCAAGGACATGCTGGCGTTCGCCGAGCAGGCATTCCGCCGCGTGCTGGCGTTGAACCCGAAGATGTCCTCGCTGCACGGCATGGTGGTGCAGCTGGCCTTGCGCCAGGGCAACGTGGACGCTGCTGCCCAGGCAATGCAGCAGGCGCTGCAGCAGCCGGAGCTGGACGTGCCGCCGATGCGCCGCCTGGCCGGCGAACTGGCCCTGCGCAGTGGCCAGCCGCTGCAGGCGCTGGAGCACCTGCTGCCGCTGCTGGAATCGCTGCAGGGTGATCGCCAGGTGCTGCAGCTGCTGCTGATGTCCTGGCAGCGCCTGGGCCGCGAAGACGAAGCCCGTGCGCGTCTGGATGGCGCACTGGAAAGCAACGACCAGCTGCATGACCTGTGGCTGGCACGGCTGGCCGTGGAAGACGTCGGCAGTGCCGGCGCCGTAGCCGTCGTGGAGCGCTGGATGGAAGCGATGCCCGGCCACCTGCCGGCGCTGGAAGCGCGCATGCGTCTGCACGACATGGCCGGCGAGCACGAGCAGGGCGAAGCGATCGCCGAGCGCATCACCATCCTGGAACCGGGCCGCGTCAGCGGTGAAACCCGTCGCGTCGAGGGTCTGCTGCGGCGTGATCCGGCCGCCGCCGTGGAACGCGTACAGGCTTTGATCGCAGAGGCACCGGAGGGACATCGCGCCGATCTGCGGACCTGGCTGGGCGAGATCCAGGATCGCGCCGGGCAACCGGAAGACGCGCTGCGGACGTGGATGGCGCTGCAGACCGACCGCGCCTCGCAGCGGTTGCCGCTGCCGCCGCAGGCCAAGGCACCGCCAAGCTGGCCGGAGATGGGCAGTATCGACCAGGCGACGCGCGACAGCGGCTCGGCCCCGATCTTCCTGTGGGGTGCCCCGGGATCGGGCGTGGAGCGGGTGGCCACCGGCCTGGCGGCTGCCAGCCCGGTACTGCGCAGTGATCGTTACACCGCCACGCCACCGGACGATGCCTTCCAGAACTACAACACGCTGCAGGACCTGGCGTCGGGCGTGCTGAGCCCGGAACGCCTGGTCGAGCGTTGGCGCGAGCACCTGCCGGCCCGCGGCCTGGAAAGTGACACCGTCATCGACTGGCTGCTGTGGTGGGACAACGCGCTGTTGTGGGCCTTGCGCCCGCAGCTGCCGCAGGGCCGCCTGCTGCTGGTGCTGCGCGACCCGCGCGACATGCTGCTGGACTGGATCGCCTATGGCGCCGCCGCACCGCTGGCGATGACCTCGATGGCCGAAGCCAGCCAGTGGCTGGTGCGTTCGCTGACCCAGATCGCCGCGCTGCACGAGGAAGACCTGTATCCGCACGTGCTGCTGCGCATCGACGACATCGGCAACGATGCGCATGCGATGGCCGACCTGCTGGGCCGCGTGTTCGGGCGTCCGATGCCGCCGGCCGCACAGCTGGGCGCACCGCGCCTGCCTGCCGGCCACTGGCGCAGGTATCGCGACGTTATGGGCGCCGCTTTCGCCCAGCTCACCCCGGTCGCGGTGCGGTTGGGTTACCCGGAAGAATGAGGAGCATCTGATGCAACTGAGCAGTCACAGCCTGGTCAACGGTGCGCCGATCGACCGAGAGTTCGCCGCCGGAGATGCTGCCGGCTTCGCCCCCGACCGCAACCCGCACCTGGCCTGGAGCGGCGTGCCCGATGGCACCCGTTCGTTCCTGCTGGTGTGCGTAGACCCGGACGTGCCAACGGTGCCGGAGACGGTCGGCCGCGATGACATGAGCGTGCCGCGCGATCAGCCGCGCGGCGATTTCGTGCACTGGGTGATGGCCGACATTCCGGCCTCGGTGCAGGAGATCGCCGCTGGCAGCTGCAGCGATGGCTTCGTGGTGAAGGGCAAGCCCGCGCCGGCCGGCCCGGCCGGCAGCCGCCAGGGATTGAACGATTTCACCGGCTGGTTCGCCGGCAATCCGGACATGGCCGGTGATTACCTCGGCTACGATGGTCCGTACCCTCCGTTCAACGACGAGCGCGTGCACCGCTACTTCTTCCGTGTGTTCGCGCTGGACGTGACCTCGCTGCAGCTGCCCGAGCGCTTCACCGCCGCCGATGCGTACCGGGCCATGCACGGCCACGTACTGGCCGAAGCGGCGCTGCACGGCACCTACACGTTGAACCCGGCGTTGGCCTGATAACAGCCTTCGGGTAGTGCCGGCCGCTGGCCGGCATCCGCTGTGCGTGGCAGCCGGCCCGCAGCCGGCCCTGCCCACAACGAAGAAGGGCGACCTCGCGGCCGCCCTTCTGTCTTCTTACTTCTTCTCGATGGCCGACTCGACCACCATGTCCAGCACGTACGCCTGCGACGGCGCATCGGCCGGCGGGTTCTTCACTTCGTAGCGCTTCACACGCACCACGTTGCGCACGCCGTCTTCGTGGGTGTAACCCTCGATGTTGCCGTAGAAGTTCTCGAACTTGCCCGGCTCGCCCTGCTTCAGGCCCTTGTCGTCGAACTTCACTTCGCGCACCTGCAGGCACTGGTAATCCGGGATCAGCGGGTGCGAGCACTTCTCGGTCTTCGCAGCCACTTCCAGGAACACGGTCTCGCCGGCGCCGCCGTAGCGGGTTTCAGCGGTCGGTTCCGGGTTGAACACCAGCACGTCGCCCTTGGCGGTGGTCAGGGTCAGCACGCCGTTGGCGTCCTGTTCGGCCTTCAGCTCGCCCTGCAGACGGCTGGAGACAGCTTCGTCCAGCGCCATCAGCGCCTTGTCGGTGCAGGCCATCATGGTCGAGGCCATCGCGCTCACGCTCAGCTTGCCATCGGCCAGGGTGTAACCGCCGCCCATGCGGTTGCAGGTGTTGCTGACCGACAGGCGGCCATCAACGAAGTCCAGGGTGACCGGCTTGTCTTCGCGGGCGAACAGCGCATCGATGCGCTTGCCATCGGCCGCGGTGGCCTGCTGCAGCAGCCAGTGCTGGCTCTGCAGGCGCTGCGCATCCAGGTGTGCCAGCGCCTTCTGGTCGCCGGCCTTGGCCGCAGCCGGAGCCAGATCGTCACCGCCGGTACCGGCCGGGGCAGGGGTCTGGCTGCAGGCGGCCAGCAGGGCCAGCGGGAGGAGCAGGGTGAGCTTGCGGTTCATGGTGATTCTCCTTGGGGAACCGAGGGGGAAACGGACCGGGGCCGGCAAGGGGGTTGCCGTGCCCCGGCGCTGTTCAGCTGCCGGACGGCAACCACAGCAGCAATGCAGCGCCCAGGGCGATGCGGTAAATCGCGAAGGCCGTGAAGCGATGCGACTTGATGTAGCCCATCAACCACTTCACTACGACGAAGCCGGTGATGGCTGCGGCAAGGAAGGCCACGCCAACGTCGGTCCAGTTCTCGCTGCCCAGGTTTCCTTCCTTGGCCAGTTCCAGGAAGGTGTAGGCGCTGGCGGCGAACATGGTGGGAATGCCGACCAGGAACACGAACTCGGCAGCGGCCGCGCGGCGGCTCAGGCCCAGCAGCATGGCAAGGAAGATTGCCGAGGCCGAGCGCGAGGTACCGGGGAACACACCGGCCACCACCTGCGCCAGGCCAACACCGATGGCCACCGTCCAGGTCACCTGGTCGCGATCGGGCAGGCGCGCGGTATAGGCCTCCACCAGCAGCATCCAGATGCCGCCGATGATCAGCGCCCAGGCCACCGGGCTGACGGTTTCCGGCAGCGACCAGCCGGCCTTGCGTACCACCAGGCCGACCACGGCGGTCACCAGGAACGCCGCGCCGAGCTTGAACACGTACTCGCGGTTCTCGCGCTGGCCGAAGCCGGTGGCCAGCTGCAGCAGGCGCTGGCGGAACACCAGCACCACGGCGAGGATCGCACCGGCCTGGATGATGATGTTGAAGAAGTCCGATCGCGCGCCCAGCCAGTGCTGGGCGATCAGCAGGTGGCCGGTGCTGGAGATCGGCAGGAATTCGGTCAAGCCTTCGAGGATGCCCAGCAGCAGGGCGGAGAGCAGGTCGGACATGGACGGTGTGGGCGCGGGCGGCGGAAGAAGCCAGAAAGAATAGACGATCCATGCCGCACCAAACGGGTGCGTGCGGTAATCCACGCACCCGTTTGGTGCATATGCTGCTGCACCGCGCTGGGGCAGGTGCTTTGAAATCAACAACTTGTGAAGGCCAAAAAGTTGGCACGGTCGTTGCTGTACCTCAGCAGGCATTCATTCCCATCCGAGGTCGTACCGATGTCCGTGGAAAACGTTGAGAAGCTGATCAAGGACAACCAGATCGAGTTCGTCGATCTGCGTTTCGTCGACATGCGTGGCGTCGAGCAGCACGTCACCTTCCCGGTCAGCATCATCGAGCCGTCGCTGTTCGAAGAAGGCAAGATGTTCGATGGCAGCTCGATCGCCGGCTGGAAGGGCATCAACGAATCGGACATGGTGCTGCTGCCCGATACCGCCAGCGCCTACGTCGACCCGTTCTATGCCGATCCGACCATCGTGATCAGCTGCGACATCCTCGACCCGGCCACCATGCAGCCGTACGGCCGCTGCCCGCGCGGCATCGCCAAGCGCGCCGAGGCCTACCTGAAGTCCTCGGGCATCGCCGAAACCGCGTTCTTCGGCCCGGAGCCGGAATTCTTCATCTTCGATTCGGTCCGTTTCGCCAATGAAATGGGCAACACCTTCTTCAAGGTCGACTCGGAAGAAGCCGCCTGGAACAGCGGCGCCAAGTACGACGGCGCCAACAGCGGCTACCGTCCGGGCGTGAAGGGCGGTTACTTCCCCGTTCCGCCGACCGACACCCTGCACGACCTGCGTGCGGAGATGTGCAAGACCCTGGAACAGGTCGGCATCGAAGTGGAAGTGCAGCACCACGAAGTGGCCACCGCCGGCCAGTGCGAGATCGGCACCAAGTTCAGCACCCTGGTGCAGAAGGCCGACGAACTGCTGCGGATGAAGTACGTCATCAAGAACGTCGCCCACCGCAACGGCAAGACCGTCACCTTCATGCCCAAGCCGATCGTCGGCGACAACGGCAGCGGCATGCACGTGCACCAGTCGCTGTCCAAGGGCGGTACCAACCTGTTCTCCGGCGACGGCTACGGCGGCCTGAGCCAGCTGGCGCTGTGGTACATCGGCGGCATCTTCAAGCACGCCAAGGCGATCAACGCCTTCGCCAACTCGGGCACCAACAGCTACAAGCGCCTGGTGCCGGGCTTCGAAGCCCCGGTGATGCTGGCCTACTCGGCGCGCAACCGTTCGGCCTCGTGCCGCATTCCGTGGGTGTCCAACCCGAAGGCGCGCCGCATTGAAATGCGCTTCCCCGATCCGATCCAGTCGGGCTACCTGACCTTCACCGCGCTGATGATGGCCGGCCTGGACGGCATCAAGAACCAGATCGACCCGGGCGCACCGAGCGACAAGGATCTGTACGACCTGCCGCCGGAAGAAGAGAAGCTGATCCCGCAGGTCTGCTCCTCGCTGGACCAGGCGCTGGAAGCGCTGGACAAGGACCGCGAGTTCCTCAAGGCCGGTGGCGTGATGAGCGATGACTTCATCGACGGCTACATCGCGCTGAAGATGCAGGAAGTGACCAAGTTCCGCGCGGCGACCCACCCGCTGGAATACCAGCTGTACTACGCCAGTTGACCGGTAGGCGATGGCGGTGGGTACCCCCTCCCACCCGCCGCCATCGCCTCCGTCTTTGCGGCTGGGGAGCCGCAGGGCGGGCTCCGGCCCGCCGTGGTAGAGCGGACCGTTGGTCCGCTGCATTGGAAACGCGGGCCCTTGGCCCGCAGATCCAGGGGCAAGAGAGAGACCGGACACGCGACATGGGCCGCCCTCCCTCCCGCGTCGGCCGTGCAAGGAGAGAGGCACGGCTGTCCCGGCCCGATTCGTGTCCGGTGCAACAGCCACGGCCATCACCACGATGGCCCTTGGTTGCCTGATGCCATCGCGCATTCGCGCGCTGGCCCCATCCACCCTCGGGACATGCGCATGAAACTGATCTCCGCCATCATCCGACCGTTCAAGCTCGACGAGGTCCGCGAGGCCCTGTCCGATGCCGGCGTGTCGGGCATCACCGTGACCGAAGTGAAAGGCTTCGGCCGCCAGAAGGGCCACACCGAGCTGTATCGCGGTGCCGAGTACGTTGTCGACTTCCTGCCCAAGATCAAGATCGAAACCGTGGTCACCGACGAACGTGCCGACGCAGTGATCGAAGCGATCCAGTCGTCTGCAGGCACCGGCAAGATCGGCGACGGCAAGATCTTCGTGACCGCTGTCGAGCAGGTCATCCGCATCCGCACCGGCGAAATCGGCGCCGACGCGCTGTAAGCCCCCTTCCGGAGACTCCCCCATGAAGATGCGCCTTCTCACCGGGTGGCAAGCCCGGTTCCATCTGGTGTGCCTGCTGATGCTGTTCAGTGCGCTGGCCGCCGGTGCCTGGCCCGGCAATGCACATGCCCAGGCCCAGGTCACGCCGCTGCAGAGCGAGGCCGTGGCGGTCGAGCCCTTGCAGGACCCGACCGCCGCTGCGCCTGCGGCTGCCGAAGCGGTGGCCGCGCCCGCCTATGACCATGGCGACGTCGCCTGGATGCTCACCTCCACCCTGCTGGTGCTGCTGATGGTGGTACCGGGCCTGGCCCTGTTCTACGGCGGCCTGGTGCGTTCGAAGAACGTTCTGTCGGTGCTCAGCCAGATCCTGGTGGTGTTCTCGCTGGTGCTGCTGTTGTGGGTGGCCTATGGCTACAGCGCAGTGTTCAGCGCCGGCAATCCGTTCTTCGGCTCGTTCACCGAATTCGCCTTCCTCAAGGGTTTCACCCCGGAGTCGGTGGGCAACACGCCGATCAAGGGCCTGCCGGACTACCTGTTCGTCGCCTTCCAGTCGACCTTCGCCGGCATCACCACCGCGCTGATCGTCGGTGCCTTCGCCGAGCGCATCAAGTTCCGTGCGGTGCTGCTGTTCTCGGCGCTGTGGTTCACGCTCAGCTACATCCCGATGGCGCACATCGTCTGGGGCGGCGGCTACCTGGGCGAACTGGGCGCGATCGATTTCGCTGGTGGCACCGTGGTGCACATCAACGCCGGCGTGGCCGGTCTGGTGGCTGCATGGTTCGTCGGCAAGCGCCTGGGCTACGGGCAGACCGCGTTGAAGCCGCACAACGTGCCGTTCACCTATATCGGCGCGATGCTGCTGTGGGTCGGCTGGTTCGGCTTCAATGCGGGTTCCGCCGCTGCCGCCGACACCGTCGCCTCGCTGGCCTTCCTCAACACCGTGCTGGCCACCGCTGCAGCGGTGCTGGGCTGGACGCTGGTGGAAGCGATCAGCAAGGGCAAGCCATCCGCACTGGGCGCGGCCTCGGGCGCGGTGGCAGGCCTGGTCGGCATCACCCCGGCGTGCGGTACCGTCGGCCCGCTCGGCGCGATCGTCATCGGCCTGGTGGCCGGCGTGGTCTGCGTGTGGGGCGTGACCGGCCTCAAGCGTCTGCTGAAGGTGGACGACACCGCCGACGTGTTCGGTGTGCATGGCGTGGGTGGCATCGTCGGCGCGATCCTCACCGGTGTGTTCAGCGCGCAGTCGCTGGGCGGCACCAAGGCCGATCTGGATATCGGCCACCAGGTGTGGGTGCAGGTGGTCAGCGTCGGCCTCACCGTGCTGTGGTCGGCCGTGGTGACCGCAGCCATCCTGCTGCTGGTCAAGGTGGTGGTCGGCCTGCGGGTGACCGAGGAGGCCGAGCGTACCGGCCTGGATGTCACCTCGCACGGTGAATCGGCCTACGAGGCCTGATGCATGACAGGCGGCCCCCAGGGGCCGCCTGTCATCAACATGGTGCGTGCAGACCGTTGGTCGGCACGGTCGGTGGCCCAGCCACGCATGGCGTGGCTCTACTGCATCGTCCGGGCTTATCACGCACAATCGGGCCATGCACCCGATCCGCGCTTCCCTGATGCTCTCGGCCTGCCTGCTGCTGGCCGCCTGTGCCTCCACGCCGCAGGAAACCCGCAACCCGCTTGCCACCTGGGTGCCATCGCCGAACCAGAACGCGCGCACGCCGGTCATCATCGTCATCCACCACACCGAGCAGAAGTCGGTGCAGCAGAGCCTGCACACGCTGCGTACCGCCAACAGCGGTGGGCGGGTCAGTGCGCACTATCTGATCGGCGCCGATGGTCACCGCTACCAGCTGGTAGCCGATGAGCGCCGCGCGTGGCATGCCGGCTCCGGCCGCTGGGGCACCATCACCGACCTGAACTCCACGTCCATCGGCATCGAGCTGGACAATGATGGGCATACGCCTTTCAGCCCCGCGCAGATCGAATCGCTGATCGTGCTGCTGCGCGATCTCACCGAACGGTTGAACATCCCGCCACGGCAGGTGATCGGCCACGCCGACCTGGCGCCGACGCGCAAGGAAGATCCCAGCCGCTTCTTCCCGTGGCAGCAACTGGCTGAAGCAGGCTTCGGCGTGTGGCCGCGCGCTGCCGATGGGGCTGCGCCGGAAGGCTTCGATGCATGGGCCGCGCTGGCGCGCTTTGGCTATCCGTTGGACAACCGCGAGGCCGCCGTCGCCGCGTTCCACCGCCGTTTCCGTGGCAGCGACACCCTGCCGAAAACACTCGACGCCGAAGACGCGCGCATCCTGCATTCGCTGTTGCTGCAGACCCCGTAGCCGGTAGCGCCGGGCCATGCCCGGCGAGCGCACCGCGCGGGATCCGCTTCTCGCCGGGCATGGCCCGGCGCTACCCAAGGTTGCCGCGCCACCATCGGCCCCACTACATTGCGACGATGATCACTGTTACGTCGCCGCGCGCGCTCCTCACCTTCCTGGCCGTTGCCCTGCTTGCCGGCTGCGCCACCACGGGCACCCGGCCGCAAGCGCCTGCCGCAGCAACGCCTGCCGCCACCTACGCCAAGGTCGACTGGAACACGTTGCCGGCCGTATCCGATACCGACCTGCAGGCCGGCTTCGCCGCTTGGCGCAGCAGCTGCACCCGCCTGAAGAACGATGCGACCTGGGCCAAGCCCTGCGCGACCGCCAGCACCGTGTCCGACAAGGACGCTGCTGCGATCCGCGCATTCCTGCAGCGCGATCTCGATGTCTATTCCCTGCGCGCCGGCGGCCATCGCGCCGACGGCCTGATCACCGGCTACTACGAACCCATCTATCCGGGCAGCCTCACCCGTACCGACACCGCCACCGTGCCGGTGTACGGCACACCCGATGATCTGGTGGTGGTGCAGCTGGACAGCGTCTATCCCGAACTGAAGGGCAAGCGCCTGCGCGGTCGCGTGGAGGGCAAGGTGCTCAAGCCCTACGACGATGCCGGCAGCATTGCCAGCAAGGGCGCCAAGGCACCGGTGCTGGCCTGGCTGACCGATCCGATGGACCTGCAGCTGCTGCAGATCCAGGGCTCGGGCCGTGTGCGCCTGGCCGATGGCAAGCAGGTGCGGCTGGCCTATGCCGAACAGAACGGCCATCCCTATCGCGCGATCGGCCGCTGGCTGGTGGAGCAGGGCGAGCTGAAGAAGGAAGACGTCACCATGGACGCGATCCGGGCGTGGGCGAAGGCACATCCGACGCGGGTACCGGAACTGCTGCGCAGCAATCCCAGCTACGTGTTCTTCGTGCGCAGCCCAGACAGCCCGGAAGGTCCGCGCGGTTCGTTGAATGTGCCGCTGACCGCCGGCTACAGCGTGGCGGTGGATCGCACCGTGGTGCCGCTGGGCAGCCTGCTGTGGCTGTCCACCACGCGCCCGGACGGCACGCCGGTGGTACGCCCGGTGGCCGCGCAGGACACCGGTGGCGCCATTGCCGGCGAGGTACGTGCCGATCTGTACTGGGGCAGCGGCGATGCCGCCGGCAAGCTGGCCGGCGACATGAAGCAGCAGGGCAACCTGTGGCTGCTGTGGCCGAAGGGTGCGGCGTTGCCGCAGTAGGTCAGCAGGGGTCAGATCCCCCTCCGCAGGAAAGGGATCTGACCCCCATATGCCTGATAATGGCGCCCTTCCGATCCCTCCGGCCGCACCTGCGGCCAGGACCCATGCAATGAAATACGCAAAGAACAACGCAAGATCCAACACCAAGAAGTACTACAAGCACTGGGCCGAATCGGGCCTGGGCAAGGGCAACGTGCTGATGGAAGCCCGTGGCGAGAAGATCGTGCGCCAGGTGGAGATCTACGGGGCCAAGGTCGTGTGGGCCGATGAAACCGGGCAGAGCGATGACCGCTTCGTGCTGGCCGACCAGCCGGTGTCGTTCATGGATTTCGACGAAGACGACGAGATCAGCGCGCGCGAGTTTGAAATTGCCTGGAAGAAGGCCCGGGAAGCCACCGGCTACCCCGTTTAAGAGCAAGGAGCCCGCAATCACTGGATGGCTGGCGGTATCGAAATGTTATAAAGTTGCATTTCCCGCATCCCGCCTGCCCCCTGATGAAGACTCCCACGCTGGTGGCCGCGCTCGCGGCCGCCCCGTTCGCCCCTGAAGCATTCGCCCAGTCCGCCGACGCCGCGCTCACCCTGGGCAAGGTCGATGTGCACCAGCACAGCGAGGGGCAGCTGAGCGCACACCAGGTGCTGACCTCGGTGGATGTGCTGGGCGCGGACCAGATCGAAAACCGCAACGTGTCGCACAGCTGGGAACTGCTCGGGCAGATGCCCGGCATCCAGCTGACCGAAACCCGGCAGGGCGCCGAGTCGGGCAAGGTCAGCTTCCGCGCCTTCAACGGCGAGGGCTACCTCAATGCCATCAAGACGCTGATAGATGGCATCCCCAGCAACGTCAACAGCGGCAACCAGCGCTTCATCGACATGCTGTTCCCGCTGGAAATCAGCTACATCGAAGTGGTGCGCGGTACCAACGATCCGCGCTACGGCCTGCACAACATCGGCGGCAACGTGAACTTCGGCACGCGCCAGGGCGGCACCTACACCGACGCGCGGCTGGCCTATGGCAGCTACAACACCCGCGATGTGCAGCTGGCGGTGGGCCGCGAAGCCGACGGCTTCGCGCAGAACTACTTCGTCGGCACCCAGGCCAGTGACGGTTATCGCGACCACGACAGCTCGAAGAAATACGCGCTGGGCGGCAAGTGGTTCTACGGCTCGCTGGACGACGGCCTGCGCGTGGGCCTCACCGCACGCGCCTACCACCACGAGGCCGACGAACCCGGTTTCATGACCGCGGAAGAGCTGCATGCGGGCCGCCGCCGCAGCGACCTGCGCAACGCCAATGACGGCGATGACCGGGACATGCGCCAGTTCGCCGCGCACCTGGACATGAAGCTGTCCGACGCGGTGACCTTCGGCACGCGGCTGTACTACAACCGCTATGAAGACGACCGCCGGGTGACCTTCAGCGATCTGCCCAGCGGCAACCTGCCGCGCCAGCGTCGTGTCTGGGACGAGCGCCAGACGGGCCTGCTCGGCACGCTCACCTGGCAGGCCAACCCCGCGCTTACCGTGGAAGGCGGCCTGAACTACGAGCAGCAGGACAACGGCTACATCCGCGAGCGCTACGCCTACGCCGAACCCACTGATTACAGCCAGGCGCCGGCACGCGTGCAGAACGACGACCGCCACAGCTTCGACAACTGGGGCGCTTACGTGCAGGCCATCTACCAGCCGGCCGACGCATGGAAGATCGTGCCGGCCTACCGTGTGGACCGTTTCAGCGGCCGCACCCGGCTGATGAGCGGCGCCACCGGCCGCCTGCAGGACTACGGCAGCATCGGCCAGCCCAAGCTGAGTGTCATCCACAGCCTGGGTGAGCACACGCACATCTACGCCAACTGGGGCCGTACTTTCCAGGTGCTGACTGGTTCCACCGCGCCGGCCTACCTCACCCCGGGGCAGGCACCGATGCAGCCCTCCACCAACACCGGCATGGAGCTGGGCCTGAAATTCCAGCCCTTCGCCGGCAGCCAGGCCCGGCTGGCGGTATGGCAGCAGGACGCGGAAAACGAAGTGTCCAACATGCCGGCCACCGGCACCACGGTCACGCTGGGCAAGACCCGCCGCCGCGGCGTGGATGCGCAGATCAGCGCGCAGCTGGGTGACGCGTGGACGCTGTGGGCCTCGCATGCCTACCAGGAGGCGAAGATCACCCGCGACGACCGCGCCGCTGGCGTGACCCTGCAGGGACGCGAAGTGGCCGCCACTCCGCGCCACATCAGCAACCTCGGCCTGGACTACCAGGCCAGCGATGCCCTGCAGCTGGGCCTGCAGGCGCGCGCGCAGGGCGATTACTACCTGGAAGAGCGCAACGCCACCGGCAAGTTCGGCGGCTTCGCCGTGCTCGACCTCAGCGCGAAGTACCAGATCACCCCGGCCTGGAGCGTGGACCTGCAGCTGAAGAACGTGACCGGCCGCGAGTATGCCTACGCGTGGTACGACAGCTTCTTCTGGGACAGCGCCCGGCCGATGTTCTCGCCCGCCCCGGGCCGCGCGGTCTTCGTTGGGCTCAACATGAAGCTGTAACCGCAAAGCCGGTAGTGGTCGAGCTTGCTCGACCTGCGGGGACTCACGCCACCGCGTTGTACGGTTCGATGCGGGCCAGCACATCGGCCAGTCTCTCCTTGGTCATCGCCGCATCGAAATCGGCCTGCAGTCCGATCCAGAACTTGTCGGACACGCCGAAGTAGCGGGACAGGCGCAGCCCGGTGTCCGCCGTCACGGCGCGATGGCCAGTGACGATCTCGCCGATCCGACGCTGCGACACGCCGATCGCCTTGGCCAAGCGGTACTGGGTGATGCCCAGCGGCTCCAGGAATTCGTGCAGCAGAATCTCGCCGGGAGTGGGGTAGGGAACGGTTCGCATGAGTGCGGCTCCTTCAGTGGTAATCGACGATTTCAACTTCGGCGGGCCCCTCCCTGGTCCACACAAAGCACATCCGGAACTGATCGTTGATGCGGATGCTGTACTGGCCGCGCCGATTACCAAGCAGCGATTCCAGCCTGTTGGCCGGTGGTATCCGCAGGTCACGCAGATCGACTGCCACGTTGAGCATGGCCAGTTTGCGCAGCGCGGTGGCTTCAATGTGATGCCATCTCGGCACGCGCTGGCCCTTGAACAGCGCCTGCGTACGCCTGCAGGCAAAAGACTGGATCGGCATGGTAATAACGAGAGTCGATAGTATCGTATGGCGTTAGTATCTGGGGTGCAACCCCCCTTGGTGAAGTCCCGGGTGCGACGGCTGGCGACGCATTCGCTGTGATCCGATGCCGGACACTGTTTTTGCACTACATTGGTGCAATGTCCGACCCCGCACCCCCGCCGTCCCTCGATGCCCTCGGCACACCGCTGGCTTGGGCCGGGCCCGATGGCCGCATCGCCGGCTGCAACCCGGCCTTCGCGCGCTGGCTGGGCGTCAGCGGCCGGCGCCTGCTCGGCCAGCCGTTGGCCGCGCTGGAAGTGCAGGGTGAGGCGCTGGCCCATTTCCTGGCCCGCGACGAGCGCGACAGCCTGCGCCTGAACCGGCTGGCGTTGGCGCTGCCGGGCGAAGCCGCGCGTTTTGCCGAAGGCTGGATGAGCCGCCGTGACGATGGCGGCTGGTTGCTGGAGGCGCATCCGGTCGATGAGTTCCCCGGGCTCGACCCGACCCAGGCCCTGCCCAGCGCGCTCAGCGCAGCGCTGAAGGGCCTGGCGCACGAACTGCGCAATCCGCTGGCCGGGTTGAAGGGCGCCGCACAGCTGCTGGCCCGCCGCGCGGCGCAGCGCGATGCCAGCGAACGCGAACTGATCGATCTGATCGGCTCGGAGATCGAGCGGCTCAATGGCCTGCTGGAGCAGCTGCTGTCACCGGCACCTGCTGCGCCGCATGCGGCGCTGAACATCCACGCCGCGTTGGAGCGGGTGCTGCGCCTGGCCGAGAACGAGGCCGGCTGGGCGGTGCGCCTGCAGCGCGACTACGACCCCAGCATCCCCGAATTCGATGGCGACGCCGACCGCCTCACCCAGGCGGTATGGAACCTGGTGCGCAATGCCATCCAGGCCGGTGCCGGCAACATCACCCTGCGCACCCGCGTTGAACACGGTGTGCGCATCGCCGAGCAGCTGCACACCCTGGCCTTGCGGTTGGAGATTGCCGACGACGGCCGTGGCGTACCCGAAGAACTGGCCGAACACCTGTTCCTGCCCCTGGTCAGTGGTCGTGCCGAAGGCACCGGCCTGGGCCTGGCGTTGGCCCAGCAGGTCGCGCGCGAGCATCGCGGCACGCTGACCTACCGGTCGCGCCCGGGCCATACCGTATTCACCCTGCTGCTGCCGATCGGCAACGGCACCGCCGCCACCGAGGAGGCCCCGCGCGATGTCTGAGTCTTCCGCGTCCCCGCCGTGCATCTGGGTGGTCGACGATGACCGCGCCGTGCGCTTCGTGCTGTGCACCGCGCTGCGCGAGGCCGGCTACCAGGTGGTCGACTTCGACAGCGCCGCCCCCGCACTGCAGGCGCTGGCCGATAGCCCGCCGCCTGCGCTGCTGTTCACCGACGTGCGCATGCCCGGCGACGATGGCCTGGTGCTGCTGGACAAGCTGAAGGCCGCGCTGCCGCAGCTGCCGGTGGTGGTGATGTCGGCCTACACCGACGTCGCCAGTACCGCCGGTGCGTTCCGCGGCGGTGCGCACGAGTTCCTGTCCAAGCCGTTCGATCTGGACGACGCAGTGGCACTGGCCCAGCGCGTGCTGCCTGCGGTGGCGCCGGCCATGGCCGCGCCCACGCCTGCTGCAGAAGCCGCCAGCGATCAGCCGCCGCAACTGGTGGGCGATACGCCACCGATGCGCGCGCTGTTCCGCGCCATCGGCCGCCTCGCGCAGGCGCCATTGGCGGTGCTGATCATCGGCGAAACCGGTACCGGCAAGGAGCTGGTGGCCAACGCGCTGCACCGCGAATCACCGCGTGCGCAGCATCCGTTCGTCGCGCTGAACACCGCCGCCATTCCCGCCGAGCTGCTGGAAAGCGAGCTGTTCGGCCACGAGGCCGGTGCGTTCACCGGCGCGCAGCGGCGCCACATCGGCCGCTTCGAGCAGGCCAACGGCGGCACCCTGTTCCTCGACGAAATCGGCGACATGCCGTTGCCGTTGCAGACGCGCCTGCTGCGCGTGCTCGCCCAGGGCGAATTCTTCCGCGTGGGCGGACGCGAACTGATCCGTGTCGATGTGCGCGTGGTCGCCGCCACCCACCAGGATCTGGAAGGACTGGTCGCGCAGGGAAAATTCCGGGCCGATCTGCTGCACCGCCTGGACGTGGTGCGCCTGCAGCTGCCGCCTCTGCGCGAGCGCCGCGAGGACATCGCGCAACTGGCCACCACGTTCCTGGCCGCTGCCGCGCGCAGGCTCGATACGCCGCCCAAGCGGCTGACCGCCGCCGCCCTGCAGGCGCTGCGCGAGCACGACTGGCCGGGCAACGTCCGCGAACTGGAAAACGTGTGCTGGCGCATGGCCGCACTGGCCGCCGCCGATACCATTGGCGTGGCCGATGTCGATACCGCGCTCAACCGCGCCCGCAGCCGGCGCAGCAGCACGGCTGCCGGTGACCCGGGCCAATGGGAAGCGCTGCTGTCCGAATGGGCGCGCCGGCAGCTGGCCGAAGGCACCGAGGGCCTGCACGCGCAGGTGCGCGAACGGGTCGACCACGCCCTGTTGGAGGCCGCGCTGCAGATCACCCACGGTCGTCGCGCCGAAGCCGCCGCGCGCCTGGGCCTCGGCCGCAATACGCTTACCCGCA
Organism: Stenotrophomonas sp. G4; assembly: GCF_003428825.1. Classification (NCBI taxonomy): domain Bacteria; kingdom Pseudomonadati; phylum Pseudomonadota; class Gammaproteobacteria; order Lysobacterales; family Lysobacteraceae; genus Stenotrophomonas; species Stenotrophomonas sp. G4. Next base: position 163,702 of record NZ_CP031741.1, read on the forward strand.
AGCTGGGCGCCGGTCGCCGCCGCGGCGGCCATTGAACGGTGCCTGCACGCGATCCTCGCACCCGCTTGCCGAACTGTTGATCCTCCATGGACGATGCCGTCCGTAGTGTTACCCGCAAGGAGTCCTCGATGCGTTTGTCCTTCGCCCTTCTGCCGCTGTCCGCTGCCGTGCTCCTGTCTGCCTGTGGCAGCGCACCGAAGAAGCCGCAACCCACGCTGCCTCCGGTGGTCACCACGCCCGTGGCCCAGCTCGCCGAAGCCAACCTGGCGCCAGCCTCGGCCAGCATCGTCAGCGGCCGCTTGGTGCTGAAGACCGAAAGCGGTGGCGTGCACTTGACCGGCCTGGTCGGCGGCCTGCAGCCGATGCAGCAGGCCGGTTTCCACATCCATGAGCGCGGTGACTGCAGCGCGGTGGACGCCAGCAGCGCCGGCAACCATTTCAATCCCGCCGGTGTCGCCCACGGTCGTGCAGGCAGCGGCAAGCACCACCTCGGTGACATCGACAACCTGCAGGCCGACGCGCAGGGCCGCGCCAACATTGATGTGCACTTGAAGGGCGTCACCCTGGGCGGAGGCGCCGCCACGGATATCGCCGGGCGTGCACTGGTCGTGCATGCCAGGGCCGACGACTATCGCAGCCAGCCCGCCGGCAATGCCGGCGTCCGCATCGCCTGCGGCGTGATCCGGGTAACCCGCTGATCACACCACCGGCATTTCCCAAGGAGAGTTTCCATGCGTCTGATCCACACCTCGCTGTTCGCGGCCATCGCTGCACTGGGCCTTGCCGCCTGCAACCAGCAGCCGGCAGCACCGGCAGCCGAAGCCCCGGCCACCACCCCGGCCGAAGGTTCGGCAGCGCCGGCTGACCCGGCCACTGCACCGGCTGACCCGGCCACTGCACCGGCTACCGCAGCGGCCCCGGCAGCCGATGCCTCGGCCACTGCCGAACTGGCACCGACCCAGGGCAATGAAACCAAAGGCTCGATCACCTTCAAGCTGGTCGACGGCAAGGTGCACGCATCCGGCCAGATCAGTGGCCTGAAGCCGGGCAGCGAGCACGGCTTCCATATCCACGAGAAGGGTGACTGCAGCGCGCCGGACGGCATGAGCGCCGGCGGCCACTTCAATCCGGGCAAGCAGGACCACGGCAACGTGGCCACTGATCCGCATCACGGTGGCGACATGCCCAACATCAAGGCCGACGACAAGGGTGTGGCCACCATCGATGGCCCGGTGTCGAGCAACGTCAACATCGGCAAGGGTGATGATTTCGACATCATCGGCCGCGGCCTGATCGTCCACGCCGACGCGGACGACTACAAGACCCAGCCGACCGGCAACGCCGGTGCGCGACTGGCGTGCGCGGTGATCAAGAAGGCACCGTAAGAAAACGAAAACGCCGGCGCAAGCCGGCGTTTTTCAGTTGATCCGCCGGGCATGGCCCGGCGCTACCGTATTCCGTGGGTAGCGCCGGGCCATGCCCGGCGGCATTACCTGTACGTCAGCGCGCCAGCAGCTCGCGCGCGTCCTGGCCGGCTTCGCAATGCACGAACAGCACCGGCACACCGTGCGCTTCCAGAACTGCGGCCATCTGCCGCTGGCGCATCAGGAACTGCTCGTAGATGCCCTGCAGGCGCTCGCAGTCGCCCTTGCCGTGGTTGTAATGCGCGCACCAGCCGGCCGGGTCGAACAGCGCCATGCGCGCTTCGCCCTGCGTGTAGCGCAGCAACGGCTCGGGCGCGTCACTCAGCCACTCGTCCTGGCCCGGGGCCATGATCGCGGTTTCAATCAGCGGCCACAGCGCGGCCAGTCCCTGGTTGTCGTACTGCATCGACATCATCGCGGCCAGGTCGTTCACGGTGAAATAGCGTGCGTGCTCCACGCGCGCACCGAACGTGTTCTGCGCCATCAGCGCGGTATCGGCATGGGCCATGCCATTGGCCAGCAGCACCTCTTCCAGCGCATCGGCCACGGCTGTCGTGGTGGCCACGTCGGTACCGGTCAGCAGGAACGGCACCACCCGCAGGCCACCGCCAACCAGGCTTGCGTCGGCCTGGAAAGGCAGCGGCACATCACCGCTGGCATCGGCGCCGAAGGCCAGCACGCGCGGGCCCTGGTTGCTACCGGGCGCGCGCATCTGCAGTTCTTCCAGGCGGCGATGGATCGGCCAGCCGGGGCGAAGCACTTCGGCCGGATCGAAATGGGCGGCGGCGAACACCAGGTCCAGCTCGGCCACCTGTGGCACCAGCTTGGACAGGTCGCGGCCGACGCGTTCGGCCAGTTCACCGGCCTGTTCAGCGCTGAGCACCGCCTGGCGGGGGATTTCGCCGCCGGCCAGTTCCAGGGCCAGCACGCCAAGGGCATTCATCGCAGGGTCGGGTTTGCTCATGGTTCCACGGTTGGCCCATCACAGGGCGGCAGCTACACTTGGCCCCATTATGCCTGCTCTGTCGTGCAGGCCATGTTGCAGACACCCTCATCCATGCCAGGTATCTCCATGCCCAACGCTCGTCCCGTCGCCATCCTCGGTGGCGTCCGCATTCCGTTCTGCCGGCAGAACACCGCGTATTCGGATGTCGGCAACCTCGGCATGTCGGTGCGTACGCTGGGAGCGCTGGTCGAGCGCTTCGGCCTGCACGGCCAGCAGCTGGGCGAAGTGGCGATGGGGGCGGTCATCAAGCACTCCAGCGACTGGAACCTGGGCCGCGAAGCCACGCTGTCCTCGGGCCTGTCGCCGTTGACCCCCGGCATCACCCTGCAGCGCGCCTGCGGCACCTCGCTGGACAGCATCATCACCGTTGCCAACAAGATCGCCCTGGGCCAGATCGAGTCCGGCATCGGCGGTGGTTCGGACACCACCTCCGACGTGCCGATCGTGTACGGCAAGAAGCTGCGCGCGCGCCTGCTGGCCGCAAACCGTGCCAAGAGCACCGGCGACAAGATCCGTGCGCTCACCTCCGGCTTCAAGTTCGCCGAGCTCAAGCCGGAGTTTCCCGGCGTGGCCGAGCCGCGTACCGGCAAGAGCATGGGCGACCACTGCGAGGACATGGCCAAGGAGTGGAACATCTCGCGCGACTCGCAGGACGAGTGGGCGGTGTCCTCGCACAAGAAGCTGGCTGCAGCCTATGAGCGCGGCTTCTTCAATGACCTGATCGCACCGTTCCGCGGCGTCGAGCGCGACAACATCCTGCGTGCCGACACCTCGCTGGAGAAGCTGGCCACGCTGAAGCCGGCCTTCGACAAGGTATCCGGCCGTGGCACCCTGACCGCAGCCAATTCCACCCCGCTGACCGATGGCGCCGCCGCCGTGCTGCTGGCCAGCGAAGAGTGGGCACGCGCACATGGCCACGAGCCGCAGGCCTACCTGCGCGACGCACACGTGTCGGCCGTCGATTTCGTGCACGGCGAAGGCCTGTTGATGGCGCCGACCGTGGCCGTGCCGGAGATGCTCAAGCGCAACGGGCTGACCCTGCAGGACTTCGACATCTACGAGATCCACGAAGCCTTCGCCGCACAGGTGCTGTGCACCCTGCGTGCGTGGGAGAGCGAGGATTACTGCCGCAACCGCCTCGGCCTGGATGCGCCGATGGGCCGCATCGACCCGGACAAGATCAACCTGCTGGGTTCGTCGCTGGCCACGGGTCACCCGTTCGCCGCCACCGGTGCACGCGTGATCGCCACGGCCGCCAAGCAGCTGGCCGAGCGCGGCGGTGGCCGTGCGCTGGTGTCGATCTGCACCGCCGGCGGCATGGGCGTGGTGGCGATCGTCGAACGTTGAACGCCACGGTAGTGCCGGCCGCTGGCCGGCAGCGTTGGAATTGAAAACGCCGCCCGATGGGCGGCGTTTTTGTTATCCCGGCGGGCTCACACGCCAACCAAGGTTGGCGACTACCGAAGCGGGTTAGGGCATCCGCGGGTTGCCGAACGCGTCGCGCTCCTCATTGGCGTCGTACACCGGCGGCAGCGGTGCAATCGACTGCTCCTCGACGGTCGCATGCAGCGGCGGGTCAACCACCGCTGCCGGTGCACGCACCAGCGCCACGCTGTCTTCGCCACGCTGCAGGCGCAGCGCGTTGGCCAGGCACTGCGCGGCCAGCACGTGTTCGCCACGTTGCGCAAAGGCTTCGCCCAGCGCTTCCCACGCAGGGGCGCCGGCACCTGCGGCGATGGCTTCGTGCAGGAACGCATCGGCCGCGTCCCACTGTTGCTGCGCCAGCGCGATGCGGCCCTGGGCCAGGCGCAGGGCGGCCGAGTCGTCGTGCACGTTGCGCCAGCGCTGCAGGTTGGCCTGGCGCGTGGCCAGACGTTCGGCCGGCAGACGGCCATACACGGCCACCAGTTCGTCATCCCAGCGGTGGTCCAGCGCCTGCTCAAGCGCCAGCAGTGCCGGTTCGTCCCAGTCCAGCGCAACTGCACGGGTGGCGTAGGCAGCAACCACGTCCGGGGTCGGTCGCAGCGCCTTCGGCGTGGCTTCCCACTGCGCAGCCAGGGCGTTGACGTCGCCCGCTTCCAGCAGTGCCTGGGCGGCCAGGCGTGCTTCCAGCTCGCTGCTGGCCTCGGCCGGCAGCACCTTGGTCTGGCGCAGCGCGCCCAGCTGGCCGTAAGCCTCGTGCGCGCGGCCAGCACGTGCCAGCGCTTCGGTACGCAGCCACAGGCCACGCGGCGGCAGCGGCTGGATCGCCGCCACATCCAATGCGTTGATCGCATCCACCGGCAGATCGTTGGCCAACAGCTGCTCGGCACGCAGTAGTGCCTGCAAGGTCGCATCGCTTTCGCCCAGGCGCTGCAGCAGCGCCTCGGCAGCGGGGGCATCGGCCCGCACCTGCGCGCTGCGCACGGCATTGGCCAGGGCAACCCCGCTCACTTCCGGATCCTTGGCGGCGCCATCCAGCAGCTTCTCGGCGCGCTGCCACTGGCCATGCTCATAGGCCAGCAGACCATCGATCAGACGCACCCGGCCCTGCTTGCGGCGGTAGCGGCCCCAGGCACGGAACGGTGCGGCGATCAGGCTCCACAGCAGCCACAGCACCAGCACGCCGATCACCGACAGCAGCGCTACCTTCGGCAGGTTGCTGTGGTAGTCGTAGCCGCCATAGCGCAGGGTCACTTCGCCGTAGCGGTTCAGGTCATCGGTGCCGAGCCATTGCGCGGCAACGACGCCAATGGCCACTGCCAGCAACAGCACGACCAGTGATTGCAGGGGTTTCATACGGGCTTACCTCCGGTCGGTCTGGGTACGCAGTTGTTGCAGGGTGCTGCCAAGCACGGTGTCATCGGCCTGCAATGGCAGCGAGCGCAGGGCATGGAGTTCAGCACGTTGCGCGCGCAGGTCCGGTGAATCCGGCCAGCGCCGCTGCGCCCAGAGATCGATTCTGTTCAGCGCGGCATCGCGGCCTTTGCCGTCGCCGCGCTCGATCGCTGCGCGGGCCAGGGTCAGTTCCAGCTGCAGCGCCGTATCGATGGTGGCGCGCTCGGCCGACGTCAGCGGGCCGTTCAGGCGGCTCGGGGTGATATCCACGAAGGGCGCCAGCGCGGCCTGCCACCACGGTTTTGCGGCGTTGTTGGCCGGCGTCTGCGCGATCTGCGAAGGCAGGCCCTGCAGGGCCTTGCCCAGCGCGTCCAGGCGTTGCAGTGACAGCACGCGCGGGCCAGCGCCCAACGCATCCAGCGCGTTGCGTTCCTGCACCAGTGCCTGGCGCAGGTTCAGGCCGTCGCTGTCGGGCAGATCGGCCAATGCAGTGGCGGCCAGCGCATACAGCCGGCGTGAGCCCTCAACGTCATCGGCGAAGGCCAGCCGCTGTGCGGCCTGGGTCAGCAGCAGTTCGGCCTCATCGCGCTGCACGGCCTGGCGGCCCTGGTTGGCGCTGTCGGCCAGCTTGGCCAGGTTTTCTTCCAGCAGGGCACTGCGTTGCGACAGGCCCAGCACTTCGTCGCGCAGCACCCGGTTGGTGGTGGCCGCATCCTGCAGGCGCTGGCTGGCAGCGCGCTGGTCGCGGCGCAGGGCCTCGACCGTAGCCTCCAGGCCCTTCAGCTGCACGGCGGTGGTCTGCGCCTGCGCCAGCTGGTCGCGCTGCTGCTTCTGCCAATAGTGGTAGCCGGCATAGCCGCCCGCGCCCAGCACCGCCAGCACGGCGAGCGGCAACAGCCAGCGCAGGGGGCGATGGGGCGATGGAGCGGGCGGCAGAGTGTCGTTCATCGGGCTTCCTTGTCGGCGGCAATGCCGGAACAGATCCGGCAGGCAGCGTTGTGCACAGCATCACTGTTGCCGACGACACCGGCAAGCCGCTGCCGTGCGCCTGTTCAGGTCGCTGCCGGGCCGGTGAGCGCAGTGTGTGCAGCGGCCATCAACTGAGCGCTGGTAGGGCCCTCGCTGCGCACCACCCGGGTCAGCCCCAGGGCCTGCGCCTGCGCGCCCAGCCGGTCGCTGGCCACCAGCGCGATCGCGTTCGCCCGCAGCCGCTGCTGCCAGTGCGCAGGCAGCTGCTGCCAGAAACGCTGCAATGCCTCGCCACTGCTGATGGCCAGCAGCCAAGGCGTTGGAGAACGGGCCAAACGCGCCAGAATGCGCCGCGACAAGCGCAGCGGCAGCCGTCGGTAGACATCGGCGCGGGTGATCTGCGCGCCTGCGGCCTGCAACTCAGCGGCAATCAGGCCCCGGCCTCCCGGTGCGGTCACCAGCCCGATCTGCATGCCCCGCACATCGCCCAGCACCGGCATCGCCAGCAGGCCCTCACTGTCCATCCGCTGGGGCGCATGGACGTCAGCGACACCATGGGCCAGCAGGGCACGCGCCGTGCCTTCGCCCACCGTCAGCCACGGGCTGCGCTGCGCCGCCGCCAGCGGTAGCAGGCTGGCCGCTGCGGCCACGGCCGCCGGGCTGGTGAACACCACCCGATCGCTGGTCAGCGCCCGTTGCAGTTGCTGGCGCGCGGCGCTGCCCTGCAGACGCTGCAGGCGCCAGGGCGAAAGCGCGACGGTACGGCCTCCCAGCCCTGCTGCGGCGTGGCGCAGCGCCGCCTGCTGGCCCTGCGGGCGCAGCGAGATCAGGGTCCAGCCAGTGGGTATCGTATGGTTGGCCATTACCGTCATTATGCGGGCCCTTCGTTGTCGTGGTTGCTGCTGATGGCTGTTGATGCCCTGACCTCTTCGCTGGCTGCCCTGCAGGACGTGCTGGACTGCATGCCGGCGGTCCGCGCGATGCAGATCCGCCTGGATGGCTATGCCGACGGCGTGCTGCGCATCACCGCGCCGCTGGTGGCCAACGTCAATGACAAGGGCAATGCGTTCGGCGGCAGCCTGGCCTCGGTGCTGACCCTGTCCGGCTGGGCGCTGGTCAGCCTGCGCCTGCGTCTGGCTGGCCACGACGCCGAGGTCTACGTGGCCGACAGCAACCTGCGCTACCTGGCACCGGTCTATGAAGACCTGCATGCCCATGCCGAAGCGGCCGGAAGCGGTGCCTGGGAGACCTTCCTGGCCACCTTCCGCCAGCGCGGCAAGGCCCGCATCAGCATTGTCGCCACCCAGCCCGGTGCCGACGGCAAGGCCGCGGCCGAATTCAGCGGTCGCTTCGTTGCCTTCGCCAAAGGGTAGGATGGCAGGCTGACGCCCTGCGGAACCCACCGATGCGCCGCCTCATCCAGATCCTCCTGTGTTCCCTGCTGCTGCTCAGCGCCGCCGCCGGCGCTGCCGCCGACGACCTCAGCCGCAAGCAGCGCAAGCTGCTGGAAGAGACCCAGATCGCCTACGGCGCCACCATCCGCTGGGGCAGCATGGACGACGCCATCGGCTATCTGGACCCGCAGCTGCGCAAGACCAAGCCGCCGACCGAGTTCGAGCTCAACCGCTATGCGCAGCTGCGCGTGTCGTCCTACCGCGAGCGCAGCAGCGCATCGCTCGAAGGCGGCCTGGTCGAGCGCCGGGTCGAAATCGGGGTGATCAACCAGAACACCCAGGCCGAGCGCACCGTGGTGGTGACCGAGCGCTGGCGCTGGGATCCGGAAGCCAAGCGCTGGTGGCAAAGCGCGGGCCTGCCGGACCTCTGGCAGGGGCAGTGACGGGTCGCGTCCGGCTTGTGCGACAATCGGCGCCCGCTTAATCGACCCGTGACCTGAGTGAATTACGAAGAGTTGCTGGCCTTCGCAGGCCGAAACCCGATGCTGTCCGCGGCCCTGGTCGGCCTGACCGTGGCCCTCATCGTCACCGAAATCCGCCGCCTGTTCCGGGGCTTCAAGGGCATCAAGCCCGCCGAACTGACCCAGCTGATCAACGCGGGCGGCACGGTGGTGGTTGATCTGTCGCCCAGCGCCGATTTCGAAAAGGGCCACATCGCCGGCAGCCGCAGTGCCCAGGCCAGCGCGTTCGGCCCCGAGCACAAGCTGGTGGCCAACGCCAAGCAGGCCCCGGTGGTGCTGGTGTGCCGCAGCGGCAACGCGTCCGAGACCGCCGCCAAGGCGCTGAAGAAGGCCGGCTTCGAGAAGGTCTTCGTGCTCGACGGCGGCATCCCCGCGTGGCAGCAGGCAGAACTGCCGCTGGTCAAGGGCCGCAACTGATAGCAGGCGGTGGCGGATGTGGCCTTGTTTGCGCCCTCCGCCGCCCCCATCGCAGTAATTCGACCATCGTTTTCATTGCATTCACTGGAGTTACTGGAAATGTCCGAAGAGACCACCAACGGCGCTGTCGCGCCGGTCGATGCCGCCACCGGCCCCGCGTTCACCGTCGAGAAGATCTACGTCAAGGACGTTTCCTTCGAGTCGCCGAATGCCCCGTCGATCTTCAACGACCAGGTGCAGCCGGAACTGCAGCTCAACCTGAACCAGCAGGTCCAGCGTCTGGGCGAGAATGCCTTTGAAGTCGTGCTGGCCGTGACCCTGACCTGCCAGGCCGGCGAGCGCACCGCGTACGTGGCCGAAGTGAAGCAGGCTGGCGTGTTCGGCCTGGTCGGCCTGGACCCGCAGTCGATCGACGTGCTGCTCGGCACCCAGTGCCCGAACATCCTGTTCCCGTACGTGCGCCAGCTGGTCAGCGACCTGATCCAGGCCGGCGGCTTCCCGCCGTTCTTCCTGCAGCCGATCAACTTCGAAGGCCTGTACGCAGAAACCCTGCGCCAGCGCCAGGAGCAGGGCGACGCACCGTCGCTGGCTGACTCCGAGCCGGCCGGCAACGCCTGATCCCGGCCGCGACGTCACGGATGAGCACTACCGCTGACAAGGTTGCCGTACTCGGCGCCGGTTCCTGGGGAACCGCGCTGGCGACGCTGCTCGCCCGCCACGGTCGCCAGACCGTGCTGTGGGGGCGCGATGCCGCCGTGGTCGAGGCCATCGACCAGCGCCACGAGAATCCGCGTTACCTGCCGGGCATTCCGTTGCCGGAATCGCTGCGCGCCACCACCGACCTCGCGTCGGCGGTGGAAGGTGCCGCCTGGATCCTGGTGGTGACCCCGTCGCATGCATTCGGTGAAACCGTGCGCGCGCTGGCACCGCTGCGTCCGGCCGGTGCCGGTGTGGCCTGGGCCACCAAGGGCTTCGAGCCCGGCTCTGGCCGCTTCCTGCATGAAGTGGCGCGCGAAGTGCTGGGCGAGGACGTGCCGCTGGCCGTTGTCACCGGGCCGTCGTTCGCCAAGGAAGTCACCCTGGGCCTGCCGACCGCGATCACCGTGCACGGCGACGTGCCGGAGTTCGCGCAGACGGTGGCCGAGGCGATGCACGGTCCGGCGTTCCGCGCCTACACCGGCGACGACATGGTCGGTGCCGAGCTGGGCGGTGCGATGAAGAACGTGCTGGCCGTGGCCACCGGCGTGGCCGATGGCATGCAGCTGGGCCTGAACGCCCGTGCCGGCCTGATCACCCGTGGCCTCAACGAGATGCTGCGCCTGGCGGCAGCGATCGGCGCCAAGCCGGAAACGCTGATGGGCCTGGCGGGGCTGGGCGACCTGGTGCTGACCTGCACCGGTGACCTGTCGCGCAACCGCCGCCTGGGCTTGGCCCTGGGCCGCGGGCAGACGCTGCAGGACGCCATCCGCGAAATCGGTCAGGTGGTCGAGTCGGTGCAGACCGCCGACGAAGTGATGCGACAGGCGCGCCGTCATGGCATCGACCTGCCCATCTCCGACCGCGTGCGCGCCGTGCTGCATGGCGAGCAGACCCCGGAAGAAGGATTGCGTGCGCTGTTGGCACGCGAACAGAAGCCGGAATATCCGGATACGCTGTTCAAGTGAATCGAAAAACCCCGGCCCAGCGCCGGGGTTTTTTCTGTGCGCGCGCGAAACCCATCCACGCATGGCGTGGATCTACTGTGGAACCCGTAGCGCCCATCACCGCGACCGCGGCGGCGTGTTGGTGTTGTCCATGTCCGAAAAAATCATCCATGGCCCACCCGCCACCCGCTTCAACGTCAGCGTGAACTTACCGGTATCGCCTGCGTTGTTGCCGTAGGTGTATGCACCAATGATGTAACCGGTGGATTCCTCTGCGGCATAGGCCAGCGCACGCAGCCGCAACGGGCTGCTTCCCTGGCCGGCATACGCCGCCTCGATCGCCGCGCGCCCACGCACGGGCGGCTGGTTGTTCTGCAGGATGAAACCATCCTCGGTAAACAACCTCGCCAACGCCTTCGCATCACCGGTGCGCCACGCCTGTTCGTAATCGCGCAGCACGCGATCCAGCGCGGCGGGCAGGGCTGCATCGGCAAGACGTGCGGCGGGCGAGGATGCGGTGGGCTCCTGCGCAACAACGGGCCCGGCCAGCAACAGGCCACTGATGAGAATCACGGCAAGTCTTGAATGGCACATACGTCTGCATCCTGGCGGTGATGGAAGGCGTGATTGCCAGAGTATCCACCTTGGCTGGCGGGTAGAATCACGCGGTCGCCGGCTGGGCGAATGGACACAGGACAGGGAATGACGTCTCGAATGATGGGAATGGCAGGGCTGGTCGCGTTGCTGGCCGCGTGCACGCAGGCACCGGCACCGGAAGCAGGCACCGCAGCTGCACCCGCCGCTACTGCTGCGCCGACGGAAGCCCCAGCCGCCACGGCCACGGTGGTCGAGAACGCGCCTTCCGTCGAAGACGGCGTGGACCCGTCGGTGTGGGACAACGAAGGCGAGCCGGAAGGTGAGCCCCCCGGCGCCGAACTCACCTGCGCGGACAATCCGCTGGCGACTTATTTCTTCACCCTGGTCGGCGGCAACACCGTGGACGACTGCGGCCGCAAGGACCCGAAGGTGCTGGCCGCGTTCGACGCCCTGATGAAGAACACTGCAGCGGCCGAATCGCCCGACAAGAACGTCCCTTCGCTGCGCGAACGCCTGCTGAGCGGTCCCAGCGGGCCTGGCGAACTGATGGTGCTGCAGGGCGAGCCGTGGTGGCTCTACACCGCCTGTCAGGCGCACCAGTGCTCGACCACCGCGCTGGCGATGCTGTATTCGCCGACGCACTCGAAGATGGTCGGCCGCCTTACCGCCCGCTGCAACGTGTGGTGGCTGGGTGAGCCGAACGCAGAGCAGCGCGCGCTGATCGAGCGCGAGCGGCCGGTGGACGAGGCGATGCTGAAGGAAGAAGGCGATTCCTGCGAGTGATGGGCGGTAACGCCGGAAGATTCTCCGGCGTTACGCCTCTGGCCGCATCCGCGCGCTGACCTGCGCGGTCAGCGCCAGGCACGCCATCATCAAACCTTCCATCACCCGATCGCCCACGTATTCGTCGTCCGGTCCGTTCTGGCGGACGCGCTCGGCCGCCAGCAGCATTTCCAGCGCTATGCGCAGGCCCGCCAGTGCGCAGTCCGCATCGGCCAGCGCCATGCGGCGGCCGGGCATCTGATGACGCTCCGGCCACGGCTGGCCGTCGGCGGCTGCGCCTTTTCCAATCCGCGTCAGCGTGGCGATGAAAGCTCTGGGATCGATCGCAGATGCTTGTTCTGATGACGCATCGCCAGCTGCGCGATAGGGGTGAGGGCGAGGAAATTCCGGTGCAGTCATGGCTGGGCTCCGTGCAGGACAGACGATAGCCGCCACACAAAGGTGGCGGGCGGAGACGTGGCTCGAAAACCGGGCGCTTGTTGAAGCCGGCAGGCACAGGGCCTCCACGCTCCGCCCGCCATAGCCGGCAGACGGATTGCCAGCCGGCGTCACGCGGGGTGACGCCGGCTGGCAAGCGTAATCAAACAAGCGCACGGGTCTTCGAGGCCCGGCCATCCTTTCTCGATGGCCCGTCATCTGTACCTCTGTGGCTGCGCAACGCCAATCAGACAAGTTGCATTCAACGCTTGATGCAAGACGCTTTCGGCATTCTCCCACGCTGTTAAGCCGCCCCAGACGCCGATGGCGCAAGGGCCCTAAGCGATAGAGGAATATGCGACATGGGTCGTGATTGCCAGCGTAGTGGGCTGACACGTCAACGAGGCAATAACGACAGAACTCCGCGATGCGGCGATACAACGTGGTGCTAGTCGAGCTCTATGAGAAAGCGCGTGGCCATGGCAGATGGCACCACAGACGCCCCGACCCGCTTCAGTTCAACCAGCCCATAGCCTTCCATCATCCGAAGGGTACGAGAAAGGCTTGGAACCTTGCGCCCGCAGTGCTCGGACAGTTCGGTGAGCGACCTGGGTTGAAGTTCGCGCAGCAGTCGCAGCAGCCGGCGGTTCTCATCGCTCAATACTGCGGCCAGGGAAGACAGGGTCGGGAAGGCTATCGCCCCCTCCGTAACCTGCGGCGGTGCCGATCTGTCCTTTCGTTCTCCGCCGATGACACAACGTCGGAAGGTACTTTGGACTGGCGAACGGCAGGTATCGGAATCTGTCATCGGTGCGGGATTGCATTGGGACCGATAGATCATGTCTGGCCGAGCACGCGCTGGATTGAACAAACGGCGCATGGATGGCGCAACCGAAGGCTGTGTCTGCTTCCGGCCAGAGGCAGACGTTCAAGGCCTGAGCTAAGCCGAGCCGCGAGGCAGCGTCGGCTTGAATGATGCCTTACTTAGCAACTACAGGGGACTTCACAAAGGAGAACCTGCAAGCCGTATCTGTTACCGCCGTGAGCCGCAGCAAGAAATTAGAATCAGCCACGTTCGCCTCGACTTCATGCCCAACGCTCATCGATGTGTTGCGATTACCCAGAATGAACTCACACTCGTTGGAGTGTGTGTAAGCGCGGACAACGCCTAGTAGCAGTACGTTTGGAATCAGATACTCGGAGCTGCCTTTTGCAACGGTGACATTTAGCGATTCCTGTGAAATCGTCGCCAGTTCCTGAGACAGGCGATCACGCTCAGACGAGAGCTTTGGCACTTGGTCTGCCAGCGCTCGCAGCCTCACGCCATCCGCCCGAAGTGCGACGAGTTCACTGCGCTCGTTGGCTGCAAGGTTCACGGACTTGCTCGCCTCGCGAAGCGCGGTGATGGTTTCCAAGGGCTTCCATGCTTCCGCCGCCTTATAGGAAGCGAGCTCGTTGGACTGCAAATGGGTGGCAAGCGTCCAAGTACCAATGGCTACGGCGGCACAGGCGGCGCTGATCCAGCTTATGACCTGTGCGAAGCTAAATTGTTTCTCACGCAGGCTCACAAACTCTTCCTTCTGCCATCCATCTGCCTAATAGCCGTTTGCTCCCCTCGCTGGGTCCGGCTACCCCATTTGTTCACATAGCACCGCATGGAGGGCCCTGATAATGATACGACGCGATCTTAGGGTGAGCGGGTCAGCCTCGCAAGCAGATGAATGGTCGGATCCGGCGATCTGATCGGCGTGCGCTTCATAAGCCACGGAGGATCACCGATGAATTTTTCCGCCTAGGATCACTAGCCGAAAGGAGAGCCGCAGCCAAGCGGCGTCCTCGGCCTTTTTCCGCTTTCGGCCAAAAGCGGACATTTGCCACGCCCGCAACAAACCTATCTAGTTCGCCGGTCGTACGTTTAGCACGCGTCCAATAAATTGAAGGCACAGCATGCTGTACCTTCGTAGCTTGCGCCTACGGACTCAGGAGACCTTAAGGTTGGTTTTCATCCAGTCTCTGATTCCCTCAAGCTTCGCCCCCGCCTTCACGTTGAAGGTCAGATCCTTGTCCCAGGAAACCCCCTTGCCCTGCGCAAAAACAGCTCGATACTTCTTGATCATGTTTGACGGGTCGTCGGCCAGTTCCTGCATCAATTGCGGAGTGCTCCAGACACTGTAGCTGAAGGCCTCTCCGAAATGCTCTTCAAGAATTTCCGGCAGTTCTTCGTAGCGAATCGTGTCGCCTGCCAGATAGACGATCTCGTTCCGAATTGGCGGCGAGTGGAACATGATCTGTGCAGTCATGGTACCAATGTCGTCAGGAGACGTCAGCGTAACTGAGTTGGCACCTGATCCGAGCGCGTGGACACTTCTGTTGGCAAGGTCGATGACACCGAATTCAGGTTCGAAGAGATAGCTGGTGAACATTCCGGTGGAAATGACAACCCAGTCCATCGCCGCCTGCGCGCGGAGATAGTCGCGCACGTCCAACTGCGCATCGAACAGATCTTGCGGCCCCCCGCGGCCGATGGCGTCGAAGTCAGCGCCGAACTGCCAGGGGAAATATCGCGGAATGCCCGACTTCACCGCCGCGCGGGCCACCTTCATCGGGGTATCCAGCCCTGCTGCATAGCCAGCGCAACCAATTACAGTGTCATAACGAGAGAACAGCTCCGCCAGCTCGTTGACGGTTGCCTTGACGAGATCACCTGGGACAAGGGCCACACCAAGCGAACGGATCTCATCGATGACGGCGCGCTTTTCTGGCAGCGTAGATTCGATCGACGCATTCCGAAGCATCACACTGATTGTTGCGCCATGGTTGTTAGCCATGCGGGCAAGGTTGCGGATGACCGGCATCCCGAGTTCGCCGGCGCCCAGTACTAAGATCGAGCGAGAATCAATCGATGTAGACATTGGAACCACCATGTGTGCTTAAGATGAAAGCGATTCTGCCCCTTCCACCCTCGCCACGTAAGAAGGCACACCGATGATACCGGACGCACCATTCATGAGTTCAGAAGATCTGCTGCGGCATTCCCAATCTATATGTGAGGGAATGAGCACTGATGATGACGGCCTTCGACGTGAGGTGCTTATGCATGCAGGTAGCCGCTGGTCCTTGGGAATCATACATACGCTCGGCGTGTATGGAACATTGCGTCACGCGGACGTGGCCAGACGAATGACGGGAATCACTCAACGCATGCTGACGCGCACGCTGCGTCAGCTGGAAAGGGATGGCTTGATATGCCGGCAGGACTTCGGGGAGGTGCCCCCTCGCGTGGAGTACAGCATCACCCCTCTGGGCAAAGACCTTCTGGTGCTGATGATCCCTATGTGGACTTGGGTTGTGCAGCACGCTGAAGACTTCCGAAGCTGTCGACAGGAATTCGATGCAAAAGCAGACGGAACCTCCTCCCTCTGATACATCCAGCACCAGTCCGCTGCCTGAACTGCCTTGCAGATTCGTTGAAGAAGGCTCCCCTCGCCGCCCAGGTATGAGTGAGCCTTGCGATTTATGACCGAGCGGTCTAAAGTGAACGCATGCCCATTTCTTCAACCCCGACACCGCCACGCCGCGGGCGCCCACCCAAACCCGGTCGCGGGTTCGAGGATACCCGCGGTGAAATGATCCGCGTTGGTCTGGAATTGTTGACTGAGCGCAGCTTCTCAGCGACAGGCGTTGACGCTGTGGTGAAGAGTCTGGGAGTTCCAAAGGGCTCGTTTTACCACTACTTCGACAGCAAAGAGGCCTACGGCCTGGCTGTGCTTCAGGCGTACGACGCCTATTTCTGCCGCAAGCTTGATCGTCACCTCCTTGACGTAGCGCGGGATCCCTTGGATCGAATCGTCGCGTTCATGGCTGATGCCTGCAATGGACTACGGCGATTCCAGTTCCGCCGCGGGTGTCTGGTCGGCAATCTTGGGCAGGAAGTCGGCACCCTGCCCATCGCTTTCCGAGATTGCCTGCTGAGCGTGTTCAATGGATGGGAGCTTCGACTGGCCAACTGCCTACGGCTCGCCCAGGCTCGGGGTGACCTGTCCTCCGCTGCTGACTGTAAAGCGATTGCGAGTTACTTCTGGATAGGCTGGGAGGGCGCAGTCCTGCGCGCCAGGCTGGAGGGCGGCGTCGCGCCATTACAGATCTTCTCGCAGTGCTTCATTGCAGGGTTGCCTCGGTAGTCGCTTTTTTGCCCATTTCTAGTCGATCGGTCTTAATCGCGAGGCGTGATCGTACGTCAACGTGAGGAGCAGATATGTTCAACGCAGTGCACATCAACAAGGTCGCAGACAAGCTCGAGGTTTCAGTCGCGCAACTGGCGGAGTCAGCGCTGCCACCAGGCAATGTCACAGTTCGTATTGCCTACAGCACCTTGAACTATAAGGATGCGATGGCCATCACTGGCCAGGGAGGCGCGGTGGTCAGAACGTTTCCCATGGTGCCAGGTATCGACTTTGTCGGCACTGTCAGTGAGTCTGCAGACGCCCGCTACAAGATTGGTGACTGGGTCATTCTCAATGGCTGGGGAGTTGGGGAGCGGTATTGGGGCGGACTCTCGCAGGCAGCCCGGGTAAATGCCGATTGGCTGATCCCCTTACCTCAAGGCATGAAACCGCAGCATGCGATGGCTATTGGTACGGCTGGCTATACAGCGATGCTGAGTCTGCTGGCCCTGGAGCGGCATGGGCTCACGCCGGAGGCCGGAGATGTCCTGGTCACAGGCGCCAATGGAGGCGTAGGCAGCTTCGCCATTGCGCTCCTTGCGGCACGTGCGTACAGGGTGGTCGCGTCCACCGGACGCCTTGAGGAGGCCGAATACCTAAAAGACCTGGGCGCCGCCGAAATTATTGATCGAAGGACCCTATCCGAGCCTGGTAAGCCCCTTCAACAGGAGAGGTGGAGCGCTGCCATTGATTCAGTGGGAAGCCATACACTGGCCAATGCTTGTGCCGCGATCAAGGCTGACGGCGCCGTGGCTGCGTGCGGGCTGGCCCAAGGCATGGATTTCCCCTCCACGGTAGCTCCCTTCATCCTGCGCGGGATCAGTCTTCTCGGCATCAACAGCGTGACACGCCCTACGTCGGAGCGAATCCAGGCATGGGCTCGACTCGTAACAGATGTTGATGTGCGGAAGCTCGATGCGATCACCCATGAAATCGGTCTTGGGGACGTAATCGAAAGCGCACACGGGCTGATGGCCGGCAAGGTGCGGGGCCGTATCGTGGTCGATGTGAACCGCTGACGGCTTGCTTCAGTCGATTTGCAGCAACGTCTGCGCACGTCTTCAGGTGATAGGAAAGGCGACGTTTAGCGCGACGGTCGGCGATCTGCACAAGCGAAGCTTCCTGTCACAGTAACCGCGGGCCGGTCCGCTTTCCCCGCTCACAGTCGCCGGCGGGCGCGCAGCCGATCAGGATCGTGCTTCGTAATCCCGCAGGTATGTCCGCTTCCGGCCAGCAGCAGCCGCACGAGGCTCACGATCACGCTTGCCTCACCCGTTCGGGGCAGGCGGGGACCCGAGCCTGCCGGCAGACTGGCGACCTTATCCTTGGAAGGACAACGCAATGAGTACCTCCAACCGCAAGACGGCCAGCTTCGGCGTGCCGTGGGAATCGGCCTATGGGTATGTACAGGCCGTGCGCGTGAACAATTCGATCTTCGTGTCGGGCCAGCTCTCGCACACGCCAGAGGGACAGCTGGTGGCGCCGGCCGCTTTGGGCGCTGATGGAAAGCCTGCCAACTTCGGCACCATGGAAGCGCAGATGAAGCGCACCTACGAGAACGCGCAGGTGTTGTTGGCCGAGCTGGGTGGATCGTTGGCGGATGTGGTTGAGGAAACCCTGTTTGTCATTGATGTGCCTGCGGCGTTCGCCGCCAGCAGCAAGGTCAGGCCTGCCGTCTATGGCCAGCCTGTTCCCCAGGTGGCCAGCAACCTCATCGGGGTTTCCGCGCTCGCTTTCCCCGAACAGTTGATCGAGATCGCGTTCCGCGCTGAAGTGCAGCCGTAACCGTACCCTGAAGCGAAGGAGCACCCCGCGCTGACATGGAAAGCCCGCGGGCGCATTCACGCCCGCAGGCCTTCCTCACGTTGGCTCCGCAACTTACATGCCCAGATCGGACAGCCCCGGGTGATCATCCGGGCGGCGCCCCAGTGGCCAATGGAACTTGCGTTCGCTGTCCTTGATGGGCATGTCGTTGATGCACGAGAAGCGGCGCTCCATCAGACCATCCGCACCGAATTCCCAGTTCTCGTTTCCATAGGAGCGGAACCAGTTTCCAGAGTCGTCGCGCCATTCATAGGCGTAGCGCACGGCGATGCGGTTGCCGGTGAATGCCCACAACTCCTTGATCAGGCGGTACTCAAGCTCTTTCTTCCACTTTCGGGCAAGGAACTGCCGGGCTTCCTCGCGGCCGTTGGTGAACTCGGCGCGGTTTCGCCACTGGGTGTCGAGCGAATAGGCAAGCGCCACTTTGTCGGCATCGCGGGAATTCCAGCCATCTTCTGCCAAGCGAACCTTCTGGATCGCCGATTCGAGAGTGAACGGGGGAAGGGGGGGACGGGGTGCTTCTGCGGACACGGTGGGGCCTCCAGTGGAAATGGATGAACGGGGTACTGCGGCGGGATTTCGGCTACTGCGGCGTTAGCGCGTGGCTTGCTTCAACAACACCTGCGCAACGACCCTTGCGGTGTCTGCGGCGTCGTAGTCACCCATCACGCGCGATACGGTGATGGCGCCTTCCATCAGAAGCAGCAGCTGCTGCGCCAGAACGGCCGGCTGCGCGATGTTCAGTTGCCCGGTGAGCTCCAGCGTGTAATCGAGCAGTTTCTGCTTGTGGTGCTTGGCGATCCTGCGGATCGGGTCGTGGGAATCGCCGACCTCGCCTGCCGTGTTGATGAAGGCACAGCCGCGATAGCCCTCGGACTTGAACCAACCTTTGAGCACCGTGAACATGCCCAGGATGCGCGCTTCCGGGCTGCCGGCCTTGTCGCATTCCTGCCTGAACCAGTTGAGCCAGCGCACGTCCCGCGCGCTCAGCGCGGCTGCGGCAACCTGGTCCTTGTTTTCAAAGTGTCGGTAAATGCTCTTGCGCGCAACGCCAGAGGTCTTCACCAGCAGATCCATGCCGGTCGCATGTATTCCGTTCTGGTAAATCAGCGCCTCCGCCGTGTCCAGGATCTTCAGTCGGGTGTCGGTCGTTGTCTTATCCATGGCGCCAAGGTAGAACGATCGTTCTACCTTGTCAACCAGCGATTACACATCAGCTCTGCGGCACAGTTGCCGAAGGCGACCTGCCAGGTAATCCGGACATTTCCACAACCTGTAGCGCCCGGCCGGGCTGACCAATATCTGACTCGGATGGCATGCACACGCCAGCTTCCGCTTTCGGCCAGAAGCTGGACATCGCGAGGCCCTCTAGTCGCTTACAGGAGCATTCCTCCTGAGGCCTCAATGCGCTGACCGGTAATCCAATGACTGCCTCCCGCCAGCAGGTTTGCCACGGCCATGCCGATGTCGTCGGGGCGACCCGTACGTCCCATCGCCGTGTGCTGTGCCACATAGTGGTTCACGGCGGCATCGTCGCGCACTGCACCGCCGAAGAAGTCGGTCTCGGTGGCGCCAGGGGCTACGGCGTTGACCGCGATGCCCCTCGGTCCCAGCTCGAGCGCGAGATAGTGGGTGGCGGTTTCCAGTGCGCTCTTCATTGCTGCGTACACCAGGCTGCCCGCAGCCACGTGGCGGGTCAGGCTGGTGGAGATGTTGATGATGGCGCCGCCATCGGCCAGCTGCGGCGCCAGCAACTGGGTCAGCAGCAGTGGCGCTTTGAAATGCACGCGGTACAGCAGGTCGATGTCATCGCCGCGGATCTCACCGAACGCCGATGGTGCGTGCAGCCCTGCATTGTTCACCAGCTGTTGGAAGTGCGATGCACCCCAGCGCTGCAATTGTGCCCGCACAGCCGATACGAAGGTCTCCAGTGATCCAACCGCATCCAGATCCAGCGGCAGCATCGCGGCGCGTACGCCATAGGCTTCGATCTGGCGCAGGGTTTCGGCGGCCTGAACCTGCTGATGCTGGTAGGTAATCATCACGTCGCTACCCTGCCTGGCCAACTGGAGGGCAATGCTGCGGCCAATGCCGCGGCTGCCGCCGGTAACCAGGGCGATGGTGCGCGGAGTGTGTACGCTGTTCATGGTGGCTTTGTCTCGTGAAACGGAGCGTGACATGCTGCGCCCACGGTGCCGTCCGCACTTGCCCAATTGCACACGATCCTTGCCCGATTTCCCTGCTACCTGTGATCGCCAAGCCCCGCTGCGTGCATTAGCGCTGCAGGCGCAGGCGGTGCTGCGCGCACGCAGCCTGGACGCGGAGCCGCTGCTGGAACTTCTGCCCGGCGCTTGGCTGGCGCGTACAGGATCAACGCGCGCTCCGGCCCCGGCTCTGTACCGTCCCGCGGTGGCGGCGGTGCTACAGGGGGCCAAACAGGTATGGGTGGGCGATGCGGTGCTGGAATATCGCGCCGGCGATGCACTACTCACCCGTCAGCCCGTTCCCGCTCGCGGGATGGCCGCCCGGGGCAACCACCAGACGCATTTTCTGGGGCTGGTGGTGGAGTTGGACACCGTCTTGTTGCGACAGTTGCTGAGCCAGTTGGGCAACCCACCTACAGGCCAAGCGCCTCATCCTGCGCCATTCAGTGTGGTAGCGCTGGATTCACCCGTATTGAGCTGTCTGCTGCGTCTGCTGGAGCTGGCCCTCGACACGCCCGACGCCCAGCGGCTGCTGTGGCCTGCCCTGCAGCGTGAGCTGCTGTTTCGTCTGTTGCAGGGTGAAGCAGGGCCAGCACTGCTGGCGATGGCCCAGCCATCTCCCTTGGCACGGCGGATGGCGGGCGCGATTCGCACCCTGCAACGCAGCTTCCGGCAACCGCTTGATGCGGCCGCGCTGGCCAGCCGTGCAGGCATGGGCAGCGCGCTGTTCTATCGGCATTTCCGTGCGGCAACGGGCCTGTCACCGCTGCAGTACCAGAAGCAGCTGCGCCTGATCGAGGCACGTCGCCTGCTGCAGCGGGGCGGCACCAGCATCTCCGCCACCGCGTTCGCCGTGGGCTACGAGAGCCCTTCTCAGTTCAGCCGCGAGTTCAGTCGGCTGTTCGGCCACGCACCGCGCGAGGCTCTCCCGCCGATCGCTCGATGAGTATCAGCCTTGCTCGGCCACTTGGCGCTGCAGCATCGCGATTCCGGCTTCCAGCGTAACCGCCGGCCGATAGCGAAGCTCGCTGCGTGCACGGCTGTCATCCAGCGTGACCTCCACCGCTGAAGATGCGAACTCCTGGCGGGTCATTGGCGCACGCAGAGGCAGCCGCAGTCTGCGGAACAGGTCATCCAGTCCGATGAAAACACGCAGCAGCGCACGCGGCACCTGTTTTTCAGGCGGTTGTACGCCATAAGCCAGCAACTGAGCGCCAATCAGACGGCGGAACGGCACGGGCGCACCATCGCAGATGTGGTAGACACGGCCGCCCGCACCACGCGTCAAGGCGCAGCAGACCGCTTCAGCCAGGTTGTCCACGTGGGTGGACGAGGTGAGGTAGTGCCCGCCGTCGATCCAGGCGAAGCGGCCGCTGCGTACGGCCTGCAGCAAGTAGGGCATAGCGGTCGTGTTGTCGCGGCCCCAGACAAATCTTGGTCGCAGCACCTTCACTGCGAAATGCGGTGTGGACAGCGCGATCGCCACCCGTTCTGCTTCAGCCTTGCTCGCGCCGTAGATGCCTGCTGCGCGCGCCGGATACTGATGGTCCTCGCGCGCCTGATGCAAAGGCGCACCGGTGGTCAGTGCCGATTCGCTGCTCAGCACGATCGCCACCGACACACCCGCAGTACGGGCGGCCGTCAGCACGTTGCGGGTGCCTTCCACGTTGGTCTGCCACTGGCTGGGTGAAGCATTTCGGTGGTCGGTGTCGGCGGCCGCGTGGATCAGCGCGGCGCAGCCCTCCATCGCCGCAGCGATGTCGGGGTCCAGCAGATCGCCGTGTACCGGCTGGGCGCCCAGCGCCTGTACCACCGCCGCCGCCTGGGGGCTGCGCACCAGCGCACGCACGTGGTGACCGTCTGCACACAGGCGGCGAATCAAATTGCGGCCCACGTAGCCGCTTCCTCCGGTCAGGAAGAGGGTGGAAGAACTCATCAGGGTTACCTCGGGGGAGAGAACGGGTTCAGCGCGGCGGCGTCTCGATCAACGCGCCAATGTCCTGCAGCAGCTGCTGCCGCTGCGCGGCCGGCCACTGCACGTAGTCCAGCGACTCCAGCAGCTTCATACCCTCCAGCGCGAGGTATGCCAGCAACGCGCTGCGTGGGTGCGTGGCCTGCTGCTGGATCTCGGCCAGGATCTGCGCCTGGTTGTGCTGGATGGGCGCGCGCAGCTGTGGATCCTGGGCCATGGCCGCGCACAGCGCCAAGGCCACCGGCTGGAATGCCTCGGGAAAGGGCTGGGCCGCTGCGGCAATACGACCGCGCAGCAGCGCATCCTGGTTGAACCCCTTGGCCGCCTCGCGGTTGAAGGCGTTGTCGCGGGCCACCGCACGTTCGACCACGGCCTGGATGAGACCGGCCTTGGACTGGAAGTCGTAGACCACCGAGGCCTTGCTGACCCCGGCTTCGGCGGCCACCGCATCCAACGTCAGGCGCGCCGCGCCCATCTGGGCGACCACGCGCTCGGCAGCATCAAGGAGCTGCTGCGGATCAATACTTTTGCGACGGCCCATCACCGGGCCCCATATTTAACCATCCGGTCGATTATAAATGTGGATGCGCTAGTGTAAAGCCCTCTGGTGGCCTACAGCGCGTCATGGAGTGCGCCCAGCTGGCGCAGGATCTGCGTGGTCGCCGACAGCTCGGCGTCGGAGTACTGCGCCAGCGCATGCTGCATCCACTGCTGGATGTTCGCTTCGCGCTGCCGGTGGCGCGCTCGACCGGCAGCCGTCAGCTTCACCCGCACCTTGCGCCGGTCGTCGGCTGCCTCCTGCTTGTCCACGTAGCCAGCACCTACAAGACCTTTCAGCAGCTGGGTCACGGCCGCAGTGGAGGTTTCGGTGCCCTCTGTCTTCAACCTGACGTGCGATGGAGCGTCAGCAGGAAGAGCAAGCTCCGCGTGAGCGTGGGCAACTGCTGCAGCAGGCGATCATTTCGGGGAACGCCTACTTCGACGAGAACGGCTCGACGGATATCGAGCGGCGCCGCAAGACGGCGCTGTTGTATCGGGCAACGCTGGAAATCAAGCTCTGAACGGTCATCGACGATCGGCGCGACCACGAGACCAAGGAGATGGCCTGACCTGCGCAATGTCTGCATTCGGACAGATCGGTCGTTCACCTCCCGCAGGGGGCCCGAGTGTCCGCCACGACCCAGCCTGAAAAGGCCGCAATCACCCTCGCATCAACCTACACAACGGTTCCATGGGATGATGCGGTGCCCACCGGACGACCGACCATGCAGAAGCTGACGGACCCCAATCTGCTGGACGACATCGCCGAGATCGGTCGAATCCAGGCCGTGCCGCGAATCCTGGAGACCGTCGCTCACATCACGGGCTCACGATTCACGGCTATTGCCCGCGTGACCCAGACAACCTGGACCGCGTGCGCGACCTTCGACACCCTGGGGTTCGGGCTGGTTCCCGGTGGCCAACTGGTGCTTGAGACCACCATCTGTGACGAGATCAGGCAGTCGGCGACGTCAGTTGTATTTGCGCATGCAAGCGAGCACCCGGTTTACTCCCAGCATCACACGCCACGGATCTACGGGCTTGAGAGCTACGCGTCCGTTCCCATCCATCGGCCAGACGGCAGCTTCTTCGGCACGCTCTGCGCGATTGATTCGACACCGGCCAATTTCGACGTAGCCCACGTCCAACGCTCCATGGAGTTGCTGGCCGACCTGGTAGGAAGTTACCTCGACAAGGAAGATCGCCTTGAGCGAGCGGAAACGGCGCTCTCCGATGCGCATCGTGTCGCCGACCTGCGCGACCAGTTCATTGCCGTGCTGGGTCATGACCTGCGCAGTCCGTTGCAGGCCATCAGCATCGCCGCAGATTCGCTGGCATGTGAGGCGGGCACTGAGCGTCAGCAACGGATGCTCGCGCACATCACTTCCGGCGTTGCCAGAATGGACGGACTGATCAACGACGTGCTTGATTTCGCCAGGGGACGTCTGGGCGGCGGCATTCCCATCGCGCTGCAGCTGACAGGCACGCTGGAAGAAGACCTGAAACGGGTTGTGGAAGAGGTGGCAATCGCCACAGGCCGCCAGGACATCAAGGTCCACATAAAGATAGACGACGACGTGGTCTGCGACCCGAGCAGATTGGCACAGCTCCTGGCCAACCTGCTCACCAATGCAGCGGTACACGGAGAGCGCTCGTCCCCGATTACGCTGACCGTCCACTCCGAGCCGGAAATGCTCACGCTCGACGTACACAACGATGGACACATTCCATCAGCGAGGTTGGACGCGATTTTCAGCCCATTCTCACGTGAAAAGAGTGAGCGTCCGCGGCCGGGTCTCGGCCTCGGCATCTACATTGCGTCGGAGATCGCGCGGTCCCATGGCGGCACGTTGGAGGTGGAGTCCAGTGCGGCCGCCGGCACCTTGTTCACGTTCAAGATGCGCAGGCTGGAGCTTCCGTAGCGGTCTGCCGCGACCACGTCCGCAGCCTTCAACCGGGTTTCATTTGCGGGCGTGTCGCGCGTCTTTTTCATCCACGTCCTTCGCAGCCGCGCGACTCTGCGCGAACTCCGGGAACGTCTCTTCGATCGAGTCCTTGTCCGGCAGCACGTAGAACACGCCACCCTTCTCGAACGTGGGATGCACGATCTGCTCGTAGAACCCGGGCGAGACATTGATGCAGCCGTGGGTGACACGGTTGTCGTCCGGTGTGGCCGATGCCAGTCGTTCGCTGCGCTTCTCTTTCGGGGTGCCCGGTGGAAGCGGGTGCATCGACACGGCGGAATCGTAGTCCACCCACAGCACGCGTCCGGCGTCCTCGGACGGGCCATAGGCGCCAATGAAACGACCCGCCGGGGTCGTGCGGTCGTGGCCGGGAATCGCGCTCAGTGCGAGCTTGGCGACGCCGGGTGCCGAGTGATCGCCGATGGCCGAACCAAACAGCGCTGGCGCTGCGCCGCGCAGCTTGCCGTCACCGCCGAAGACCAGGACCTGCGCAGCCGCCTTGTCCATGATCGCGAACGGATAGCCCTGGTTGTCCTTGCTGGCCACGACCCAGCCGGCCAGTTCAATCACCGTATCGGACACTTCCTGGCCCGGCGGAAGTTCATCGGCGGCGGTCGCCGTTTCCGTGGGCGCGTCCTTGGCTTCCTTGGCGTTCCTGGCGCTGGCTGCGCCGGTTCCTGCCAGTGCCAGCGCGATGGCCAGCGTGGCCGATACGGCCCGGCGTGCAGGGAGTGAGTACGTACGAATGGGACGGCTCCTTCGGATGACGACCGAGAGGCTGAAAGACACCAGTGGCCGGTGAAGGCCACTGATGTCTGGTTCAAGCGTTCATCAAAGTGGGTGGGAGAGCGGTTACCCGCGCGGCTTGCGGCCGGGGACCCTTTCGAGCTGCTGCACGCGGCCTTCGATCTGATCCAGACGCTGGTTGGCCTGCTGTGCAGACTGGTTGGCCGATTCGGCGCTCTGTGCCGCGCCCTGCACCTTCACGTCGAGCTGGTCGAGACGCGAGTTGATCGTTGCAAATTCGTCTTTGTAGGTGGCGCAAGCACCGAGGCTTACGGTAGCAACGATGGCTACGGTGACGGCACGTGCCGCGTTGATTTGCTGCTTGGTCAGGAACATTCCACTCCCTCCTTCGTCTGGGGAGTCTGGAATATAGCGGCCTTTGTTCCCGCCGCTGCCAAGTGCTTTCAGCTGCAGTTGGAAGACGTGGATGGCCTGTGAAGGTCGGGCAATCAACAATCCTTAACAAGCGGGCACAAGCGAGCTCTGCTGCATCGGTTGATGTCCTTGTGCCACTTCAATCTCCCCAATTCATCAGCCTGAAGCCGATTCATGTCGTTCCTCTCAATGGGTGGAGATGAGCATGGCGGAACAACATCGACGCGCGCACGCGCTTCCGTGAGTGCAGTGCTCCTGTGCGATCAACGACCGAAGCGGCTTGGCAGGTCGGCGTGCATCCAGCGAGCTACTACATAGACGGGCAACCATAGGCTGATCCTGCTAGGAAACCATAGGTTTAGCTAAAAGCGCTCAGTACAGATCAACCTAGGGTTGCCTAGCAACCATAGGTACGTCACTACCTGCACGCAAAGCCTTTAACATCAAGTGGATACAGTTCTTGAAGTTGGCGTTCGGGCATAGCTGTCAGACTTTGGTTGCCCTTCCTCCAGAGATAGCCGTGCTCGCGAGGGTCGTACCACCACCAGGGTCACACTGTGGGCACCCGACAGTTGGACTGCACTGGTGGCGCGTAGCGGTGGGCGAAGGACCCTTGCCGCGCAACGACCGAGTACCAGGGGCGCTGTTGGACGCGGCTAGCTTCACAACGTGAAGCTCAACACCTTCCTCGTTGGCGGCTTCGGCTGGATCCTTGCCTGTAAATCTCTGAGCCGATGTTGTCGGGTCCGTTTGTCTTCGCAGTCATGCCACGTTCCCCGAGCTCAGTAGGCTGCGGATGCGAATTAGCGAAAGGTGGTAAGCAGCGCTCTCGCAGGGGGGAATTATCACGGCTTCGTCGTCGATCCTGCGAATCCGAGTAACACATTCCAGAATTGATCACATCCCCATAAAGCTGACAGGCGCACCTCATGCTCTGGCCTTGGGCAGGTGATTCACCTTGAGCTTGTGATTCGGAGACTACCTGCAATTCTGCAAAACTGTCCTCGATTGGCGTACTCAACGCAGCTTGGTAGTCGAAGCTCGCACGTAAATGTGCCGGAAAGTCGAGCGCGCCCTGCACGACAAACGCTTGGCCTCGATTGCCAACCACCATGTGGTCCACCTCGCTCATACCTGCCTGCTTGGTTGCGATAGTTCCTGCGATTGCCAAACGCTCTACAGCGTGATCTGGCAGTCCGTCCTGGGCAAACACCAGCCGCTGCGCGGCTTGATGATTCTGGCTTAAGCTCGCATTGGATATGTGATCAGGATCGCGTGGATCGAGGGACGCTTTGGGGCCAACGGACGAAGGGAGGGGCGGAGTCTGCCGGTAGATTTGAATAGAGCCGTTGAGAAGCATGCCAATCTGTTCGCGTGAGCTCGATTGGGCGGATAGAGCCGCGCGGTTCACCGTCTAGGGCCACTTGTTGCAGATTCCTGCTGAACCGAACGGCATCACCTTGCAGCCGGCGGGCTATCCCGATAGCGAATGCAACGCCATCCCCACCCTGAACCAAAGGTGCCAATCGATCATGACGCCCCTCAGAGCGCTCGATCATCTTCTGAGTGCGCTGCAAGAAATCCTGCATCTGTGCTTCAGTGAAGCTGGCTGTCACCGTTTCACCCGGCTGAAGAACTCCTAGTCCTTTGTGCGCCCAGGTGAGCGCTCCATTCAAAAAGACTGCAGTCGCTACATCCGTGTCGACGACGAAGTCGTAGCTACGCGCATCCACGTCCTCCCGGAGCGCGTCAGCCTCACGGATAGCCGGACGCCAGGTTTGAATGCAAGGGCCGCCGGAGCCAGCGCGAATTCACTATCTACTGCGGGGAGCGGTTCTACGAGTTACCCAGCACGGAAAACATAGATTCGATGGCCGCCGCGGTCCGCTGCATCGTTGCCTGATGGCTGCCCTTCAGAATCACAGAAGAACGACAGCATCACTGCTCCAGACAGCCCTGGCTGATCTTTTCCCTTGGCCTGCAAATAGCTCTCCATATCAGTCTTGACAAGGAGGTTTAGCGGCCCCAATCTCCCGCTCCGGGGATGCGCTCAACGGAAGCAGCGCACGGGAACGTTATGCCACAGGGAGACGCGGCACCTTCGGTGCCGGGGGACGAAGGGGCGCACGAACACCAGGACCTGGCACTGCGGGGGCTGGTGCTGCTTGCTCAATTCCATGGCATCGCCGCTGACGCAGGTCAGCTGACGCATGATGCTGGAGTGGGCAGTACGGCAATGGACGAGACGACGCTGGTACTCGCCGCGCGCAAGCTGGGCCTGAAGGCCAGAGTGAGCTCGACGGCGCTGGCGCGCCTGGCGATGACCAGCCTTCCGGCGCTGGCACTGGGTGACAACGGCGACGCCTTCATCATTGCCCGGATCACCGGCGACCAGGTACTGATCCACGACCTCACCCAGCGGCGTCCACGCACCATCGACATGCCCGCGCTGCAGCAGCGCTATCGCGGGCGACTTCTGCAGGTGGCCTCGCGGGCGTCGGTGCTTGGCGAACTGGCCCGCTTTGATTTCAGCTGGTTCATTCCTGCGGTCATCAAGTACCGGAAGATGCTGCTGGAGGTCTTTGTCGTCTCCTTCTTCATCCAGCTGTTTGCCCTGGTAACGCCTCTGTTCTACCAGGTGGTGATGGACAAGGTGCTGGTGCATCAAGGCCTGACCACGCTGGACGTGATCGCGATCGGCCTGGTATCGATCGCTGTATTCGACGTCGTCCTGAGCGGACTGCGCACCTATGTATTCGCCCATACCACCAGCAAGATCGATGTCGAACTCGGTGCGCGCCTGTTCCGCCATGTCCTGGCATTGCCGCTGGCCTACTTCGAGTCCCGCCGCGTGGGTGACACCATCGCCCGCGTGCGCGAACTGGAGAACATACGCAGTTTCCTGACCGGGCAGGCCCTGACATCGGTACTCGACCTGTTCTTTACCGTGGTCTTCCTCGCCGTGATGTTCTACTACAGCGGTTGGCTGACGCTGATCGTGATGATGTCACTGCCGGTCTATGCCCTGATTTCCGCCAGCATCACGCCGGTGCTGCGCAAGCGGCTGGACGAGAAGTTCGCACGCGGTGCCGACAACCAGTCCTTCCTTGTCGAGACGATCAGCGGTATCGGTACGGTCAAGGCCAGCGCGGTCGATCCGCGGGTGACGCGTACCTGGGACAACCAGCTGGCCGGCTACGTGAATGCCGGCTTCGGGGTCACCAAGATTGCCACTGTTGGCCAACAGAGCGTGCAGTTGGTGCAGAAGCTGGTTGGCGTCGCCATCCTGTTCTGGGGCGCGAAGCTGGTGATCGACGGCAGGCTGTCACTGGGCCAGCTGATCGCGTTCAATATGTTGTCCGGGCAGGTGGCGGCACCGATCATCCGGCTGGCGCAGCTGTGGCAGGAGTTCCAGCAGGTCGGCATCTCGGTCCAGCGCCTGGGCGACATTCTCAACACGCGCACCGAACTGCCGGGCAGCCGCATGGCACTGCCGCCGATCCGGGGTGACATCACGTTCGAGCAGGTTGGATTCCGCTATCGAACGGATACGCCCGAGATCCTGGCCGGCATTGACCTGCACATCCCGGCCGGGCAGGTCATTGGCATCGTCGGGCGTTCGGGGTCCGGCAAGAGCACGCTGACAAAGCTGGTGCAGCGCCTGTACACCCCCGAGCGTGGGAGGGTGCTGGTGGACGGGCATGATCTGGCCTTGGCCGATCCTGCCTGGCTGCGCAGGCAGCTGGGCGTGGTACTGCAGGAGAACTTCCTGTTCAACCGCAGCGTGCGCGAGAACATCGCACTGAGTGACCCGGGCATGCCGCTGGATCGGGTGATCCAGGCGGCAACCCTTGCCGGCGCGCACGAGTTCATCTCGGCCCTGCCCGAGGGCTATGACACCCGGGTGGGCGAGCACGGCGCCGGTCTGTCTGGGGGGCAGCGGCAGCGGGTGGCGATCGCGCGTGCGCTCATCACCGATCCGCGCATCCTGATCCTGGACGAAGCGACCAGCGCGCTCGACTACGAGTCCGAACATGCGGTGATGGCCAACATGCGCGAGATCTGCAAGGGTCGCACCGTCATCATCATCGCCCATCGCCTGTCCACCGTGCGCAGGGCCAACCGCATCGTCGTGGTCGATCGCGGCCGCATTGTCGAAAGTGGAACCCATGATGAGCTGCTGGCCGGGGCCGGTGGCCACTATGCCCAGCTGCACCGCCTGCAGCAGGGGGCCGCATGAAGCACATCCGCGACGGACTGGGTGATTTCGCCACACGCTATATCGCTGTGTTCAAGGCGGCCTGGCGCAATCGCCACGCACTGGACTCGCTGCAGCGCGACGCCGACGAGCGTGCGTTTCTGCCTGCGCACCTGGAGCTGGTCGAAACGCCGACCTCGCCGGCTGCACGCTGGACCCTGCGCATCATCATGGCGCTGTTCTGCGTGGCATTGCTCTGGGCAACGATCGGCAAGCTCGATATCGTCGCGGTAGCGCCCGGCAGGACCGTCATCGACTCGCGTACCAAGGTGGTGCAGCCGGTGGAAACCGGCGTGGTGCGGCGCATCCTGGTGCGCGACGGGCAGGTGGTGAAGGCTGGGCAGGTGCTGATCGAGCTTGACCCGACCGCAACGGCGGCCGATGTGGTCAAGTCCGGCGACGCCTTGTTGAATGCACGGATGACCTCGATGCGCCTGCGGGCACTGGACATGGCCGTGCAAGCGGGTGAAGTGCCGGTGATCCGTGCGGAGCCGCACCTGCCGGCCGACCGCGTCCTTGCGGAGCAGATGCTGGCGCGCAGCCAGTACGAGGCACTGCAGGCCAAGCGGCATAATCTGCAGGCTGTGATCTCACAGCGTCGCGCCGAATGGGAAAGCGCCAAGGCCGCAGTCAAGCCATTGGAAGAGTCGGCACGGATCTCCACGTTGCGGGCGGATGATTATCGCCGCCTGCTGGAAGGCAACTACGTCGGCCGCCATGACTATCTGCTTCGCGAGCAGGAGCGCATCGCGGGCGAGCGTGACCTGATGGCGCAACGTAACCGTCTGCGGGAGATCCGGTCCGCCCAGCAGGCTGCCGAGGAAGAGCTGCGCGTACTGATGGCGGATTTCCACCAACAGACGCTGGATGGCCTGCGCGCCGCGCAGGAGCAGGTCGGCCAGATGACACCCGAAGTCTCGCGCACGGGCCAGCGTGACCAGCAGAAGATTCTGCGCGCCCCGGTCGATGGCACCGTGCAGCAGTTGGCCGTGCACACCGTGGGCGGCGTTGTCACTCCGGCGCAGCCGCTGTTGGCCGTGGTGCCCAGCGGGGAAGCGCTGGAAGTGGAGGCCAGCATCCTCAACAAGGATGTCGGCTTTGTCCGCAATGGCCAGCCGGTGACTGTGAAAGTCGAGAGCTTCCCGTACACACGCTATGGATACCTGACGGGCAGGGTGGTGAGCGTGTCGCATGACGCCTTGCAGGACGAAAAGCTGGGCCTGGTGTTTCCGGTGCGGATACGCTTGGACAGCGCAACGCTGGACATTGATGGCATCCGCGTGCGGATGACCGCAGGCATGAATCTGAATGCCGAGATCAAGACCGGCAGGCGACGGGTGATCGACTACCTGTTGAGCCCGTTGCGCCAGCATGCGGGAGAAGCGATGCGTGAGCGATAGTTTCGTTCATATAGCTGCGCCGACGAGGTAAATGTCGGCAGCAGGCGACCTCTGCACGCCGGCTCCGATTGGCAGGCCAGGGGCGGTCACGAGACAAGTGCGAGGGCTGCCGAGGCTGGGCTGAGGCAAGGGCTAAACCTTCCGACGCTCGCCGGGATACCGGTAGTGGGAGTCCTGACGTTGGAGCTGGGCTCCGGATTCTATGTGCCACCGGGATGATCCTGGTCGCTACCCCTTCTGTATCCCCTCCAGGAACTGAGTCATGAGCGAACCGAACCACATCGTCGGAACCGACAGCTTTGACAATCTTTATGGAACAGAAGATGACGATGTTCTCGAGGGACTGGATGGTTACGACATTCTGTATGGAAGGGGAGGTAACGACGTTCTGCTGGGCGGCTACGCAGGGGACCATCTCTATGGCGGTACTGGAAACGATCTGCTGATAGGTGGTCCAGGCGACGACTTCCTGAGTGGCGATGAGGGGGACGATGTCTATCGCTTCGACAACGGCTTCGGCAACGACGTGATCGAATCATGGGGGCAGTCCGGCAGCGATGTGGTTGAGTTCACCGGCACCCTGGTGCTGTCCGCTTTCAGCTTTACGTTCACGGACAGAGGCCTGGTGCTTGAAGCATTTGGCAACAGCCTTTCGCTATCGGGCTTTTCTCTCGATGCTGCCTATCCGGTACAGGAGTTTCGTTTTGCCGACGGCGTCGTGATGACGGCAAGTCAGCTTTACGATTGGGCAATGAGGCCAACGGATGCCGACCAGAGACTTGCAGGCACCGAAGGCGACGACGTAGTACATGGCGGCGGTGGCAATGATTGGTTGAACGGAAATGGAGGCGACGACACTCTCTGGGGTGATGATGGCAACGACTCACTCCAAGGAGGTGACGGCAATGACGTCCTTCATGGGGGCTCTGGCGGCGACAACCTCTATGGGGACAGCGGAGACGATGTTCTCATCGGCGGGAGTGGCGCCGACCGCCTTTCGGGGGGCGAGGGAAGTGATACGTATCACTTCGAAATCGGCTTCGGTTCCGACGAGATCGATGAACCAGCATCGAGCAACGCGGCCGACCTTGATTTCATCGAGTTCGGCAATGGAATCCAGGCCTCCAGCGTTCTGCTCTTCCGCGAAGCTGACGACCTTCTGCTGAAGCTGGCGGGCAATACAATGGACAGCATCCGCGTCCGGGATTTCTACGTCGCGCCCGAGCCGGGCATGGAAGGCATCGACGGTGTGAAGTTTGCCGATGGCACTTACTGGAGCGCGGCTGAGCTTCGTCAGCGTGTGCTGACACCCAATGATATGGCCCAGCTGATGATCGGCACCGAGCTTGCCGATTTGCTGGATGGTGGCGGTGGGAATGACACGTTGGAGGGCGGTGGCGGCGATGACGAACTCATTGGCGGATCCGGCCACGATGTCCTGCGCGGCGGGACTGGCAACGACCTCCTGAAGGGGGGCAGCGGCCATGACGAGCTTGACGGTGGAGAGGGTGATGACCGGCTGATGGGCGGCACAGGCAATGATCGCCTGTCAGGTGGAGCCGGCACCAATACCTATGTCTTTGCGCGTGGAGACGGGGTAGACACCATCAGCGCTGCCGGCTCGGAGGGGCTGGATGTGCTCGAACTGGGCGTGGGACTGGGGCGCGCCGAACTCGCCTTCGTGCGGCAGGGCGACGCGCTGCGAATCGATGTGATCGGCAGCGCTGACAGCATCGTCGTCGAGGACGCGTTCAATGGCGGGGCCCTGTCACGCTTGCGCTTGGCTGACGGCAGCGTGCTGGAAGCCGCGCAGATGCGTGAGCTGGCCCTGCTCGAGCATCGCGGCAGCGGCCTTGCGGACACGCTGGCTGGGGGCCTTGCGAATGACTATCTGCTTGGCCTGGATGGCAATGACATCTTGAACGGCAGCGCCGGCGACGACCTCCTGGAAGGCGGCCGTGGCAACGATACCCTTGACGGTGGGACCGGCAACGACACCTACGTGTTCGCGCCCGGATGGGGGCAGGATGTCATCCTCAACCTGGACGTGCATGCTGATGGACTGGATACGGATCGTATCGTGTTCGTTGGCGGTATCCGCGCGGAAGACGTGGAGGTGTCCAGTACCGGGCATGACCTGGTGCTTCGGCACAAGGCCACGGCTGACCGGGTGGCGGTGAGTGGCTTCTTCGTCGATGCGGTGGGACAGGATCGCCAGATCGATGAAGTGCAATTCAGTGATGGCAGCATCTGGACACTGGCCGATCTCTACCAGGCTCAGCAGATCGGGACGTCTGCAGCCCAGACGATGCATGGCGGAGCGCTCGCTGACCTGCTTGATGCCGGTGGCGGCAACGACTGGCTGTATGGGCACGATGGCGACGATACCCTGGTCGGCGGAGCCGGCCATGATGTACTGGTCGGTGGCCGCGGCAGCGATACCTACCGCTTCGATCTCGGCTGGGGCACCGACATCATCGACAACAGCGCGGCAGGCGATACCGCGTCGGATATTGACCGGGTTGTCTTCGGCACCAGTGTGGCGATCCAGGATATCCGCGTGTCGAGCCACCTGGATGATCTGGTGCTCCAGCATGCCAACGGCGACTCGGTAACATTGCAGAACTTCTTCGGCGCAGGCAATCAGGTCCAGGAGGTGGTGTTTGCCGATGGGACGCGCTGGATGCAGTCTGATCTGTTGCAGATGCAGCTGCCCGGCGACGCCAGCGATCAGTATCTGTACGGCACCGCACTCAATGATCTGATCCAGGGACTGGACGGCAACGACCAGTTGTACGGCAATGCCGGTGCTGACACCCTGGAGGGCGGTGCCGGAGATGACGTGCTGGATGGCGGCACCGGCAACGACATCCTGGATGGCGGCGAAGGCAACGACATCTTTGTATTCGCGCGTGGCAGCGGGCATGACCGCATCATCAGTCAGGATCCGGATGGCGCCTTCTGGGATGTCCTGCAGATGGGGACAGGCATTGCCGCAAGCGACGTCACGCTCAGCAGGAATGGCAGGGATGTGGTGCTCACCCTCGACGGTGGCAACGACAGCGTAACCCTGGTTGACTTCCTGCCTGCCATGGAAGGTGACTGGCCCACCGCACTGGATGAAATCTGGTTTGCCGACGGCACGGTATGGGATGCTCCCGGCATCGTTTCGGCATTGCCGGTGCAGGCTTCTGCCCAGGGCGCCGAGGTCGGACAGCTGGTCGCGGCGATGGCAACGTCGGCTGCCGACAGCAGCCGTTTCCTGCAGCCGCATGCGGACCGCTCGGAGGCAGGTACGCAGCTGTTCGCCGTGCACACGCTGCTGCGATGAGCCCGCCGCCCGTGTCGGTGCCTGCGGAGTCGGTGGTGTTCCCGCTGGGAGGACTGCACCTCGGTGACCTGCTGATGGCGCTGCCGGCGATTGCCGCAGTACGACGCTTCGCCACGCCGGTTGTATCGGGGCTGCAGCCGCGGCACTTTGCCGCGGTGTCGGCGCTGCCTCTTCTATTCCGACAGAACGGTCCGCCGGCGGCACGGACGCTGTTGCCGATGTGGCGGACCGGCGAGCACCGAACCGATGGCTGGCTGGCCACGCTCGGTGCCGGCGTGGAGCCTGAGCGGATGGCGATCCCGGTGCGTGGCTTGGCGCAGGCGCACGGCGCATTGCCGGGACCGGGCTGGGCATTGCTCAGCCCTTGGGCTGACCATCCGCCCAAGCGCTGGCACGCGCAGGGCTGGCGGCAGGTGGCCGGGCATCTGCGCACGCGTGGATACCGGATCGCCCTGATTGGCCCCAAGTCTTCTGCAGCGCTCGTCTCGCAGATTGGCGCAGCCGCAGACCGCGTGCTGGTCGGCATGGATTCGCCGACAACCTGGCCGGCACTGCTGACCCGTGCCGACATCGTGGTCAGTCCGGATACGGGCTGCGTGCATATGGCTGATGCCCTGGGCGTGCCGGTGGTGGGGTTGTATGGCCCGACCTCTGCTGCTGAGTATGGTCCGTACTGGCAACGCGATTTCTGTGCGAGTGCATCGGACATGGCGTCGCTGCGGGTAGATACGGTCTGCGAGAGGATTGATGGCCTGCTGTCCGGGCTTGGACGGCAGAGGCAGGATCGCGCCGCGCCCTAAACTGTTCTGCGCACCCTTGGATAACTGGAGAAGGAGCCGACGGAGAGCCGCGGCTGTTCACCAATTCGAGGGCGAGTGATGGCCGCAGTGATTTCAGGGAATGGTCTGGGTCTGTTCAACAGTTCTTTGCAGGCCGGCCTGGGGCTGGGCAGCGACGCACGCCTCGGCGCGCAGGGCAGCACTCGCCAGTATGTGAACATCGCCAATGGCAATCTCATGCTGCAGGGCCAGGATGAACAGATCCTGTTCCGCGGCATGTCGATCGGGCAACTGCGTACCTACAACAGCCAGGGACTGCCCAGCCAGGTGGGCGCGGACGGTTGGCTGACCGGCTTCGAGCGCCGGGTCGAGCTCCTTGCCGGAACGGTGAACAGCGCAGGCAGCATCATGCGCCTGCACACAGGGGATGGCGCCTTCCAGGACTTTGCCTACGTCGGGAATGGCAGCTACCAGTCCACCTCCGGCGATGGTGCGCATGATTTGCTGACATACGCCTCCGCAACACGTTCGTGGACGTATGTGGAAGGCAGTACGCGGCGCGAGGAAACCTACGCGGATCACGCCAATGCGACCTTGAAGGGGCGGCTGACGCGCCTGCGCGATCTGCGCGGCGACGCAGCCAGTCCGACCACCTGGGACGTTCTCTACGATGGTGCGGGGCGCATCACGCAGATACGCAGCAAGGACATCGCGGCTGGGGCAACGCCGGATGGAATGGTGTTCAGCTATGACGCCGCAGGACGGCTCTCGGGCGTATCTACCCGCGAGAACGGCGTGCTGCTCGGCCAGGTCGGCTATGGGTATGACAGCGTTGGCCGACTCACGTCCGTACTGGTGGACCTGACTCCGCGCGACGGGGTGAACGACCGCGACAGCTGGGATGCAGGAAGCGCTGCCGCGAACGATGGCTACCTGTTCCGTACCACCTACAGCTATGTCGATGCGACCAGCCTGCAGATCAGCCAGGTGCGCCAGAGCGATGGCTTGCTGGTCAGCTATACCTACGATACTGCCGGCCGGATCCGCTCGGTGACCAGCGGCGATGCCAACGCCGACGACAGCGATGGCGTGGGGCAGACCCTGTTCTACAGCTATGACACCAACAACCGCCGCACCGACATCAGCGATGCCAGCGGCCGGACCTGGACCTACGGCTACGACGCGGCCGGCCAGCTGATCGAAGTGCAGGGGCCGGCCAGCGACGGCCTGCGCGACGTCAGCCAGTACGCCTACGACGCCGATGGCAACCTGGTGCAGAGCGTGACCCGTCGTGCGGGACAGGTACTTGCTCAGGCCGACTTCCAGTACGACACGCAGGGCAACCTCACCTGGCAGTGGAGCCGGGTCGAGGGCGGTGCATCCGCTGCCGCCTCGGCGATCCACCGAACCTACACTGCAGGCAATCAGCTGGCATCGGAAACCGTGTTCGCCGGACTGGATGCGGATGGCGCAGGCGGTGCCGCGGCTCCCAGCGGCGGTGCCACCACCCACTATCTGTATGACGGGCAGAATCGCCTGCGCTTCACCATCAACCCCGCTGGCGAGGTAAGCGAGTCCCGCTATGCCGGTGCAGGCAATGGGATCGGGCAGCTGGCGTCCACGCGTCGCTACCTCGGCGGTACCTTCAGCGGTACGTTCACCACCACGGATCTGGAGACCTGGGCAGCCGGACAGCTCGCGCAGAGTGGTCTCACCGAATACGCCTATGACCTCCGGGGCCGCCTGAGCCAGACCCGCGCGTATGCACAGGTGGATGGCGCCGGCAATGGCGTGCAGGACGATGGTCTCGAGATCATCGACTACGTGCACGACGCGCAGGGCCTGCTGCGTGAGAAGGCGGTGACCCGCTATGCCAGTGGCAGGGACGGCGGCGTTGCCAGCCAGCGTGAGGTGGCAAGCTACACCTACGATGGCATGGGCCGGCTGTTGAGTGAAATCGTCCAGCAGCACGCACTGGACGGGGCATCGGATGTACTGATCCTGCGCACCAGTACCTGGATCTACCAGGACTCCGGCAGCACCGTGCGGACGGTGCTGCAGGGCAGCAGCGGCGATGCCGGCGATCTGCTGCGCACCGAAGTGCGTGACGCGGCCGGACGTCTGCTGGTGGTGACCGAATCCGCAGCGGCCGGGACCGGCAGCGTGCGCAGCACGCAGAACATCTACGATGCACTGGGTCAGCTGCGTGCAGTTCAGGATGCAAACGGCGCACGGACCTACTTCTTCTATGATGCCGAAGGGCTGCTGGCAGGCCAGGTCGATGCGACCGGTGCGGTCGTGGAGTACGTGCGCGACCCGCTGGGGCGCGTCATCAGTACCATCGCCTACGCCACCCGCGTGGATACCGGCAACTGGTTGGCTGGCGGTGCCGTGGTCCCGGGTGAACTGGCCAATGTGCGGCCGCTTACCGGCAGTGACGATCGCCGCACGTACGTCACGTACGACGCGCTCGGGCACAAGCTCAGCGAGACCGATGCCGAAGGCGGCATCGTCACCTACCTGTACGACGGTGCTGGACGCCTGCTGCAGACCACTGCAACCGATGCCGCCGGCGCTGCCGACACGGCGCGGGTGCAGCGCTATTTCTACGACGCGGCGGGGCGTGAACGCGCCAGGCTCGACGCCAATGGCTACCTGACCGAGTTCCAGCGTGACGCGGGTGGCCGCCTGGTTCGAACCTCCGCCTATGCCACGGTGGTTCCGGTGGCACTGCGTGGCGCTGGCGATCTGGACGCGTTGCGACCGGCATCGGCTGCTGCTGATGCGGTCACCCGTTATTTCCACGATGGGCGCGGCAATCTGGTTGGCCAGCTCGATGCGGAGGGCTACCTCACCGAGTATGTCTACGACGAAGCGCGCAACCAGCGCGCGGTGAAGGTCTACGCCCTGCGCCTTGATGCGGCCGACCCGGCCCTGGGGTTCAATGGCCTGCGCACGTTGGCGCAGGCTGGCGCCGCACAGACCACCCAGCGCAGCTACGACGCGGCAGGGCGACTGGTGGTGGAGGTCACCCCGGAAGGCAGGGTGACGCGTTTCAGCTACGACGCACAGGGCCGGTTGCTGGGCACCACCTCGGCCGCCGGGACCGACGAGCAGCGGCAGAGCCTGCGCCGCTACGATGCGTTCGGCAATCTGATCGGTGAACTGAACGCGGAAGGTTCGGCGCTTTACACCTCGTCGATGAGCGCCTCCGAGCTGGATGCGCTGTACGCGCAGTATGGAGTACGGCACAGCTATGACCTGCTGGGCCGGCGGATCCAGAGCACCGATGCGGCGGGATTCCAGACCTGGTACTTCCATGATGCTGCTGGTCGGGTCACCCACACCGTGTATGGCACGCAGGATGCCAACGGGCGGCTCAATGCGGAAGGTGAAGTCGAGGAAACCCGGTACGACGCCTTCGGCCAGGCCCGGGAGACGATCCGCTATACCGGGCGCATCCAGATCGACGTGCCATTCGGTTGGGAGCAGGCCTCGGCAGCGGTAAGGGTGCTGCAGTACGTTGCCGCCATCGACAGCAGGCAGCAGTATCGCTATGACCGCCGGGGCCTTCTTGCAGAACTGACCCGTGCGGAGGGATACAGGACGCTGTACACGCACAACGCCTTTGGTGACCTGGTCGAGCAGCGCGACCAGATTGACGGCAGCCAGTGGCGGGTCACGCGCAGCAGCTACGACAGGCTCGGCCAACGCACCGAACTGCTGGAAGACGCCGATGGGCTGCAGCGTGCAACCTCAAGCGCGTTCGATGCCTTCGGTCGCATCATCCGCAGCAGCGACGGCCGTGGCAACACCACTGGCTACGACTATGACCGGCTGGGGCGGCAGGTCGCCGTCACTCGGATGGTCGGCGCTCAGCTGGAGAGCATGCAGACGACCTACGACGCCTACGGCCGTACACTCAGCCAGACCGATGCCCTCGGACGTGCCACGAAGTTCCTGCACGATGACGCCGACAGGACGCTGACGATGATCACGCCGGAGGGCCTGCAGGTGATCACGCGGTACAACCTGCACGGGCAGACCGTGGAGATCCTGCGTGGCGATGGCTCATCACAGGTCTTCGCCTATGACGCCGACGGGCGCCTTGTCGAGGAGTCCATCGGCGCAGGCTACACGGTCTCACAGACCATTTACCGCTATGACATCCGTGGCAAGCTGGCCGGGCAGTCGGATGGGACAGGACGCGAGGTGACCTTCCAGTACGACGCACGGGGTCGGATCCTCGAGCGTCGCCAGGATCTGCAGTACGCCCTGCAGGATGCGGTGGTCACACGCTACGCCTACGACGGACAGGGGCGGCAGCTCAGCATCACCGACGCCAGTGGACGCCGCACGGTCATGGAATATGACCGCGAGGGGCGCTTGCTTGCGTCCATCGTTGATCCCGATGGCCTGTCGTTGCGCACGACCTTCAGCTGGGATGCGCTGGGCCGACGGCTTTCGGTAACGGAGGGCGCAGGCACCGCTGATG
Source organism: Stenotrophomonas sp. G4 (assembly GCF_003428825.1). Classification (NCBI taxonomy): domain Bacteria; kingdom Pseudomonadati; phylum Pseudomonadota; class Gammaproteobacteria; order Lysobacterales; family Lysobacteraceae; genus Stenotrophomonas; species Stenotrophomonas sp. G4. The sequence goes on from NZ_CP031741.1 coordinate 203,841, forward strand.
CGCGGAGCACCACATACAGCTATGACGGATTGGGGCGTCGTACAGCCCAGGTCGTGGCGGCGGGTGCGCTCAATCTGCTGACCCGCTTCAGCTACGACGCCAACGACAACCTGGTGGCCAGCCAGGACCCCGAAAACCGCATCACCCGCTACGTGTACGACGAGGCCAATCGCCTGCGCTTCACCGTCAATCCGCAAGGCGGCGTGACCGAGCAGCGCTACGATCCGGCCGGTCAGCGCGTATCCGTGCGGCAGTATGCCGGCCAGATCAACCTGGCAGGGTTGCCGGAGCAGGCTACCCTCGCCGAGGTGCAGCAGCGTCTGCAGACTAACGATGACAAGGATCTGCAGACCTATCTGCTGTATGACCGCGATGGCCGGCAGACGCTAAGCATCGATGCCGCAGGTGCGGTGACCCAGCAATTGTTTGATCGGGCTGGCAATGTGGCGCAGACGCGTCGCTATGCGACTGCCTATCCGCTGGACGCGGGCCGGCGCAGTCTTCTGGCTGCGGGGCAGGGACTCCAGGACATCGTGCTGGCTGAGCTTGTGGTCAGCGATGCCGACCGTGTCGACTCCTATGTGTATGACGCCGCAGGACGCTTACGCTTCCATCTGAACAGTGCCCGCGCCGTGGTCGAGACGAACTACGACCTTGCCGGCAGGGTGGTCGATCGGCGCGAATACGCCGACTTCCCTCCGACGATCACGCATGCGGCGATTGCTGCCGGAATGGTGAGCGCGGACGACATCACGTCGGACCTTAGCGAGACAAACTGGGAGCTCATGCGTGGCGCGAGCTATGTCTACGATGGCGCTGGCAGGCTTTCGTTCACGCTTACCCGAGTGCATGACGCAACACGGTGGGGGTACGGGGATGGGGTGAACGCCATCCTGGTTCAGCGCAACATCTACGACGGCTCCGGGAACATCGTATCCAACGTTGCCTACACATTTGCATTGGAAGCGCTCCGTGACGCGGATGCCTACAGCAGCGAGGCGGCTGTCATTGCTGCGTTGTTTGATGAATCCGGCGAGCCGCAGGGTTCGGAAATGGGTGCGCAGCGGAGCACCCATCACGTCTACGACCAGGCCGGGCGTGAGCGCTTCTCCGTAGGTCCGGACGGGGCCGTGACCGAGTATCGCTATGACGCTACGGGACAGCGCCTCGAAACGCGGCGCTATGGCGAGGCGGTCGAGCCCCGTCGTTGGGGCGAGGGGGAACTGGCCGCGACGGTAGCCGGAATCGGCTCCGTGCGGATCAGTAGCCAGGCCTACGATGAAGCTGGCCGCGTCATCTCCAGAACTGACCCATTGATGGCGGTGGAGCGCTACCAATATGACGGTGCGGGTCAGCTGCTCACCTATACCGACAAGAATCAGGCGGTCTGGACCTATCAGTACGATGCTGCGGGCCGCAGGACGCTGGAAACCAGCCCCGTGGTCATCGTCTCGATCGCCGGCGTCGACGGGACCCTGTCGACGGTCGCGCGATCGGTCTCGACACTGACCGAGTACGATGCGCTGGGCAACGTGACCCGCCGTATCGAGGACGCGGGCACCCCGACGTCGCGGGCCACCGAGTACGAGTACGACAGCCGCGGACTGCAGATCCGCACGCGCTTCCCTGATGCAGGACACTTGAATTCCGATGGCCAGCTGGTCGCAACCGGCGAGCGCCCAACGGTCGAAGTGACCTACAACGCGCTTGGCCAGGCGGTGATGCAGAAGGACGTGTTGGGCTACTACAGCTACAACACCTACGACGCTGCCGGCAGGCTCCAGTTCGAGGTCGATGCGGAGGGGTACGTCAGCGCGTACGGATATGATGCATTCGGCAAACAGATCCGCCTTCAGCGTTACGCCAACCCGATTGCGCTGCCTCCGGGCCAGGTAGCAATGGGCTCGGATGTTGCCGCACTATTGGTGCCTGCAACATTCCAGGACCGCATACAGTACAAAGAATACGACGTGGCAGGCCGACTGCTGCGGACCTACGAAACGCGATTCATCAAGAACGAGTGGGATGCCGAACCGCGTGAGGTTCTCGGCGGCGGCACCAAGGCTGAGTACGACCTGCTTGGCAATCTGGTCCGCGAGGGTCGCATGGTCAGCGCGAGCGAGTGGGATTCCGCTGGTTCCGAGTATGTTCAGTGGAGCCACATCGAGTACCAGTACGACATCGCTGGACGTCGAATCGCAAGTATCGACGATATGGGCTTCTTCACCAGCTGGAAATACAACGTCCACGCCGAGGTTGTACAGGAATGGCAGGTGGCTCGAAAGGTCTGGGAGCCGGCCGAGCCTACGTTCATGAGATCGACCTGGATTGACGGAAATCTGGTGCCCGGCGGGCAACCAGATGGCGGCTCTGCAGAGCTGGGCTTCGATCGTGTCACCGAGTGGCAGTACGATGCCCTGGGGCGGAGGATCTCCGAGCGCGTCAGCCGCGGCAATCCGTACGATGGAAACTTCGTCGAGTCACAGACAGCCTATGATGCGTCTGGGCGAGTTATCCAGACCACCGTTGATGGCCAGGCCAGCAATACCTTCTACGATGCCCTCGGCAGGGTCACGGCGATTCGCGAAAGCGAGCGCGATGTGGTCAATGGCAATGCGGACATCCAGCTGGCCTCAACCGGGGTTGGCTTGGGTTCGGGGTCACTGTATCGGCGTGCATCGCCCTACAGCAGCATGGCCTACGACGCTTTCGGGAACGTCGTGCAGGTGCGGCGCTATGCCGAAGGGGCCGAGCCGGGCCAAGCGCCGTCAGCGTCTTCGCAGGACCAGGTACAGAGCACTGTCTACGACTGGCAGGGCCGTGGCGTACTCGAGCGCGATGCGCTGGGTTCCGTCACTGCCCGCACCTACGATGCTGCCGACCGGTTGCTTGCCACGCGGTCGCGTCTTGACGGCAACGCAGGGCGATGGTCCCTGGTGGTCAACCAGGCCACGTACGACAAGGTGGGGCGCCAACTGACCAGCGTGGTGTCCCGCGACCTGTACCAGACCGGCAGCACCGCGCCCTCGCGCAGCGAGGTGGATAGCACCTCCCAGGTCCGCTACAACGCATTCGGCGAGATCATCGCCAAGGACAGCCGGCTCGATGCGTCGCTGACCACCGACAGCTTCGCAGTGCGTTACGTCTACGACCAGAACGGGCGCGTAAGTTCCACCAATGCCGAAGGTGGTGTCTGGCGCAACTTCGCCTATGACCTGTCCGGGCATGTGGTTGCCGAATGGCATTCGGTTCGTGACTCCACCGGCAACTTGATCAATGTCGAAACCCGGATGGAACTGGACACCCGGGGCAATGTTCTGGTCCAGCATCTGCCAACCAGTAACGACGATCCGTTTGATCAAGCCAGGATCATCCGGACCTATGACCGCTGGGGTAATGTCCTGTCGATGACCGACCCGCGGGGCGGCACCACCACCTACGAGTACAACCAGCGCAACCAGCTGGTGCGCGAGATCAAGCCCGAAGTCCGGGTTCTGGATGCCAACGGCACGGCGCGATCGGTTCGTCCGGAAACGGTGTGGGAATATGACGCGATGGGGCGCAACACCGGGGTGCGCGACGCCAATGGCAACTGGCAGCGCACCGGCTACGACGGAGCCGGCCGGCAGATCTACACCGAGACCGCCACCGGCAACCGCACGTTGATCGCCTACGACGCGTTCGGCCAGAAGCGCTACACTCAGGATCCGCTGGGGTACGTGACCTTCCTGGAGTATGACCGGGGCGGGCGCGTGGTTGCGCAGGGTGACTTCCTTCGCGAAGCCGATGGGGCGACCCGGCAGCGTGCCACCCGCGAGCGCTACACACTCAACCAGAATGGCAACCGTATCCGGGTCAATGACGCGCTCGGCTACGCCAGCACCTACGACTATGACAGTCGTGGGCTGGTGATACGCAGCCACACTGCGGCCGGAGTGGGCATGTCCTATGCCTATGATGCGCAGGGCAACAAGATCCGCGAGACCAATGCGCTGTCCGATCCCAGCCTCGCGGCGGATGGACAGCCAGTCTTCAACGGCGGCCTGGTCGAGAACCAGTATGGCTTGGTCGGCCAGGCTTTCAGTCACACTCTCGGCGCGGGCGCCTTCAGCATCGTGGGCGGCGAGATTCCCAGCCTGTCGGTGCGGGTGGAGTACTGGGATGCCACCTTGAACGTATACCGGGACGCCCCGGGTTTCAGCTACGACCCGCAGACCCGCGTGCTGAGCGGCACGCCCGCACAAACCGGGCCGTATCGCATTACCTACACCGCCACCAGCAGCAATGGAAAATCCGCCAGCATCATCGCCAGCCTGTACTCGGTCACCCAGGCTGCGTATGACAGCTACTACGCAGGAGCGCCGAAAGCCAATACGGGACTGTTCAATCGCTCGGTGGGAGTGAACCAGTCCTTCAGCTACCAGATTCCGCCAGGTACATTCACTGCTGAGCCGGGGCAGGGCATCTCCTATTCGGCACAGGTCTACGCGCTTGTCGAAACCTTCGACTACGAAACACGCCAGCACGTGCGTGAGTACCAGTGGGTGCCCCTGGGATCGGCCGAGGACGATTCCGGATTCAGCTTCGACGCCGCGACCGCAACCTTGTCGGGGACACCGGCAGCGCGTGGTACGTGGCAGGTGCAGATCGTAGCAACCGGAGCGAATGGCCGCAGTTCCGCGCTTGGACTGACCGTCGAGGCGCGGCAGGCAGACGGCCGCCGTACCGTGACTGATGCCGAGGGTGATGTCCTGTATCTGGACGAGAACACCTGGAAGTACGACTATTTTGGCCGACTGATCGACCACAACGACCTCAGTGGCGCCGACTACAACTACAGCTACGATGCCGAGACCGGTCAGCTGCTTGGCGAGAACAGCAAATGGACCGAACAGGGGCGCCAATACTCAACCCCGGCCACCGATTACTGGTATGACCGGGACTGGCAGCAGTACGGCCTGGATTCGGAGCTGGTCGGCCTGGACCTGCCCGATCCGGTCCTGCTGAACGACCCCGCGCGGAGCTACAGCTACTACAAATCCGGCGCGCTCAAGGAACTGCGCGAAGGCAACAACTGGTTCCGCTACCAGTACGACGCCGCCGGAAATCGCACTTCCGAGGAGGCGTACACCTACGATGCGGACGGTCAGCTGCTGCATGTGCTGACTAAGGTCAGCTACGACGCACATGGCCGGATCACCAAGGTAATCCAGCAGGACGTGAGTGCGGGTCGTCGCCTGCTCGAGCTCAACTACGACTATGACGCGGTGGGCAACCGCCGTCGCGTGCTGGCCCGCTCCGCGTACGATGCCGATTCGCCGGGGATCGATATCAACGGCATCACCAATCCCGACTTCGAGGATGGTGACTTCGGCTGGAAGCGTGGGGATGGCTGGACCATCGTGCCGGGCGGAGAGAATGGCAGCACGCAGCGCGCCCAGTTCCATATGGATGGCACGTCGAAGCTGATGAACATCCAGCGGGTGCAGGTCACGCGTGGCGAGAGAATCACTGCTGCGGTTCGTGTCGATCAAGGCGCGTCGAGCGCAGGCACGGCGGGTGCGGCCGTCATCATCGAGTGGTATGACGCCTCTGGTGCGCTGATCTCGACCTCCGAAGGCAACATGGTCGACTCGGCCTCCGGTGGGGCGATCTACGAATCACGTGTGACCGCCGACGTTCCGTGGGACGCCGTCTTCATGTCCATTGGCGCACGCGCGTTCCGCGACGGTGACAATGACGAGGTGTTCGTCGATAACTTCAGCTGGGGGGCAATGCCGTACAACGGCGGCCTTGACGGCAACTACTCCTGGGATTTCGGAGATTCGTGGTCGCCAACAGGCTGGTCATGGAGTAGCGAGTACGGCGGGTCAGCCCAGTACAACCGTACCGGTGAAGGGCGCATGGTGAGCCATGGCCGCATGGATGTGCGCGCCGGCAGCCAGGTGAGCGCGCGCGTCAATGTCCAGCAGGGTGCATCAAGTGAAGGAGAGGCGTGGGGTGCGGTATTCCTTCGCTTCTTTGATGCCAATGGCAGCATCATTGCAGATGTCGAGGGAAATCGCGTTGACAGTGGCTCCGGGGGCGAGTGGCATGAGTCGGTACTCAGCACGAAGGTTCCGGCGGGTGCCGTGAGCATGACTATCGGTGCGGTCGCTGGACGCAGCGGCGGATCGGATCCGTTATGGGTGGACGACTTCAGCTGGAACTACGAGCGCGATGGTGAGCTGGATGCGACCGGCAACTATGTCGATCCTGATCCCAGCGATCCCTACAACATGGCCGAGCCCTTCAAGGTCTACTGGTACGACTACGACGCACAGAATCGGGTCAAAGTGGCCAATGGCCGCCTGGTCAACAACCAAATCGTGCTGGGCAACGCCGACGTCAGCTATGCATTGGACTACGACGAGGCCGGTCGTGCCGTACGCCGCCGCTACCTGTCCGGGCTTACCGAGGTTTCCGAAACCACCCAGTACGATGACCGCGGCCAGCGCCTGAAGGTGTTCCAGGCTGTTGGCCTGGACAGCACCGCGCCGGTATCGCTTAAGGACAGCTACAGCTACGATGCCATGGGCCGGGTGATCGAGCAGCGTACCTACTTCGATGCCGGCAGCACCCGCAACGGCATCGACATTGGCGGTTGGCTCAAGCATGCCGAGACCTTCAGCTACGATGCCGATGGCCGCATTCTGCGGCAGAGCATCCAGGGACGGGAGTTGGGCTGGACCGCGACTGCCCAGAGCGATGGCGGCGCCGCACAGGTAACCCAGTTGGGCGTACTGCAGAACCTGGCGTGGATCGATTATTCCGCCTATGGCTATGACGCTGCGGGGCGCCTGCGTGGCTATACCTACCAGTACTCCCTGCATGAAGAGAGTAGTGGTGCGCTGCCAGGCGATCCCAAGGGCTATACCCACCGTTACACCTATTCCTACGAGGCGCGTGACAGCTATCTGGAATCGCGCATCTACGGGCAGAGCAGCAACCAGAACTTCCGCGCCTCCTCCAGCTACAGCAGCTACGATGCCTGGGGGCGTCGTGTCGCGGTACGCGAGCAGACGCCGCTGAGCAACGACCTGGGCAAGCTGGACGACCGTATCCGCTATTTCAGCTATGACGGTACCGGCAGCATCCTACGTCGCCGCGAGGGGTCGTTGGCCGGCGGTGTGTTCACCCAGAGCGCCGCACAGAAGACCCAGACCCAGCTGTATGCCTATGTCGGTGGCCAACTGGTGGCGTCGGGCAAGCGCAACGGTGAGGTCGATGTCGTTGGCCGGCTGACGGCTTACCAGAGCAACAATGCCGCCGGCAGTTCGCGGACCACGGTGCAGGCCGGCGAGACTCTGCGTGGTATCGCCCAGCGCGTCTACGGCAATGCCAACCTCTGGTACGTGCTGGCAGAGGCCAACGCCATCGCCGATGACAGTGGCCTGACCGCCGGTACCACCTTGGTGGTGCCGGAAGTGAAGGTCACCGCCAACGACGCGAGCACGTTCAAGCCGTTCAATCCGCAGGAAGCGATCGGCAATACATCCCCGTCGCTGCCTTACATCGAACCGCCGCCGAAGGAGCATTGCAACGGCATCGCCATGGTGCTGATGGTCATCGTGGCCGTCGTCGCAACCGTGTTCACTGCGGGTGCCGCTGCCCTGGCATTCGGCGCGGTTGCTGGTACCGGCGCTTTCGCCGCAGGCACCGCGGTATTGACCGGAACGGCCATGGCCGCGGCAAGCGGCTTTGCCGCGACCGCTGCGGTCGCCGGCGCGGCCTTCGTTGGAGGAATGGCGGGCAGTATTGCCAGCCAGGCGGTCGGCAAGGCGATGGGCGTGGTCGACAGCTTCAGCCTGAGAAGCGCGGTCGGCAGCGGCTTGGGCGCTGCGGCCGGCGCTGGTATTGCCGGTGCCATCGGTGGTGGCGCCCAGGTGAGTGAACTGATCCAGGCCGGAGGCTACGGCCGGGTTGCCGCGATAGGCGCAGCAAATGCAACTGCTGGTTATGCAGCAGGCAAGATCGCCGGTGTCGCCGACACGCACTTTAGCTGGCGCGCCATCGCAGCAAATGCGGTGAGCTCGGTGGTGGGCGGAAAGATCAACCAGAAGCTTGGCACCTCGGTCTCGCCTTACATTGGCAATGGTATCGCCAATGACACCATCGGCGGGATGGTGGGTGGTGTGGTGAGCCTGCACGCACGCCGGACCTTCGGCCTGGCCGATGACATCAACTATGGCGCGATTGCGGCTGATGCGTTTGGGAATGCGCTTGGCTCCTCGATGGGCAGTGCCCTGAGCGCGGCAGCGATGCGGAACAAACAAGCAGTGCCTAACGCATCCGGCAAAGCAATATACGATCCAGCATTGATGAACCGGTGGCATGAAGAAGACATGTCGAACCTTCGTCGGGGCCTCACCTCGGAGCGCTTGCCTGTTCGCGCGATCGGTTCATTCTACAGTCCGGAGAATACGATCCTCCTAGGTGAAACTCAGATGGGTGGATCTGGCGACGGCTTGAGTGCAGATGAGAGGTCGCGATGGGTATCGACTGAACAGTATTGGACCAGGAACGTTGATCCGTACGTACTGGGCCGGAACGGAAACCAGCGTTGGAGCACCAATGAGGTAATGGCGTTCCGCGCCAGCAGTGCGCCGGCTGTATCCATCGAACTTTTGAACACTCCCCCCGCAGTGACTGACTGGGTCTGGACCAACGATGGAGGTCGGAGGGTCATGCCGGCTGTCGTTTCGTGGACCGAGATCCGTACGGCCTCCTTGGAAAGAGATAAGGCCGAATCCTTGCAGTACTGGAAGGGTGCAATGCCGATGAGGGCCGCATCTACCGCAGGCTACAGTCTGCTGCAGACCAGCAACAAATTGTTTGGTGTCATGACCGATGCGGAGTACGGCAGGACGATCGAAAGAACAGTCGGGATTGCTGCCCAGAATCCTGGGGCGGTAGCAAGAGGCCTGGGTAAGGAGCTCGGTGATTGGTGGCATTCTCCTATTAGCCAGAAAGCCGAAGGTGTAATGGCATTTGGCTTCGAAACTGCTGCCACCATGGGCTTCAGCACCCTGAGCAAAGCATCTTATGGCGGGCGCGCGGTTGCAGACGTGGCTGAGCTGGCGGCGCGAGGTGCGGTGCGATCTGGTGATGTTGCTGGGGCCGAATTGCTGGGCGGCCTCCGGAATGCCGATGTTGTCTTGAAGGACACAGTGTCATCTGTTGGTGAATTCTCGGGAAGTGAGGTGCGCGCGATCCGAGTGTACAGAGGTACGGATAACCAGAATGACATCTGGATCAATGACGAGACTGGGCACCTCCTCAGCGATGCGGCTCGAAGAGAATACTTGGAGACCGGGTCAATGGATGTTGCCTACGAGTCAACGCGTCTCACCCATCAGAAGTGGATCGACATTTGGGGGTCAGAGGCTCGGTTTGTTGAGGAGCATTCACTGAGAGGCACGGAGTTCCCTCGGGAATTTGGGATGAATCGGACATTCATGTCGGTTACGACTGACCTGAGTGTTGCTCAGCATTACGCGGGCAGCGGGAGGGTCTACTCTGCCCTGGTTCCTGCATCCCAGCTCCTGAAGCAAACATTGGCAACATCCACAGAGAGTGAGTATCTTATTAGGATAGGTAGTGATCTATTCAGGCCGCTGCCTCAGGGATTGTAGAGAGGTCACCGTGCCGCGCGAATTGATGGTCGATGGTCAGCTGATGCATGTTCTGAATGATCTTGAGTGGGAGAGTGTCGTTGCGACCGGCACTTGGGAGGGCAGGAGCCTTGGCGGGCCGGAAACGATGCGCTTGCGTGCTGCGTCTTTTCGATTCACAAAGGAACATGGAAATCTGTTTGCATTCGCACTCTGCAAAATCGGGCCGAAATTTGTGAACTCTGTGACCCTGATGGCAATGCCGGATGGTTGGACAAGGGTGAAGATCGAGAAGGTTGGTTGTAATTTCTGCGGTACGAAACAGCTAATTGCCAACCCTCTCTTTGCCGATCTCTACTTTGGGGTTGAAAATGGTGTCTGGAAGAAGGTGCTCGGTCGATTCTCTGATGCAGAGCGCTTGGGTTGCATTAAGTGCGAGTCGGCTTTGCCTCGATTTGCGATCTGGTCAGAGGCTTGTCATGACTAATGGGGTGTCTTTATGAATAGAGTTATTGCGCGTCCGTCATGGCGGCCCGACATTGTGTCGACAGGTGAGTGGATCGTCGAGCACATGCGTAAGTATCTGGCCGGCAGCGCATTTACCCTGTACTCCCATGGCAGCTGCGTGGTTTGGGTGGGAGCGGAGTTGAGTGTCGCTGAGGCAAACGATCGACTGAGGGCTGTTACGCTTCAAGACCCCGATTTCAAGGTTCGGCGCCACATCGATGGAAACTTGCTTGTTACATTCAAAGGTGGGGTTGGGGGTCTTTTGTCGGGGAGATTGCTGGCAGACAATATTGAGTCCCTAAGGCGTGATGCGTTGACGTTTGGCATGCTTCCCTCGGAAAAGCTGGTTTCTAGTCGTCATGGCGACTCCGAGGAGCTCGATATGATTGCGGGCTTGTATGTTCGCGCTCAGCTGTACCGTGATGTTGATGACTTGGAGGTTGTGGCGATTTCCAGGTAGAGATTCTAGGTTTCTCGTCGTCACTGTTGTTTGGAAGCAATGGCAGGGTTGGCGGGAGTTCGAGCGGAAGGGTTTCCGTTCGTGGGATTCGTCGTTGCTTCGATTGCCAAAGCCCCCGGGCGCGGGATCATGTTGGATTTGCTGCCGCCGGTGCGCATCGGTGACCTATTTGTTTCAATGTATGAAGTGCCAAGAGCACTGGAGGATGCCCGGGTGGAACGCACCCGCGCCGCGCCAGTCAACGTCCGCATCATTCGTGTTCGTGTGGATGCAATAGACGTAGGGGCGATTGGAGAAGCTCCCGGGCGGCGTAGCAAGGGCGTTGATCACTCTGTACCCGGAGGCACTGTGTGAGGCAGTACAACATTGCTCTTTCTGCTGTTGAGTCATTTTATTCAGTCGAGACCGGTGATTGGCCCGGGATGATTGAATTGTTTCAGGAGCGCCTCGAGCAGGTTGAGGTATACAGGGAAGGGGTGAGGCGGGAACTTTACGATAGCCTTCGTGATCCCGAATTTTCCTGGAAATCGGCTCTCTGGAATGAGGACTTTCATGTCGAAGAGTTTGAGACGGAGGGAGAGGCGCGCGCCTTTATTGAGAATGTTGTGTTGCCGTTGGTAGAGCGCGTCTTCGCAAAGGTGCAGTCTTAGTCGGCTGATTCCAGGGGGCGAGCCGCAGGGCAAAGGTGTATTGACGACTCACGGGCGATGCGCATGTCCGTGAGCCATGATCACGTTCAGGGGGTACGCGATGGAATACACGAGGCTGGACATGGAAGAGCTACTCCGCCTGTCGATCGATGCGATCGCGGGCAATCGCCAGGCTGATGCACTGGTGCTGCTCAAAACCCTGCTCGAACGCGAACCGGAGCACGTCCACGCGACCTACCTGCTGGCGGCCCAGCACGCCCAGCTGGGCCTGGTGGACCGGGCCGAGACGGGTTTCCGCAGGGTGGTCGCGGCCGCCCCTGACCTGGCCATCGCGCGCTTCCAGTACGCGCAGTTGCTGATGGGTCAGGGCAGGGCCGAAGAGGCGCGACAGATGCTGGCGCCGGTGCTGGCCCAGGTCGACGCGCTGGGGGCGTATGCCCGCGCCCTCGATGCCGCGGCCGACCAGCGCATGGACGACGCCCTGCGTGAACTGGATGAGGGCCTGGCCCAGCCGCAGGCACTGCCGGCGCTGGCCATCGACATGCGCCGTCTGCGTGACCAGCTGGCGGGTGCGGTGCCTGCGTCGTTGACCGAGGTGGCAGCGCGCATCGACACGCCTGCACCGATCTTCCTGACCGGGTATGGTCGCACCAACTAGTTGCTGTCCGCGGGTGCTGCATGCCGATTGATCGGACCTCCCTATCAACGCCGTTGATCGCCGCGGTGCGCGCCGAGCTGAGCCGGCGCGGCGAGCGGGTGCGTGCGGGAAACTCCGGCGCCCCCGCGTCGGCGCCCCGCTCGCTGCGTGCCGAAGTGGCCGACCTGGTGCGCGGCGTGGATACCCAGGACCAGGTGGCGATGCGCGCCGCGCGGCGCCGGGTGATACGTGCGGTCCTGCTCGCCGAACTGGGTGCTGAGCTGCGTGAATACAGCCAATGGCAGCCGATGCTGGACACCCTGGTGGACAGTCTTGAGGCCAACGAGGAACACCGCGAAGCGTTCCAGGCGCTCATCCGTTCTGTGACCTGATCTCAGGATTTCAACAATCCCTTGACGCCCTATTGACATGCGCGATTGCACAGCTGTAGTTTCACCCAGCGCTCACGGCTCGGGGGAAACGACCGGGGCGCAGAAGGGAGTGTCGAGCACAGGGGCTGGCGCACGTTCGTGCGCTGGAGATGCAATCAGTCACGTCAGGATTCGTGCCACTCATGGAAGGCAACGGTGTGCGTGTGGCGCGCCTGCGAGCGTATTTCGCAGCGGATTCAGGTAACTCAGAACTTGCGTGTGAACTGCTGGATCTGCTGCTGGCCCAAGGCGCGGTCGGCGAAGCTGATCGCGTGCTTTCAGAGTTGCCCGCAAGCACGCTCGGGCACCCGGCGGTAGCATTCCGGCAGGCACGCTGCGCACTGGCCAGTGGCCGTTACGCACAGGCTGCGCAGCAGTTGCAGGGGCTGATCGAAGCCGGGGCGGATGCGCCGGGTATCGCCCACGATCTCGCCTTCTGCCAGCTGTGCCTGCGCCAACCGGAGCGCGCTCAGGCGACCGTGTCGCAGGCGATCACCGCCCATGGCGCGTCGGCACCGTTGCTGATTCTTGCGGCCCGGATCGCCTTGATGCAGGCCGACCATGACCAGGCATTGGCCCATGCTGACGGCGCCTTGATCCTTGATCCCGAGGACGCGCAGGCGTTGGGGGTGCGGGCACTGGCACTGTTCGATGGCAACCATCTGGAGCAGGCGGCACTGGCTGCCGATGCAGGCCTTCGCCGCGATCCGGACCAGCATGAGTCGCTGCTGGTGGCGGCCACGCTTGCGCTGTGGCGCCGCGACGCAGCTGCTGCCGAGCGGATGTATGGGCGCGCACTGCAGCGCCACCCCAACTCCGGGCGTGCCCTGTCCGGTCAAGGCCAGTGCGCGATGATGGCCAACGACCTGCCGCGTGCCCGTAGCATCCTGGAGCATGCTGTGCAGGCCATGCCGGGGCATATCGGTACGTGGCACGCATTGGCCTGGACCCAGTTGCTGCAGGGCCAGCGCGAGGCCGCGCGGGGCAGCTACCAGCAGGCCTATGCGATCGACCGCAATTTCGGCGATACCCACGGTGGGCTGGCACTGGTCGCGGTGCTTGCGGGCGAGCACCACGAGGCGGAGCAGTCGATCCAGAAGGCATTGCGGCTTGCACCTGCCTCGATCACCGCGCGCTACGCGCGCAGCCTGCTGCTGGAGGCGCAGGGCGATGCCCAGGGCGCGCAGGCATTGCTGTCGGAGCTGCTCGAAGACTCAGGCGTGACAACGCTGCCTGTCGCCGAGTTCTCCCGGCGCGTGCACCGCACACTCGTTCCCCACTGACCAGGGCGAAGCATTCAGATGGATTCTGATTTCGCCATGCGCCTGCTGATCGACACGCTTATCGCCGCACTGAAAATGTCGGCGCCGGTGCTGCTGTCCACGCTGGTCATCGGCTTGTTGATCTCGATCGTGCAGGTGGTCACCCAGGTGCAGGAAATGACCCTCACCTTCGTCCCCAAGATCATCGTCGTCGGCGTGGTCTGCGTGGCGATGGGCGGCTGGATGCTGTCGATCGCGGTCGAACTTGCCAAGCGCATGTTCGAAGCGGCGGCGGGAATGTAGCCCATGGATGCCTTGCACCAGTTTGCCGGCAGTTTCCTGCTGGCGATGATCCGCTACCTGCCTGCCACAGCGATGACATCGTTGACGCCGCTGCGCTGGGCGCCGCCGATGGTTCGCATCGTGCTGGCGATGGTACTGGCTTGGCTGACCGTGCAGGCGCAGCCGCTGCAGCTGCAGGCAACCCTGCCGCAGGGCGGAGCGTTCGGCTGGGTGGTGGCGGCGGTGGGAGAGTTGATGGTTGGCCTGGCTTTCGGGCTGGCGGTGATGCTGCCGCAGGCGGCGCTGCATATGGGCGGCTGGCTGATCGACATCCAGGCAGGTGCCAGCGCAGCGGTGTTGTTCAATCCTGCCGCACAGGGTGAGACCCAATCACTGTTGGGCACATTGCTGATGCTGGTCGGCACCGTGCTGTTCTTTACCCTGGATCTGCACCTGGACCTGTACCGCATGCTGATATCCAGTGCGCAGGTACTTCCGCTCGGGCAGGGCGGCCGCCTGCATGCCGACGGGCTGTTCGGCATGCTGGGCAGCAGCTTCCTGCTGGGTCTGGTGATGGTGGCGCCGGTGGTGCTGGCATTGCTTGCCGTGGACATCGGCGCGGCGTATGCCACGCGCTCGATGCCGCAGGCCAACGTGTACTTTCTGGTACTGCCGGTGAAGATGATCGTGGCGCTGCTGATGCTGATGGCAACGCTGCCGTTCGTGCCGGCGTTGTTCGAGCGCTTGTACCGCGATGCCTTCCAGCGCATCCCGTCGTTGCTGGGGGGCGCATGAGCCAGCCCGATCAGGACAAGACCGAGCAGCCCACCCCGCACCACCTTGAGCAGGCGCGACAGCGCGGCGAGGTCGCCAAGAGCGCGGATGTGTCGGGCAGCCTGGTGCTGGTCGTGTTCGCGGCGGCGCTGGCCATGACCGTGGGAGGCATCGCGATTGCGTTGGCCGACGCGACCCGGCACCTACTGGCCCTGGCAGGCAATGCGCCGGAGCTCAATGCGTCGTTTGTGCACTGGACCGCGCGCGCCTATGGCCCGGTCGGGCAGGCCGTGCTGCCGTTGGTGCTGGCGCTGCTGGTCGCCGGCGTGCTTGGCAACCTGCTGCAGACCGGCCCGATGTTCACCACCCAGCCGTTGAAACCCGACTTCAAGCGGATGAATCCGGCCAATGCGCTGCGCCGCATCTTCTCGATGCGGACCCTGTGGGAGCTCGGCAAGATGACCGCCAAGTTCCTGTTGCTGGGCGCCGTGTGCGCGGTATTCGCCTGGAAGGCGCGGGGCCTGGCGGAAGCCGTGATCCAGGTGCTGCCGCAGCGCGTGGGCGCGTTGTTCCGCGACATGTTCGTGCAGACATCGCTGTACGTGCTGTTAGTGCTGGGCCTGGTGGCGGTTGCCGACCTGCTGTTCACCCGGCGCGAGTACATGCGCAAGATGCGCATGAGCCGGCGCGAGGTGCGCGATGAAGTGCGCCGGCGCGACGGCGATCCCGCCATCAAGTCCAAGCGCCGCCAGCAATCGCGCGAGCTGCTGCGCAAGACCCGTGCACTGGCGCGCGTGCACGAGGCCGACGTGGTACTGACCAACCCGACCCATGTGGCAGTGGCACTCCGCTATCGCCCGGGCAAGATGCTGGGGCCGGTGGTCATTGCCAAGGGCGCTGGTTCGCTGGCGGCCATCATCCGCCGCCTGGCCGGGCGCCATCAGGTCCCGGTGATGCGCTTGCCCGTGTTGGCACGCGCACTCTACAAGGAGTGCGACATCGACCACACCGTGCCCGAGGCACTGTACGGCGAGCTGGCGCCGGTGTACCGGACGCTGTGGAAGCGAAAGGGAGCGTCCGTATGAAGCTGCTGCTCAGCCAGATGTGGGGCGGGCGCCGTGACCTGGCCCTGGTGGCGCTGGTGATCGGTGTGCTGGTGGTGCTGTTCGTGCCGATTCCCCCGGTGCTGCTGGACTTCCTGCTGGTGGTGAACATCAGCATGGCCATGCTGATCCTGCTGGTGACGTTCTTCACCGACACGCCGCTGAAATTTTCCACGTTCCCGACCATCCTGCTGTTGTCCACGCTGTTCCGGTTGTCGCTGAACGTCTCGGCCACGCGCCTGATCCTGGAAGGTGGCGATGCGGGCCGGGTGATCAACGCGATCGGCGAGTTCGTGATTGGCGGCAATTACATCGTCGGCATCGTGGTGTTCCTGATCCTGGTGGTCGTGCAGTACGTGGTGGTCACCTCCGGTGCGCAGCGCGTGGCGGAAGTCGCCGCCCGCTTTACCCTGGATTCGATGCCCGGCAAGCAGATGAGCATCGACGCCGACATGAACATGGGGCTGATCGATGAGCACGAGGCACGTCAGCGCCGTGCGCAGATCGAGAAGGAAGCCAACTTCTACGGCGCGATGGATGGCGCCACCAAGTTCGTCAAGGGCGATGCGATCGCCGGCATCATCATCATCCTGACCAACATCATCGGCGGCCTCGCCATCGGCATCGCGCAGCTGGGCCTGCCCTGGGGCGAGGCGGTGCAGCACTTCACGTTGATGACCATCGGCGACGGCATCGTCACCCAGATCCCGTCGCTGGTTATCGCGGTGGCCACCGGCATCATCATCACCCGCGCTGCCGCCGACGCGCAGCTGGGCACCGAGATTCCCAGGCAGGTGATGGCCAACCCGAAGGCGTTGGCGATCGTGGCCGTCGTGCTGCTCCTGGTCTTGCTGCTGCCGGGTTTCCCCAAACTGCCGGTGATTGCGGTCCTGCTGGTACTGGGTGGTCTGGGCTGGGCGGCGATGAGGGCGCGTGCGGGCGATGTCGCGGAGATGGTGCAGGAGCAGGTGGAGGCCAAGGCAGCGTCCAAGGCCGGCGAAGACGGCAGCGACTGGATGCGCATCGAACCGATCGAGATCCGACTGGGTGCCGAGCTCGCCGATGCCTTCCTGGGCGATGATGGCGACCTGGCCGATCGCATCGCGCATGTGCGTCGGCAGTTCGCACAGGACATGGGCTTCCTGGTGCCGCGCGTGCAGACCAGTCGGCGACCGGAGCTGCGCGGCAACGCCTATGAGATTCACTTCCAGGGCACCCGGGCGGGGCAGGGTGAGCTGACGATCGATCGTGTCCTGGCCATCAACCCGGGCGGCAGCCGTGCGCGCCTGGAGGGGCCGGAGACCCGGGATCCGGCGTATGGACTGCCCGCGCAGTGGATCAGCAAGGAGCAGCGCCAGCACGCGCGCAGCGCCGGCTACACCCTGGTGGATGCAGATACGGTGGTGATCACCCATCTGAGTGAGCTGATCAAGCGCCATTGCGCAGATCTGCTGACCCGCGCCGAGGCCGAACGCATGGTCAACCGCTTGCGCGAGCAGCAGGGCTCGCTGGTCGAGGAGCTGGTGCCCGGCGTCCTGACCTATTCGGAGATCCAGAAGGTACTGCAGCACCTGCTGCGCGAGCAGGTCAGCATCCGCCATCTGGAAGCGATTCTGGAAGTGCTGGTTGATGCCGGCCGCACCACCAAGCAACCCGATGAGCTGGCCGAGCGGGTGCGTGAGCGGCTGGGCGCGGCGATCTGCCAGAGCCTGCGCGATGCGCAAGGCGACCTGCATGTGATGACCCTGTCGCCGGAACTCGAGCGCACCCTGCTGGCCAACCTGCGCCCCGTTGACGGTCGCGGCGGTTCGCTGTTCGGTGACATGGCCCAGCTGGATGGCTTCATGAAGAACCTGGCCAGCCAGGCCGAATCGATGATGGGCCGCAGCCTGGTGCCGGTGCTGTTGTGCCCCTCGCCGGCGCGACGCTCGCTAAGGGCGTTGCTGGTGCGTTCGATGCCGTATCTGGCGGTGCTGGGCTTGAACGAAGTGCCGGCCACGCTGCCGGTCCGCTCCTTCGCCGCGATCCAGTCCCACTGAGGCCCGCATGACCGACACCCTTGAAGCGATCAGCCGCAGCCTTGCTGCCGAAGTCAGGACCCTGGCCACGATCAGCCAGAACGTGGCCAACGCGCATACACCCGGCTACCGCGCCTTGCGCACCGCTCCGGATTTCGCCGCCCAGGCCGGGCTGCGCACCGTGGCCGACCAGCGTGATGGTGGACTTGCGCAGACCGGCCGGGCGCTTGACCTTGCCTTGCGCGGGGAGGGCTTTTTCGTGGTGGAGCGCGAGGGGCGGGCCATGCTGGCGCGCTCGGGGGCCCTGCGCATCGGCGAGGCCGGGCAACTGATGACGGCCAACGGCGAAGCCGTGGTCGGCAGTGCGGGACCGATCGTGATTCCGGGGGGGCAGGCCGCCAGCGTTCGCGTGGACGGTGACGGACGCCTGTGGGTGGAGGAGCAGGAAGTGGACCAGCTGCGCCTGGTGGCGACAGCCGATCCGGCCGCGGTGTCGCCGCTGGGCGCAGGAACCTATGACTACAGCGGCGAACTGCATCCGTGGGAAGGCAAGGTGGTGCAGGGCGCTCTTGAGCGCGCCAATGTCGAGGCGGCCGACGAAATGCTGCGCTTGATGGAAACCACCCGCCACATCGATTCGGTTCGCCGCGCCATCAGCACCTACGACCAGATGCTGGATCGGGGCATCAACAACCTTGGCAACAACTGAGTACGGAGCGACCCAGATGATCGATGCCCTCTACATCGCCGCCAGCGGCTTGCGCAGCGAGCAGAAACAGATCGACGTGATCTCCAACAACGTCGCCAACATGCAGACTCCGGGCTTCAAGCGCAGCCGGGTCAACTTCGCCGACGTGGCGGGTGTCGCGATGCCACCGGCCCTCGATGCCACGTTGCCGGCGGCGCCAGCGCAGCCGATGCCGGGTGGCACCCGGATCAGTGCCACCCTGGCCGAGTTCGAGACGGGGGATATCCGCGCGACCGGCAATCCGCTGGATCTGGCGATCAGCGGCTCCGGGCTGTTCGAACTGGAGCTTGACGACGGCAGCGTTGCCTACACCCGCGACGGCCAGTTCAGGCTTGATGCCGAAGGCAGCCTGCGCACCCTGCAGGGCGCCCGCCTGGCAAACGCTCCGCAGATCCCGCTCGATGCGACCAAGCTGGAGGTATCCAGCGCTGGCGAGGTCTCGGTGTTGATGCCGGGCGAGACCCAGCGCACCGTGCTGGGCGCGATCGAGCTGGCGGTGTTCGGTGCCACCGATGCCCTGCAGTCGGTAGGCGACAACCGCTTTACCGCCACCGTTGCCGCCGGCTCACCCAGCTATGTGGTACCCGGTGAGGCCGGCAGCGGCAAGCTGCAGCAGGGCTACGTGGAAATGGCCAACGTCCAGATGATCGAAGAGATGTCCAGCCTGGTGATGGCACAGCGCGCCTATCAGCTCAATGCGCGTGTGCTGCAGGCCGCAGATCAGGTCCTGGAAACCATCAACAACCTGCGCCGCTGATCATGCACTCCTTGATGCTGATGCTTGCCCTGGCGTCGCCAGTGACCGCCCACTCCACGCCTGCGCCGCTGCCTGGCCAGTATCTGGCTGCCCGCGTGGTGGAGACAGTGCAGGCACGCCTGCAGGCACAGGGTAGTACCGCGATCGTGTCGGTGCTGGGCCGCGTGGCGGACGTGGCCGGTATCGGTGCCGATCCCGAGGTCGAGGTCGGCACGGTTGCCGGGCGCTGGCCACGCGCGCGCGCCTCGGTCCCGGTGCGCCTTTCCGATTCGAGGGGCACGCGCCGCCTTGTCACGGTGTGGCTTGCAGCGAGCGACCTGCGCGAAGTGCTGGCCTACAGCAACGACTATCCGGCGATGGTTCCGGGGGAGAAGCTGCAGGCAACGCCCGTCCGCATCGATATGGCCTGTTGCGAAGGGCCCGCGATTACCACACTGGCCGACGTGCGGGGCAAGCGACTGCGGCGCGCGGTGCATGCCGGTAGTCCGATGCTGGCCGAGGATCTTGCGGCTGCACCCGAGGTTGCGGCACAGCAGCAGGTGACCCTGGCAGTGGAGCGCGGCGCCGTCCGCATCGTAGTGGCGGGAACGGCACTGGCCAGTGGACGGCTGGGTGAGCGCATCCAGGTCCGTCCGCAGGGATCGCAGCGGGCAGTGCAGGCACGGGTCAGCGCTCCGGCAGAGGTGGTGATCGATGAATAGACAGGCTGTTGCCGCCCTGCTGGGCGCTTTGCTGGCGATCCAGGCCGCACAGGCACAGAGCTTGGTTGAACCCGAACGGTACCGCGCGCTGGCGGCGGACCATCGTGCCTATCGCCTGGGTGATGTCATTACCGTGTACGTCGCCGAAGCAACCCGGGCCAAATCGCAAGCCGCCACCGATGCGTCGAGCAGGCTCGATCTTGGTGCCGGGCTGCGCTCACCCAGTACCGATTTCAATGCCGATGTTGGCCTGAGCGGCAGTAATTCAGGCGGCGCGCAGACCACGCGCGTTGGCGAGTTGAGGACCCAGGTTTCGGTGCAGGTGGTGGCGTTGGAGCCGGATGGCAGCCTGCGCATCGAGGGTGCTCAGACGCTCACCGTCAATGGCGAGAACCAGCGCATCCGCTTGAAAGGCCTGGTACGCCCGCAGGACGTCTCTGCGCAGAACACGGTGTGGTCCAACCGTATCGCGAACGCCGAACTGGAGCTGGATGGCGTGGGCATCGTCAGTGAGTCCCAGCGCCAGAGTGTGATCTACCGATTCTTCAAGTGGCTGAGGTTGATGTGAGGATCTCTATCGCAGCAGTACTGGTGGCCGCATTGTGCCAGGCCGGCTGGGCCCACGCCGGCGCAGTGAAGGTGAAGGATATCGCCCGCGTGGCCGGCGTTCGCGAGAACCAGCTGACGGGCTACGGCCTGGTGTTTGGCCTGTCGGGATCCGGTGACTCCCAGCGCAACCGCGCCACCGTGCAGTCGGTGGCCAATACCCTGCGCAACTTCGGCGTCAACGTGGCCGAGGACGATATCGCCAGCCGCAATGTGGCTGCGGTGATCGTCACCGCCAAACTGCCGCCGTTTGCCGAACCTGGGCAGATGGTGGATGTGCAGGTCGCCTCGTCCGGCGATGCGCGCAGCTTGACCGGCGGCACGCTGATGCTGACGCCGTTGATGGCCGCCGATGGCCGACTGTATGCAATGGCGCAGGGAGCGATTTCAGTGGGCGGCTACCAGTTCCAGGGGGTTACCGCATCGCTGCAGAAGAACCACCCGACGGTGGGCTGGATTCCGTCCGGAGCCAGCATCGAACGGGCATCGCCATTGCCGGTGGCCGGAGAAGGACGTGAGCTGAGCATCCTGCTCAACGAACCCGACTTCACCAACGCCAGCCGCATCGCCAGCGTGATCCGCAGCGCCGAACCATCATCGACGGTACGTGCGGCGCATGCGGGCAAGGTCACCGTGTCATTCGTCTCGCCGCCGGCCGATCTGGTGGAGCGCATCGCGCATCTGGAGAACCTCTCCGTGGTCCAGGACAGGCCGGCGCGGGTGGTGGTCAACGAGCGCACGGGCACCGTTGTCGCCGGCGGCGACGTGCGCCTGGGCCAGGTCGGCATCTCGCATGCCGGCCTGCGCGTGGAGATCCGCACCGAGTACCAGGTATCCCAGCCGGACGGCATCTACTACCGCCCTGGGCACAGCATTGCCACGGCGGTGGTGCCCAGCACCACGATCAAGGCCGAAGATCCTGAGGCGCCGCTGGTACGCATCCCCGAAGGTGCCACCGTCGCCGACCTGATCTCGGCGCTGCGCGCGGTGCATCTGAGCACGCGCGATGTTATCGCGGTACTTCAATCGATCAAGGCCGCCGGTTCGCTCGACGGCGAGCTCGTCATCCAATGAATGCACACAGGAGCGCTGATGATGTCCAGCAGTGAGACCACCATCGATGCAATCAGGCTGGCGCTGGGCATGTACCAGAGCCGTGCAGAGATCGCCAATTCCAACATCGCCAATGCCTCGATGCCTGGTGCATTGGCGCTGCGTGCGGATTTCTCGCAGTATCAGGTGATGCTCGATGCGGCCGTGGAGGGCCGCAGTGATGGGCTGCGGCAGGCAATTTCTCAGGTGCGTGAGCCGGACATCCGTCCGTTGGAAACACCGCTGAACCTGGATGCGCAGGTCAGCGAACTGGTGGGGGTGGGTGTTGGTTTCCAGTCGCTGACCGAGGCGCTGAACCGGCAGTTCGGATTGATGCGCCTGGCTGTGGTCGGGAGGAACTGAGCATGCCGATCGATTCAGTACTGGATGTGGCCCGCGACGGCCTGAACTACGAGCGGCTGCGCCTGGATGCCGCCAGTCGCAATATCGCGGCCGCCAACGTCGCGGTGCCTGCTGGCCAGGAGGTGACGCTGTGGCAGATCGGCAATGGCAGCTCGTTCGGCCACTGGTTGGGGCAGGGCGGCACGCTGCAGCAGGCGCCGGCGGCTACCCGGGTGGTCCATGACCCCGGTAATCCGTTGGCCGACAGCAACGGCCAGGTACGTTTTCCGCAGGTCGACCTGGTACAGGAAATGACCACCCTGATGACGGCCAGCCGTGGCTATGAGGCCAACGTACGTTCGTTCAACCTGCTGCGCAGCATGATGCTGCGCTCGCTTGAAATCGGGGCCAAGTGATGAGCATCGAGGCAATCGGCCCAATCGGGCTGGAACAGGGACAGAGTCTGGCCATATCGGCGCCGGCCACACCTGCGGCGGACTTCTCCGGATGGCTTGCCAGTGGCGTTGGGCATGTCGAGCACAGCCTGGATGTAGCCGAGACCGGGGTCCGCGCACTCGCCGCCGGACGTGATGTGCCGGTGCACGAAGTGATGATCGCACTGGAACAGGCACGCCTGGATCTCAGCCTGGCCACCGAAGTGCGCAACCGCCTGGTAGAGGCCTACCAGGAACTGGCGCGGATCCAGCTGTAAGCCACTGCTCACTCTCATCTATCAAGCCGAGTCCATGGATCCCAGGAATTTCTATCTTTCGTTGCAGCGCCCGGCGCGGATTGGCCTGATTATCGGCATCGTCGCGCTGCTGGCGCTGACCATTGCGACCCTGTGGTGGGTGATGACGCCCCGGCAGCAGCTGCTGTTCGGCAACATGAATGAACGCGATGCTGCCGAGGTGGTGGCGTCGCTCAACGAATGGAAGGTGCCACACACCATCACGGACGGCGGCGCCGGCATCACCGTAGCGGCCGATCAGGTGTATGACACCCGCATGCGGTTGGTTTCGGCCGGGGTGCCGCGTGGGGGGCATGTCGGCTTCGAGCTGTTCGACGATTCGGACTTCGGTGTTACCGAGTTCGCGCAGCGGGTCAATTACCAACGCGCCCTGCAGGGCGAGATCGAACGTACCATCGCCGCGCTTCCCGGTGTCACCAGTGCGCGCGTGCACCTCACCATCCGCCGTCCTGGCCTGTTCGCCGATCAGCATGATGACTCGAAGGCGTCTGTCGCACTGGCACTGGAGCCGGGCCAGCGCCTGACCCGCAAGCAGATCAATGGTGTACGCAGCCTGGTGGCCGCATCGGTGGAGGGTCTGGCGCCGACCCAGGTCTCGGTGCTGGATTCCGATGGTGGTCTGCTTGCAGCCGCAAGCGCGGATGGCGCCAACGATGCTGATCTGCAGGGACATGCCGAAGAAGACCAGCGGCTGGAGAACCGCCTGCAGGCGCGCATCGTCGATCTGCTTGGGCAGGTCCTGCATGACGGAGAATTTCGTGTGTCGGTGGAGGCTACCCTCAACTTCGACGCGGTTCGTGAAGTGAGCGAACGGCCGCTGGCGCAGGGGGGCGATGGCAACGGCCTGCTCGCCAACAAGCGGGTCAGCCACTCGGGAGGCAGCGAGGGCGGGCAGAACGAGAACGAGGAGGAGTCCACCTTCGTGCACGGTACCTCGCGCCAGGAGATCGCCCGCGCTCCGGGCCGGATCGAGACGCTGTCCGTGGCGGTCATCCTACCGCCGAACCTGGACGACAGCGAGGTCGAGCGGATCCGCTCGCTGGTCGCCGCCGCGGCCGGCATCAACGAGGTGCGGGGAGACCGTCTGGCAGTATCGCGGCTTGGCCGTGGCCAGCGCTGGGATGCCTCACCCGGCGCGGCCCGTGCCGTCACCCCGCTCGGTGCAACGCAGGCCCCGCCACCTTCCCAGCCGACATCGCCGGTGAAGAAGACGACGGCATCGGCCCCCTGGATCCGTTGGGCCCTGATCGCCGTTGCCGGTGCCTTGCTGGGCGGGATTGCGATCCTGGCTACGCAACGACGCCCGAAGCGATTGAGCCCCACCGAACGGGACGCCGTTCTGGCCAGGATGCGTGGCTGGTTGGCCGAGGGCGGCGCGCCATGAACAGTTCGCGCGGCGAACGCAAGTGCGCCCTGATGCTGGCCACGCTGGTGGCGTCTGACCGGCGCCAGCTGCTTTCCCAGCTGCCGCCGGCCGCAGCATCCCGGATCAAGCGTCTGGTGGGCGAGCTGCAGGCTTTGCGCCTGCCCATCGCCGAGCTTGCCCAGGCGCTGCTGGCCGACGAAGTGGTTGGACTCACCAGTGAAACGTCGCTGGATGTAGAGCAGTTGATAGGACTGGCTGCGCACCTGCCGGATGCCTGGTACGCACGCGTGCTGGCGGCTTGGGGGGAGCTGGATCGATCGTTCTGCGTGTCGCTGCTGGAGCCGTCACGCGGTGCGGTGGTGGCGCGCGAGCTGGGCAGGGTGCCCGCACTGCCGCCGCGCCTGGCCCATGCACTCAAAGCAGAGGCGATGCAGTTGGCTGCGGTGGAGCGCGCCGCATGATCCAGCGACTGCCTGCTGATGAACCGAGGGTGGTAAGGCTTGGAACGTTGTTCGCGCCCGCCGAAGTCATGGCGTCGCCTGTGATCGGCATCGATCCGGAGCAGGAGCGGCTGAAGTGGCTGCAGGAAGCACGCGAAGCCGGCCATGCCGAAGGCATGCGCCAAGCCGATGCGCAGATCCGTGATGCGGTGGCTGCTGCGGAACTGGCCTGCCATCATCGTCATGCCCAGGCCCTGGCGGAACTGCAGGATGAGCGCGCACGTCTGGCGCAGTGGTCGGTGCAACTGCCCGCGCAGCTGGCTGAACTGGAACGCGCCATGCTGGCTATGGCGATTCAACTGGCCTATGCCGCTATGCTTCGCGTGCTGGATGCGCTGCCTGCCGAAGAGCGTATCGCGCAGGCCTGCCGCCAGGCGCTGGCCGAGCAGAAGCAGCGCCCGTTGCTGCTGCGACTGCCTCCGCTGGACGCGCCGTTCGCGCAGGCGCTGGCCACTGCGGAGATCCGCATCGAAGCGGATGCGCGCCTGCAGCCGGGCCAGTGCCGTATCGAAAGCCCGCTGGGGATCGACGATGCGGGGTTGGATGTGCGTCTGGATGCGTTGCGTACCGCCTTCCTGCAGGGACTGGCCAGCGCAGGGGACGCGCAATGACGGCTGCGTGCGACACCCTGCTTGAAGCCATTGCCGCGGCGCCGATGGTGCGTCGCCTCGGCCAGGTGGCGTCCTATAACGGCTTGGTGATCGAGGCGCTTGGCCCCGAGGTCGGTGTAGGCGAGTTGTGCCATATCGATCGCGACGGACGTGCACCGATCCTGGCCGAGGTGGTCGGGTTTCGCCAGGGGCGCACCCAGCTGATGCCGTTCGGCGAGATCGACGGCCTGGCTCCGGGGCAGGAGATCCGTGCCTGCGAGCGTGCCCTGGAAGTGCCGGTCGGCGACGCCCTGCTTGGCCGCGTGGTGAATGCACTCTGCGAGCCGATCGACGGCCGTCCACTGCAGTGCGCGCAACGCTACGCGCTGCGCCGGACGCCGATCAATCCCTTGCACCGTGCGCCGATCGACACGCCGTTGCCCACGGGCATCCGTGCGGTCGACACCCTGTTGACCCTGGGCGAAGGCCAGCGGATCGGCATCTTCGCCGGCAGCGGTGTTGGTAAAAGCACGTTGCTGGGGGCACTTGCACGGGAGGTACAGGCCGACGTGACTGTGCTTGCCCTGATCGGCGAGCGGGGGCGCGAGGTGGGCGACTTCCTGCGCCACTCCCTGGGCGATACCGGACTGCGCCGGTCGGTGGTGATGGTGGCGACCGCCGATGAGACGGCCGTGACCCGCGTGCATGCGGCCCACGCCGCCCACGCAGTGGCAGAGTACTTCCGCGACAGCGGCCGTTCGGTGCTGCTGGTGGTCGATTCGATGACCCGCTTTGCGATGGCGCAGCGCGAGATCGGCCTAGCGGTCGGCGAGCCACCCACGTTCCGTGGCTATACGCCATCGGTGTTCGCGCAGCTGCCACGGATGCTCGAGCGCTGCGGAAAGCTGCAGGCGGGTGGCTCGATCACAGGCATCTACAGCGTGCTGGTGGAAGGCGATGACATGAATGAGCCGGTGACCGACCATATGCGCGCCATCCTCGACGGCCACGTCGTGCTGTCCCGGGACCTGGCCGCGCGCGGACACCATCCGGCCATCGATGTGCTGCACAGTGCCAGCCGGGTGATGGATGCGGTGGCCAGCAGCGATGAGCTGGCACTGGCACGTGAAGCGCGACGCCATCTGGCGCTGTATGAAGCGTCGCGCGACCTGATCGAGCTGGGGGCACACCAGAAGGGCGCCAATCCGGCACTGGACCGGGTCATCGAGCAGCGGCCGCATCTTGAAGCCGTGCTGCAACAACCGCCTAGCGAGGCGACCCCGCGCGAAGCGGCCTACCGCCGCCTGGCAGCCGCATTGCAGGGGGCGGCATGAGCATTCCGCGCAGCAAGGGCCTGCATGCGCTGCAGCGCTGGCGCAGTTTCGGTGAAGACCGCGCTGCGCTGGCCCGCCAGCTGGCACTGCGCGCGGTTGCGGAGGCGACCGCTGCGGTCGCGGCCGTGCAGGATCGTGCGCAGGCGGCCAGCGAGCAGCGCCTGAGGCTGCTGCAGAGTCCGCTGCTGGATCTGGCGCGCTTGACCGCGAGCGCGGGCATGGAGGAAGCCGCATGGCGGCAGGTACAGGCGTGCCAACAGCGCCTGAAGCACGCCGAGGATGATGCCCTGCTCGCGCGCGAACAGCACGAAACGGCGCACCGCATGGCCCGCGCGGTGGCGCACCGCGCAACGCGTGTGGTTGCGATCGAACGCGATGCGGCCGAGAAGCATGTCTTTGATTCGCTGGTGGAGTTGCGTGGCCGCCTGCGCGGAGGCCCGCATGATTGAACGCATGCCAGCGGGCATGGGGGCACGCGAACCCGACGCGGTGCCGCGCCTCGTCCGCCCCTCCGCGGCTGGCCCTGCGCGTGATTTCCGCGAGTCCGTGGACGCCAGTCCATCGCGTCCAGATCCTGAAATCACTGGGGACGCTGGGCCCATTGCGCGCGATGTCGCGGCTTCCGATGAGCATGGCGCTGGCCAGGCCATGCTGCTGGCGTGGCAGCTGCTGCCCAACAACGCCTTGTCGCAGATGCTGGCCGGCACACGAGTGGCTGCAGAAGCGATGCAGCCCTCGCGCATGCCTCTCGCGGCATACCCCGGTTCCTCTGCAGGCAACCCGGGCATGGCAGCTGCCAACGCCGCGCAGGCGGTGGCTGCCATGCCCGGCAAGAGCGCGACCGCGGCTGTCGCCGCTCCGAACGCGCGGGTCACCGCAGCCTCTACTGCTGCCGATGCAGTGGGCACCAGCGCTGCGCTGTCTGAACTGGGCGAGCGATGGCAGGCGCGCCTGCTGCGCTGGGGCAGGACCGCAGGCGAGGGGCTGAGCATCCGCATCCGCGATTACCGCCTGGATGCGCAGGATGCGCAGGCGCTTGCAGAGCGGTTGCTGGCGTTCGCCGGACAACACGGTCTGCAGCTGCAGCGGATCGTCATCAATGCGCGCGAGCTTTGGCGTGCAACCCCCACCTATCCTCAACCGACCGGAGATGTGCATGGCCGTTGATGCAATCGGAAGCTCACTGGGCACCCAGCAGAACTCCGCACTGGCACAGAGCAGTACGATCGACCAGGAAGATTTCATCCGCCTGTTCCTTGCACAGCTGCAGTTCCAGGACCCGCTGGAGCCGGTTGACAACCGCGAGTTCCTGGCCCAGCTGGCGCAGTTCTCCGCACTGGAACAATCCCGCCAACTCAGCGAGAACACCGCGTCGATGCTGGCGATGAGTGCCTCCGACCAGGCCGTAGGCCTGCTCAATCGCCAGGTGGACCTGACCAATCTGGGCGTGACCCGCTCGGGCACGGTGGTGGCGGTGCAGTTTGGCAGCGCCGGTCCGGAGCTGAGCGTGCGCGATGCCACCGGATCAGTCAGCACAGGCATCCGCTTGTCGCAGATCTCCCTCGTCAAACCCTGACCCAGGCGGACCTCCATGTTCCAAGCCCTGTTCAACAGTCTTTCCGGCATGTTCAGCTTCTCGCGAAGCCTGGATACGGTGTCCAACAACGTATCCAACATGAACACACCTGGGTTTCGTGGCAGTGATGCGTTCTTCACCAACGTGGAAGGTGGCTATGGCTCGCGCATCACCGGTGACGACATGCGAACCAACCCCGGTGACATCCGCCAGACGGAGAACGCCACCGACCTGGCGGTGAACGGCAACGGCTACTTCGTGCTGCGCGACCCCGCTGGCGACCTGCATTACACCCGCGCCGGCCAGTTCCGCTTCGACGAGCACAGCCTTCTGGTGGACAGCGTCAATGGCTACCAGGTGATGGGCCTGGATGGCAGCGGCAACATGGTCGCGATCGACCTGGACAGCTATCGCAACATTCCAGCTGTCGGGACCAGCCAGGTGCGCGTCACCGGCAACATCGCGCCGTCCTCGACCACCACCAACATCAATGCGGTGACTGTGTTCGACGCCTCCGGTGCATCACGCGTGCTCTCGGTCAAGTTCACCAACAACACCGCCAACACGCCGGGCAGCTTCCTGGTGACCGTGACCGATTCCTCGGGCAAGGCCGTGGGCAGCGGCGAAGTGCGCTTCCGTACCGACGGCACGCCATTGACCGGATACGCAGGGATGGACGTGGTACTGCAGGGGCCGGGGGGCGCGCAGGCGATCCGGCTGGATTTCGGTACCCCCGGAACATTGACCGGCATGACCTCGTTGAGCGGAACCACCAGCAGCTTGTCGGCCAAGGTGACCGACGGCCACGGCATTCTGGCCGTCAACGGCATCACCTTCGATGACAAGGGCGTGATGCAGTTGACCTACTCCGAAACGGAAAAGCGCAGTGGTCCGCAGGTCGCACTGGCGTTGTTCCCAAACGAAAGCGCATTGAACCTGGAGGGCGGGCGCCTGATCGCAGGCGCCAGCGTGCAGGAACGCGATATCGGGCGCCCGGGCGATACCGGCTTTGGTCGCATCCGCGGTTTCAGCCTGGAGATGTCCAATGTGGACCTGACCCGGGAGTTCGCCGACATGATCGTGATCCAACGCGGCTACCAGGCCAGCTCGCGGGTGATGACGGTCAGCAACGAAATGATTGAACAGCTGTACAACAGCACGCGGGGCGGGTGATGACGGTCCTTCCGTTCCGGCGGCACGGCGTGAGGCGCGTTGCGCAGATCGAAGCAGCATTGCAGCAGCGGCTGGACCATTGGCGCGCCCAGTGGGCCGCCGAGCCTGGCCATTGCGAGGTGCAGGCGGCGGACATTGCGCTGCCACCATCACCGGGGCAGTGGTGGCACTGCACGGGAACCAGCGCCTTCGCGATCCTTGGCAACAATGGCTTGGAGCGGATTGCAGCCGCTCTGGCCGCAGTTCCTGGCCGGGAGTCCAGCCCCATCGCGGCAGGAATCGGCCGCCGTGCCTTTGCCGATCTGTTGCGTGAACTGGTGCCCTCGGCTGCAGAGGCAATCGCCGACGCTGCGCCGATGGCGGCCTTGTGCGATGCGCGTCATGGCGTGTTGTGCTTCAGCGTGTCGCTGCCAGGCGCCGAGGCCCTGCTGTATCTGCCACTGGCTGCCTGCGACGCACTCGTGCCGATCCCGGTCGGTGTCTCCCGGCCCGTGCTGGCATCGCGTCGCAGCGCGTTGCTGGCATCCACCGTGAGCCTGTACGCCACCCTGGAACTGGGTAGTGCCGACCTGGATGTTGCCAGCACCCTCAGGCCCGGTGAAACCCTGCGTACCTCGCGTATCGCCGACGCCGTGGTCAAGCTGCAGTCGGCCGACGGCCATACCGTGTTCAGCGCGAGCCTGCATTCGTCCGAGGGCCGCAAGGCACTTCGCTGTATCAATGACACAACCCAGCCAGGAATGAAGTAATGGAACGTACATCGGTGTTGGAAGCGGTGCGCGCCGAGCCGGCGCAGGTGGAACAGGGCGATGCGGCTGAGCGTAGCATCGCGCTGATCCGGCATGTGCAGGTGGCGCTGAGCGCGCAGATCGGCACGGTCGATATGAGTGTGGACCGGCTGTTCGGCCTGAAGGCAGGGGATGAGGTGGTGTTGAACGAGCAACTGGAAGCACCGGTGACGCTGCTGCTCAATGGCAAGGCGGTCGCACGCGCGGAGCTGGTGGCGATTGATGACCACTTCGGCGTGCGGATCCTGGAGATCGCATGACCGCTGCGCTGTTCATTCTGGCCGCGGCGCCTATCCGCTTCAAGAGCGAGGCGGGCAGCGTTGGTACGACGCTGGTGGCGCCGCTGATCATCACAAGCCTGCTGCTTGCGCTTGCTATAGCGGCTCTCTACGTCGCGCGTCGGAAAGGTTGGTTGCAGCGTTGGAGCGTGGTGCCGGCCGCAACGGACATGCCAATGGGCCTGAGGGTGGAGCAGGTGGTGCGGCTCAGTCCGCGCACGCGGCTTTACCGGGTCAGCGACGGTGTAGCGGTCTTCACCGTGGTGGAGTCCACCGCGCATGCGCAGATTGTGCTCGGAACGGGACGCGCTGAGCCGGAGGCTACCGATGCAGCCTGACCGCCGCTGGCGCGTACTACCGCTGGTCGCTGTCCTGATGCTGGTGGCCGGGCAGGCGTGGGCGGGCCCGACCGAGGACGCCGTGGCGGAGGCGCTGAAGCAGGATTACTCACCCGCACTGCGCAACTTCGTGATCCTCACGATGTTGTCGCTGATTCCGGTGCTGATGATCGGCATGACCGCCTTCACCAGGATCATCATCGTGCTGTCCCTGCTGCGGCATGCGCTGGGTATTCCGCAGACGCCGCCCAACAGCGTGGTGATCACCCTGGCGATCTGCATGACCTACTTCACCATGTCGCCGGTACTCGATCGCATGAACCATGATGCGATCGCACCCTACATGAGTGAGCAGATCACCGCCCAGCAGGCCATCGAGCTGGGCAGCCGGCCGCTGCGTGAGTTCATGGTGTCGCAGACGCGCGAATCAGACCTGCGCACGGTGATCGAGATGGCCAAGGCGCCGGCGCCCAATACCATGGACGACATCCGCTTCGGCCATCTGGTCACTGCGTTCCTGCTGAGCGAGCTGAAGACCGCCTTCCAGATCGGCTTCGTGATCTTCCTGCCTTTCGTGCTCATCGACCTGGTGGTCGCTGCGGCGCTGATGGCGCTGGGCATGATCATGCTGCCACCGACCACCATCAGCCTGCCCTTGAAGATACTGCTGTTTGTACTGATCGATGGCTGGGTGTTGCTGTCCAAGGCGTTGCTGGGCAGCTACTGGAACTGACATGGACACGCATGCCACGGATGGCGAGGCGGCACTCTGGTCCCAGCTCAGGGAGCAGCGCTGCCCGCAGGCGCGTGATGCCCTCTATCTGCGCTACAGGCCGTGGGCGACTGCCATCGCGCGGCGGGTACATCGCCGCTTCCCACGGCTGGGCGCGGACCGGGACGACTTCATCCAGAACGCCAGCATAGGATTGCTGGAGGCGATTGATCGTTTTGATCCGGCACGCGGCATTGCCTTCCAGGCCTATGCAATGACCCGGGTACGCGGCTCTGTTTTCAATGGCCTTCGCGTGATCCTTGGGGGCGCATCGAGCGAGCGCTATCAGGAGCGGCTGGACACCCTGCAGGGCGGTTCCGATGACCCCTTCAATGAGCTGGTCGCTTCGATCGTCGGGTTGGGCCTGGGCTACATGCTGGACGATGCGGCCAATCCGCTGGCCATCGACAGTCACGATGCACTTCACTTCGCAGAGGATCAGCAAGTCGTTGGCCAGTTGCTGGCCGGAGTAGAGCAACTGCCGCCGAGGTTAAAAGCGATCATCGTGCGCCACTACTTCGAGTTCACACCCTTCATCGAGCTCGCCCAGCAATGGGGGCTGAGCAAGGGGCGCATATCGCAGTTGCACCGAACTGCCCTCAATTCATTACGACTCAGCATGCAGACGGCTCATTGAATAGCGCTCTCTTCACTGGAGCCGAAAAGCGGTCGGATGCGTAAGACCCACGTCGGCCTTCCATGCGCGATTAAATTCTCGAATGATGTTGTCACCAGATCCAAAGTCTGCTTTTGGCCGAAAGCGGACATCGATTGCCAGAGTGTTTAGCCAGACTGACGGATGTCGAAGCAAGAGTCGATTCATTGATCAAATGGGCGCGTTGCGGATACCAGCCCATTCAGGGCGGAGGCGGCAGGACGATCCCTCCGCTCCTACCTTTCAGGGCATCAGAGCCCGCGCTCTTTGTTACCGTAGTGACATCCAGCGGTAGTTGAGAGTACAAGATGCAACCGAACTCGAATTGAACGTCATGGACAGGACTCGGCGACTACTGGCAGTAGGCCACTTCCCAACCCAGCTACCCCAGGATTCCATACTGGTGACTTCTCGGACCACTACCAGAGCTTCTTGACTGGATGGAGAGGTTTGAAGGACCCAAATATCCAGGGGAGGCAGAATATTCAAACCCCCAAAAAGGCGCCGACGTCCAAGATTGAGACGTTCAGCGTCGCCCGTGCCGGACATCGCAGAAGGATGACGGGCATCACCAACCCGGTGGCCCAACTCTACCTGTCCGAGTACATTTCACAGCACTGGGGAAGCCTTCTCAAGCATTACAGAAAGAGCAAGTTGAGCGCTAGCCGACCCCGCATAAGACACGACTCTCCTCGAGGCGCGACGATACCGAGCATGAAACTTCACTCGGAGACGCTGCTTCATCGGTCGGCCGGCTACAAGTACGTACTAAGGACGGATATATCCCGTTTTTTCCCTACAATCTACACCCATTCCATCCCGTGGGCGCTGCACTCTAAGTCGGTCTCAAAGACAGAAAGGAGTCGTGCCCGTCTGTACGGGAATCTTCTCGATGAGACTTGCAGGCAGTTGCAGGATGGGCAGACGATCGGCCTTCCCATAGGACCCGATACGTCGCACATCATCGCCGAAGCAATCGCATCTGCGGTTGATGTTCAACTTTTCGACCAGTTCGCAGGGCTGAGTGGATTCCGGTTTGTCGATGACTACTACTTGTTCTTTCACACGCGTCAAGAGGCTGAATCCTGTCTGGCGTCGCTGGCTCAGGCACTGAGTCAATATGAGCTCCAGATCAACTTTGAGAAAACAAGGATCTGTGAAACGGTCGAGCTCTCTGACGATCTTTGGAGCCATCAGCTAAGAGCATTTCCAATCTCGAACCGGAGCAAAGCTCAGGCGAGAGACCTTCATCACTTATTCGAGCTCGCGAAACGCTTGGCGCGTGAAAACACAGACGAGAGTGTAATGCTCTATGCTTTAAAGCGAGCATCCTCGATCGTCGTCAGGCCTGAGAATTGGGCCACCTTTGTAGCCCATCTCTGCCATGTGGCAATTGCTTATCCAAATACGCTACAGCAGATTGAGACCATGATTTCGACATACGTCGACATCGGGTATCCGATCAAGAAGGAGCCATTGGGGCGGCTAGTCAACTCGATCATCAAGGAGCACGCACCGCTGAGCCACCACAGTGAAGTTGCGTGGTGCCTATGGATGTGCAAGAAGAATGAACTGATGCTCGATCATGAGAACGTCGCCCCTGTTACAAAGATGAAGAGCTCGGTCTGCAGTCTCATCTTGTTAGACATGGAGAAATGTGGATTGCTGCCTTGCAATATCGACTGCACTGTCTGGGATTTGTTGCGAGATCGTTCGAGCTTGTGGGGTGAACAATGGTTGCTTTGCTATGAAGCTGGTGTACGTGGCTGGGCCAACTTTTCACCAGACACGGTGGCGGCAGATCAGCATTTCAAACTGCTCGCGGACCTTACAGTGCGTTTTTACAATTCAGACGCTTCAAGCACCCCAATGTTCACCTTCGATCTAGACGCAATTCTCCGAGCGAAAGGAGAGATTCCAGAGAACCTACTGAAGCTATTGGAGGAAGATGAAGCGGAGGAGTATGTAACCTTCAAACAAGATCATGGCGCGTACCAGAGCACGGCATTCTTGGATTTCGCCAGTCTTCTTGAAGCATTGGTAGATGAGTCCCGTCCCAATGAAAGCGCGGGCGATGATTAGGATCAGGAAATCTGTAATCCCTATGTTGAATCGCCCAGGCCTTGTAGACAGCGTCGGCTGCTACGGACGTCCGGTTCTGGCCAAAAGCGGACGTCGATTGCGAGTAGCCCATTACGTCTGGGGGCGAATCATCTTGATCCGGGCTTATATAGATGGCGTAGAGCCCCTCAATGGCGATCGTTGGCTATTGCAGTAGCATCAGACGAGCCCTTAATACGTTCGTGCGAGGGGCTGTAACAGATAGATTTGACCGTAACCGGCACGTGTTACGGTCAAATATTAATGTTACGGTCGCTTGTATGAACGACCTCGACGCCACGGTTCGCTACCTCCAGGAACTGCTGCCCGATGTAGTGAGCTCGAACACTGGCCCAGTTCCACGGCGCGCTCCCGGCCCCGCTTCTGCCGCTGATCCCCCAAAGCCACATGAGGGCCTCTCCATTTGTTAAGGGTCCATTGTTGGACCCGCATCTGGAGGCCCCCCTGGGCCGCTGGCGAGGGCCAATGCGCTGTGGACGCCAAACTTACCTCTGGGTTCCTGCAACGAAAGGTTTTTCACCCGTTGCGCAACCATAGGTTGAGCACAAGTGCAAACCTATGGTTGCCCGTCTATACGCGCCGCATCGAGAGTTCCCTGAACAGGAACCTTATTCATGTACCGGTCAGTTCAATATTCAGGGCCGATTTCATCAACAAACGGATAATTCACACCTGTCGAACGCCTCTCCTCCCTCCCCTCCCGAGGGGCGTTCGACGAAACCAAAATAATGAAAGGTGTATCCCGATGATCAAGAATTCGCTGCTTGCCCTGGGTCTGTTGGCCGCGCTGCCGTTCGCCGCATCGGCTGCCGATGGCCTGTCGTACAACTACGTTGAAGGCGGCTACGTGAACACCGATGCCAAGGGCGGCGACGCTGATGGCTGGGGCGTGAAGGGCTCGGTTGCCGTGCACCCGAACTTCCACATCTTCGGTGATTACAGCAAGCAGGAAACCGACACCTTCAAGAACGATGTCGACCAGTGGCGCATCGGTGCCGGCTACAACTACGGCATCGCACCGAACACCGACCTGGTGGCTCGTGTTGCATACCAGAAGTTCGACATGAAGCACGGCCTGGACTTCAACGGCTACTCCACTGAAGTGGGCGTGCGCACCGCGTTCAACCCGTACCTGGAAGGCTATGCGCTGGCCGGTTACGAGGACTACAGCAAGAAGCACGGCATCAACCCGGACGGCGAGTTCTACGGCCGTGTCGGCGCCACCGCCAAGTTCAACCAGAACTGGGGCCTGAGTGGCGAAGTGAAGCTGGCCAAGGCCGGCGACCGCGAGTGGTTCGTGGGCCCGCGCTTCAGCTGGTAACAAACGCCTGTCGTTAGTGCGTGTAACTGGCGTGTGATCTCTCTCCCACACGCCAGCGAAGCCCGGCCTCGTGCCGGGCTTCTCTTTTTCCGAAGCCCGCAGCGCGCTTCACTCATTGCAGCTGCGCTTCCAGATCGGCAAGACGCGCCAACCGTCGCCGCCGCCGCCCCCCCGCCCAGGCACCGGCCACGGCCGTCATCAGCACAACTGCGGCATTCAGCCACAGGTTCAGTGCCCAGGTCTGTGGGGAAAGAGCGGTAGGTGCCTCGGGGCCGGCCTGCATCGCACTGCGTGCGATCAACACCAGCCCCGCCCACACGACCAGCGACAGCCAGATGTTGACCCGCCATATGAGCATCGAAATGCGCGCGCGCTGACGTTCGAAGGCCAGCAGCGCTGCTGGCGGCAAGCCCCGGCTGCGGCACTGCCGTCGCCGTTGCACGAAGACCCACCCGGTGACCACCAGCACGAGCGCCATCAGACTCCAGAGAACTTCATGGGCGATGAGCTTGCGCGGATCCAGCAGGACGCGAATGCAGTTGCCCAGAGCTGCCGTAGCGACCAGCAGCTCCAGCGCCGAGCGCAGGCGAATCCAGCGGCTGCGACGCTCGGCCTCGCGCTGCAGGGCGGTCCAGTCCATCACGGGCAGCGAGGACGTCTGCTGCCACAGCGCCTGCAGGTCGTTCCATCCGTCATTATCGGTTGCAGGGTTCATCGTGTACCTCCCATCCGTTCGCGCAGCTGCCGGCGCGCACGGCTCAGGCGCTGTGCGACGGTGTTCTCTTCCAGCGCCAGCGCCTGCCCGATCTCGCGCTGGGTGAATCCTTCCAGGCCCAGCATTACCACCTGGCGCAGCCCCAGGGGCAGCTGCCGCACCGCTTGCAGCAGGCCATCGTGCCGCTGGGCGTTTGCGGTGTGGTGCACTGGATCTGCGTCAGGGTCGGGCAGATGCTCGTGCAGGGCGCTGCTGTGATGGCGGCGTTCGCCAGCCAATGCATCCATTGCGCGGTTGTGCGCGACCCGCGCGATGAAGGCGCGCAACGTTCCTTCCTCGCCCCGCCAGCGCGGCAACGCCTGCCATAGTGCGATGCTGATTTCCTGCAGCAGGTCATCACGATGCGCGCGATCGGCTGCATAACTGCCGGCCATGCGCGCGAGCATCGGCCAGTGCGCCTGCAGCACTGTGGCTATGTCGATGGACGGCGTGGTGCCCAACCGTGCTGTTCCTCAGCCCAGCCGGTCCGCGAAGGCATCGCGGTAAATCCAATAGGATACGTAGCCCAGCAGCAGGATCGGCACGAGCAGCCAAGCCTGGTAGGGCATCGCTACCAGCAGCCCTGCGGTGAGCAGCAAGTAGGCGCCGAGCGGCCGCCATGCCTCGCGCAGCAGGCGAAGGTTGTCGCGCAGGCTCACCACAACTGGCACGTCGTCCAGCAGCGCGCGTGGGGAGGAGGTCAGCAACAGCATTCCCAGCGGCAGCCCGCTGGCCAGAACCAGTGAGATCTGTGGACGGCTGACCATCATGGCCAATGTGGCGCTGTCGCCCAGAGCGAAAGCCGCTGCTGCTTCAGGTCCGACAAGAACGCCAGCCGCAATCACCTGGCCCACGAACACCAAGGCCGAAAGCAGCGACAGCGCAATGGCCGTTGCCGGTCGGGCGCGCAGCCGCCGGCCCGCCTGCATCGGCGCGAAGCGGCCGGTGCGGTTGAACTGATCCAACATCAGCAGGGTCCACA
Source organism: Stenotrophomonas sp. G4 (assembly GCF_003428825.1). Taxonomy (NCBI): domain Bacteria; kingdom Pseudomonadati; phylum Pseudomonadota; class Gammaproteobacteria; order Lysobacterales; family Lysobacteraceae; genus Stenotrophomonas; species Stenotrophomonas sp. G4. Next base: position 241,163 of record NZ_CP031741.1, read on the forward strand.
GCGAGAAAAGTGGTACCACGAGTTTGGACAGCACCACCCCGGCCGCGGGAATGCCAAGCTGCAGCACGATCTCCACCAGCATAGGCACCAGAGCCAGCAGCAACAACCGCAAGGGGGCGTGCCGCAGCATGCGCCAGGTGAGGCCAAGCCAGTGCAGCAGACGGCGGGCGGGCCATTGCCGGGCGTTCCGGGTTGCAGTGCTTGGGATATCCGTGGCGTGCATGTGGTCTCCAGGGGCGGTATGTAAAAGTCATAGACGCCGCAGGCAAAAAAAACCTGACATCCACCTTGCGCCATACCGGCAGGTGGGTGCACCCGGGAACCGAGAACCGCTTCGTTGCCAGCACAGCAGGCGCACGGGCATTGCTCTGGTGCGCGGACCTTGCCGACGCGCAGCAGCGCATCCTCGCGGCTGGCGGCGAGATCGTGCAGGCGGTGTTCGCCTTTCCCGGCGGCCGTCGCTTCCATGTCCGCGATCTGGACGGCTACGTGCTGGCGGTGTGGAGCGACCAAGGCTGAGCCTTGGTCGCGCCCGTGCTAGCGGACCGGCCTGCCGTACATCTCTGCAAGCGTGGCCTTGTACTGCGCCAGCGGCTGCAGCCCCATCGCCTCGCGGCGCGCGTCCAGGCCTTCCAAGTCCTCGGTGGGGCGCAGTTCCATCGCGCCATCACCGGCCTGTGTGAACTGGCTGCCATAGCGCTGCGGTCTGCCCTGCGCCAACAGCACGCGATCCGTCAGCAGCGCCAGATCGGCTCGATCAGCTTGACCGGCTTTGGCAGCGCTCTCGATCAGCGGCAACATCTCGGCCTGGAACACGGGATCGTGATCGGCGTGCTGGACTAGCAGCCACGCGGCCTTGGCACCATCACGGCCTGCAAGGGCATAGGTCGGCCAACCCTTGTCGGCGACCACCGATCTCAGCCAATCGGTGTTGGCCTTGATCACTGGAGCCGCTGCCCTGAAGGCATCGCCGCCGCCAGCGTCGACGGCCGCGTGCTGCGCGGCCTGGTCGCGCTCGGCGCGCTCCAGCAGTTCCTTGCGCAAGGGCTCGTCCAGCAACGCCATGCGCTGCTGCTCGACGGCCATCACGCGCTTGCGCATGTCCGGCCAGGCTGGGCCGTTGCGTAGCGCATTCAATCCTGGCCGATCCGTGTGCAGCAGGTCATCCGTCGACAGCCGGCCGCTGGCGAGCAGGGTGGTCAGATGGTCCATCGCACTTCCACGGTCGCCGGCTGCCGCCGTACATTCGACCAGCAGCAGCTCGCCCCCCTCTGGGAAATGGCCTCCACGTTGCAACAAGTCATCCAGCAAACGCGCACAGCCGCTGAAATCATCGGCACCATAGCGCTCAAGTGCGTCGAAGAAGGACCCTTCGTCTGCGGCGCGCGCCTACAGCGGGGCAATCAGCAGCAGCGCCAGCGCTGCAGCAACGTGCACATGTTTCCATTGCATCGATGAGTAGAGCATCGATTGCTTCCTCCGTGAAGTGCGTGGATGACGAGCCTCTGCAGGCTGCACATCCGCAGGCTAGCAGTGTCATGGCCAGGCCTCAAATGAGCGATCGGCCAGCAGCCAGTGCGAGTGGGCTGGCGCTGCCTCTACAATCCGCCGATGGGAACGCATATCGATGCCTACGTAAGGCAGGCCGACGGCAACTGCATCAAGGTGATGCTGTTGAATGACCGTCCGCGGGCTGCGCTGAAGGCGCTGGGATTCAGCGCTGGCGAGGGAGACACCCTCACCCTGCCTGCCACCGACGATGCAGCCAAGGCCGCCGTCTTCACCCGCCTGCGTGATCTCGGCGTTGCCTTCTCGGCGGGCAGGGAGTGGTGTCCGGCCGACGTGTTCGAACACTTGCGCGACCGTGGCCTGCTGGCGGGTCCCTATCTCCGGCTTGGGTGGCACACGCCGCAGCAGCTCACCGTGGCCCAGGACTAGCCGCCGCGCTCGGTCACCGACAGCGGACGGCAGTGACTGGCGCTTGCTGGGTGACCGCACCGCGAACTGAGAACCGCTCCGTCGCCGGCAAGGTCGTTCCGCTATGATCGCCCGCACATTGCCGCAGGCGATGTGCCCGCCTCAAGCCAGCAGGAACCATCGTGAACGCCCAGCCCGCACCCATCACCGCCCTCAACCACACGCTCGACAACGAGCCGCAGCAGATCACCGCGCCGCTGACCCATTCGGCCGCGTTCCTGGTGCTGACGGTGAAGGACGATGCGGCATCGCTGGCGAAAGTGCGCGAGGTACTGGCCAGCACCGATGACCTGATCAAGAACACCGCCATCCGCGAGATCGAGCGCACCTTCACCTGCAACGTGGCCATCGGCCACCGCGTGTGGGCGCCGCTGGTGGGCAGTACGCCGCCGCGCGAGTTGAAGCCGTTCCAGGAAGTGAAGGGTGCGACCCACACGGCAGTGTCCACGCCGGGCGACCTGCTGTACCACATCCGTGCACGCACGATGGATCTGATCGTGGCCTTCGAGCGCAACCTGCTGATGGCCTTCGGTGACGCGGTGGAGGCGGTGGATGACGTGGCCGGTTTCCGCTACTTCGACGGCCGCGACCTGCTCGATTTCGTCGACGGTACCGCCAACCCCGAAGGCCTGTCATTGCCGGAGGCGACCCTCGTCGGCGACGAGGATCCCGACCATGCCGGTGGCAGCTACGTGGTGGTGCAGAAATACCTGCACAACCTCGATGCCTGGCGTGCGCAGAAGACCGAGGCGCAGGAAGCGATCATCGGCCGCACCAAGCACGACAACATCGAACTGGACGACGCGCCGGCCGATGCGCAGAAGTCGCACAAGACGCTGTGCACCATCGAGGATGCCGACGGCGAGCACGAGATCCTGCGCGACAACATGCCCTTCGCCAATCCGGGGCGCGGCGAGTACGGCACCTACTTCATCGGCTACACGCGCCGGCTGTGGGTGATCGAGAAGATGCTGGAGCGGATGTTCATCGGCAATCCCGCGCCGCTGCACGACCGCATCCTCGATTTCTCCATCGCGACCACCGGCGTCACCTTCTTCGCCCCCTCGCGCAAGGTGCTGGCCGACCTGGGCGACTGATCACGCCGGGTGGGGGCAGCCAGGTAGATCCACGCCATGCGTGGATGGATCAACCGGTTGCCCGGAACAGCCACGCATGGCCAGGCGCTACTGCGCCGCCATCTGCCTGTCATCTGCGGCGCCGACCATGAAGCGTTGGCATGGACGTGGAGATGTGGGTGATGGCTTCTGCAGGAAACAAGCGCACCTCGCGCCGCGGCTGGCGCCCGTTGGCATGGTTGCTGGGCCTGTTGGCGCTGGGCAGCGCCAGCGTTTCCGCACAGGACGCACCTGCGCATTGGATGGCCTATGCCGCCTCCGTCAGCGGCGAGTTGCAGCAGCGTCTGCAGCAGGAGCAGGATCCGCACGCGCAGCGCCTGCTGGCTTGGCTGCAGGAGCATCCCGATGCGCCGGCGCCGTTGGTGGTGAGTGTGTGGATCGCCGGCGATGGCGCCATCTCGAAACTGGAATTCGACAGCCTGGGTGATGCACAGGTCGATGCCGATCTGCGTGCGGCGCTGCAGGCCACGCCGTTGCCGGCGGCGCCGCCGAAGGACATGCGACAGCCACTGCGATTGGGGCTGACCCTTACCCAGTAGAGCCACGCCATGCCTGGCTGCCGGGCATCGGTAGACGCCAACCTTGGTTGGCGCTCACCTGCCGAGCAAGGTCGGCATCTACCAACGCAGCCACGCATGGCGTGGCTCTACTGCGCAGGTACTGCCTGCGGCTCGCGCGCGGCGGCGCGCCACGCACGCAGCCCGAACAGTGCCAGGCCCAGGAAGAACACGTACAACGCAGCAGTCACGTGCAGCGATTTGAACAGATAGGCGCCCACGTAGACCACGTCCACCACGATCCACACCCACCAGCAGGCCGTGTGCCGGCGCGCCTGCCACCATTGCCCGACCAGGCTCAGTGCGGTCAGCATCGCGTCCAGCCACGGCAACGCTGCATCGGTGAAGGTGTGCATGCCGGCGCCAAGCGCCACGCCGCCACACAGGCCGATGGCCAGGTCGCGCAGCAGCTTGCCGCGCGCCAGCGGCACGATGCGGATGCTGCCTTCATCGGCGGCGTGCTGGCGCCAGTTGATCCAGCCGTAGACCAGGAAACCACCAAAGGCGACCTGCAGCAGCGTGTCCGAGTACAGCTTGGCTTCGGCGAACACCGCGCCATACAGCGCGACCGACAGCAGGCCGACCGGCCACGCGGCCAGCCGTCGCTTTGCCATCAGCCACACCCCGAGGATGCTGAAGAGCGCGGCAGTCCACTCGAGCGCGACGCCGCTCACAGCGCGAACGTCACCGACAGGCGCGCCTGTCGCGGCGCACCCGGGAACAGGTAGTAGTCACCGCCGCTGCTGCCGGTGTCGCGCCAGTAGAAGCGGTTGAACAGGTTGTCCACCGACAGGTTCCAGCTGACCGCACGGTCGTGCAGGCGGTGCTGGAAGCGCAGGCCGGCGTCGAACACCGAGTAGTCCGGTGCGCGCACACCGCCGTCGGCGCGGGCCACGTTGGAGGAGGCATAGCGCCAGCCACCGGTCACATCCAGGCCTTCAACGAACGGCAGCGCGTAGGCCAGGTGCACGCTGGCGCGCACCTTGGGCACGTTCACCAGCTGATGGCCTTCATAGGCCGGGGTGCCGGTGTCGCGTGCGCGCGCCTGCAGCACGCTGGCGCTGGCGACGATCTGCAGCGCGTCGGTCAGCTGGCCGTTGGCGGTCAGTTCCAGGCCAGTATGGGTCTGCTGGCCTTCTTCGACGAAGGTGTAGCCGACGTCGCTGCCGTCGGGCTTTGCGTACTGGTAGGGCTGGGAGGTGCGGAACACGGCCGCGCCCAGGGTGAGGGCATCCACTGGCACGTACTTCACGCCCACTTCCAGCTGCCGCGACTGCATCGACGGCAGGAAGGTATCGGCGTTGGACGTCCAGAACGGTGCTTCCTGGCCCAGCGAAATGCCGCGCACGTAGCTGGCGTAGGCGTTGAGCTGGTCGGTGGCCTTCCACACCAGCGCGGTCTGCGGCAGGAAGCGCGACAGGCGGCTGTGGCGCTGCGGCGTGCCGCGCTTGTCGTAGGCGCGCTCGTCCAGGCGCACGAAGCGGCCGCCGGCCAGCCACTGCCAGTCATCGCCGAAGCTCATCCGGTCCAGCGCGAAGAACGCGGTCTGCCGGCTGTCCAGGCGCCGTGCCGATGCACCCGGCATCTTCGGGGAGGGCTCGAACACCGGCACCTGCACGTCGTGGATGTTGCTGGTGCCGACGTACTCGTTGACGCTCGGGCGCTTGTCGATGGTGCGGCGGAAGTAGTCGGCGCCGATGCTCAGCTGGTGGCCGACGCTGCCGGTCTCGAAACTACCGCGCAGTTCGGCACGGGCCTGCTGGTTGCGGCGGGTGTCATCCGGGCTGCGGTAATCGTAGATGTCGTAGTCGCCGTTGGGGGCGAAATAGTTGCCCGGCACGCTGCCGTCTGCGCACCCTGCGGTGTAGTAACAGCCGTAGGCGAAGGCGACGTTGTCATCGATCACCGAGCGGCTGTGGCCGACCGAGACGCGCGACTGCCACGCATCGTTGAAGTCATAGGTGTGCAGCGCGGTGATGTTGGTGCTGGCAATGTCCACCGGCCGCTGCCACGGCTGGTAGCCGAGCAGGCGTTCGCGGTCGACGCCGCGCGGCAGGTCGCGCGCGCCCAGCAGCTGGAAGCCGGACACCGAGCGCTGCGCGCTGGTCTGGTAGTTGGCATCCACTTCCAGCTTGCCGTGTTCGCCGATCAGCCAGTCGGTGGCCAGCGAATAGAAGTTGCGGCGACCGTCGGCATGCTCGACGTAGGAATCACTGGCATCCCAGGCGGCGTTCAGACGCACGCCGAAGCGCGGGGTCAGCCAGTGGCCGACATCCACGGCCGCATAGCGCGAGCCCTCCGAATCGGTGCCCAGGGTGACCGTGCGCACGTCCGCCGGGCGCTTGCCCACGTAGTTGATGATGCCGCCGGGTGCCATCACGCCAGCCGCTAGGCCGGCTTCGCCCTTGAGGATCTGCACTTCCTGGATGTTCTCCAGCGCCAGGCGCTGCTCGCCGGCGATGGACATGCCGTTGAAGCGGTAGCCGGTGGCTGCATCCAGCGCGAAGCCGCGGATGGCGATGTTCTGGTAGTAGCCCACCGGCGCATAGGCATCGCCCAGCGAGGCATCATTGCTGGCCAGCTCGGACAACGAACGCACCTGGCGGCGGTCGAGGTAGTCGCGCTCCAGCACGTTCACCGAGGCGGGGGTGTCCTTCCACGAGCCGCCGCCGAAGGCGTTGACGCGCGAGGTATCGGCCTTCGGTTTGCCGGCCTGCACGCGCACCGCCGCCAGTTCGGTAGGAGAGGACGGCGGAGCATCAACGGCGTCGGTGCCTGCCTCGCTGGCGTACAGCGGCAGGGCGGCGCACAGGGCGAGGGCGAGCAGTGTGGGGTGCAGGCAGCGGTTCATTCGATTCGTCTTCAGACAACAAGGGAGACGAAGCGACGGCGCGCAGGTGCACCGGCCCATGACGGGGGTGTGGCTGCGGCTCAAAGCTCCCTACGCCGGTGCAAACCGGATCAGGTTCCAAGGGACTCTCTCAGCCTGGCAGATCCAGGCACCCCCGCTTCAGGTGACCATTTCACTACAAATGGTACGGATTTGCGAGCTACCGCTCTTCAGCCGGGCTCAGATCCCTCTCCAGCGGAATGGGATCTGACCCCGGCCGAGCGCATCATCGACGCATGGTGTCGATCTACTGAGTACCCCGCGTGTTTGCTGGCTCGCAGCTCACGCGGCGGCGTGCAGGGCCGCCAGCAGGGCCTGGCCGGGGGCCGTGGCGAACCACGCCGGATGCCCGAGCATGAACGGCTGCCAGGCCACATCGGCGTTCGCGGTCGATCCGGTGACGCCCTCGAAATACTCCACTTCGGACAGAGCGAAGTCGAAATGCACCATCGGCAGCAGGTCGGCCAGCAGGTGCACGCGCGTGGGCGACAGCGGCAGCTCCTGCCGATAGCCGTCCAGCAGGGCCAGGGCGATGTCGATGCGAACAGCATCGGTGCCGCGCTCCAGTTGCAGCCAGGCCACCGCGTTGCGTTCGATCGCGGTGGCCAGGTCGAACAGCGCGCTGGTGGGCGAGGCCAGGCCGAAATCGAGCACCGTGGCAATCGTGCCGTCGTCGTTCCACAGCAGGTTGGAGACGTGCCAGTCGTTGTGCGCCCACAGCCGCGGTTCGTCCTGCAGGCGCGCGGCCAGGCCGTGGTGCCAGGGAAGCACATCGCGGCGCAGCTGTTCTTCCCAGGGAATGCGCGCCAGGTAGCGGCCCAACCCGGGGCGATTGTCGAGGTCGGCCTTCAGCGCGGCGATCGGGTCATCGGCGCGGATCAGGTCGTCGCGTGCCACCAGCAGATGGGTGCCGCGCTGCGGGGCGTGGTAGCTGGCGGCCGCGCGGTGCAGCGTGGCCAGCATTCTTCCTGCCTGGTGTGCCTGGGCGATGTCGGTCAGCGGTGACCATGACGGCAGCTCGCGATACAGGTCCTTGCCGGCGCCCACCGCATGCAGTTCGTAGGTCCACTGGCCGTGTTCGAGTGCGGTGCGGCCGTCGTTGCTGGCCAGCACCTGCACCACCGGCATGCCGGCAGTTGCCAGATGCGCGATGAAACGGTGTTCTTCTTCCAGGGTTCCAGCACTGCGCACGCTGTGGTGGTGGCGCTTGATGAAGACCGGACCGCCGGTGCCGTCGACGATGGCCGCGGCCGACAACGGACGCGGGCTGTGCCAGCGCAGCGTGCTGTCCGCGCCCAGCTGCGGAAAGTGGCCACGCAGCCAGGTGATCTCCTGCACGTCGATTGCCGGCCAGTCGGCGACGACCTCGTCGTTGTTGAGGCCCTGCACGCGATGGGGGGAAGAAGTCATGCCACGGCCGCTGGTGAGTAATGGAACATCCAAGGCTGCGCATTCAACGCCATGGACGCCACAGACGCAAACGGGCGGGTCATCGACCCGCCCGTCAGGGACGCCACGTGCGGCCTGTGGCCGGGGCGCTTACCAGCCGCGATGGCGGCCGCGGTCGTGGTAGTAGCGGTTGTCATGGCGACCGCGGTGCCAGCGACGGTCATCGCGGCGGTCGTAGCCATAGCCGCGGTTGTACCCACGGTCATAACGGCGATCGTAGCGACGATCGTAGCGGCCGTCGTAACGGCGATCATGGCGGTCGGAGGTGGTCAGGTTTCCGATGGCGCCGCCGGCAACCGCGCCGCCGACAGTGGCAGCCGGGTCGCCGTTGGAGATCAGGTGACCCGCCACGCCGCCGACGACGGCACCGACCACGGTGCGCTTGTCCTTCCTCGACATCGCGCTGGCATCACTGACCACGGCCACGCCGGCAAGAAGTGCCAGGGCCATCGCCAGACCACGGAAGCTGAGTGCGGAAGTGCTGAGCATGTTGGGTTCTCCTGTGAGGTGCATGCCACGGTGGGCAGGGAGGGCGCTGGGCACCCCGGCTGCCGTAGGGACCACGCTGGTGCCCGGACATTGCCGGAACATTGCGCGTGATCCCTGTGCGGCTTGCGCATTCATCTAGCGTCAGGCGGCATGAAGCGAGGCTGAAAGCGCGGCGGGCGCTCAGCTGGCAGAAAGGAAAGGGTCAATGCACGGCCTCGGTATCAGCCAGCGGCCGATTGCGTGGCGGGCAGGGGCCGCCGGCTTATGCAGAAGCACCGCGGGGCGAAGAATCTCAGATCCTGCCGTCGCGCAGGTAGTCGAACAGCTCGGCGTCGCCCTTCAGGCCCAGTTTGAGCATGGCATCCCCCTTCTGGCGGCTGATGGTGCTGACGCTCTTGTGCAGCTGCAGCGAGATTTCCTTGACCGTCATGCCGGTGCCGAGCAGGCGCAGCACCTCCACTTCGCGCGGCGACAACGGCTTGCCGTCACCCTCGCGCATGCGCCAGCTGCCCGCTTCCTCCACCCGTTCGCGCAGGCTGCGGCTGATGTAGGACTGGCCGCGATAGACCGCCTGGATCGCCTGCGGCAGTTCATCCATCGACGAACTCTTGTCGACCAGGCCGAGCACGCCGCTGTCGAGCACCATGCGCAGGATCGCCAGGTTGTTGGAGACGCTGAGCATGAGCACCGGCAGGTCGGGATGGCGGCGGCGGATCATGCCGATCATGGCGAAACCATCGGCCTGGGGGCTGCCGGGCATCGAATAGTCGGTGACCAGCAGATCACAGGGCTGGGTCGTCAGCAGGGTCATCAGCGCCTGGGCGTTGTCGGCCTCGCCAACGACTCTGCCAACGCCGCTGGACTCGATGACGGCGCGGGTACCGATGCGGACCACGGGGTGATCGTCTGCGATGATGATGCGCAAGGTCATGCTCTAGTATGGCCACCGGCACGCCGGACCGCGACCGTCGCGGTCCCTGGCAGGACTTCCAGGAGATCGTTGCAGATGCGCAGCTGGGCGGCCCGTGGACTGATCCTGTTGGCGACCCTGCTGGCGCTGCCGGCGCTGGCCCAGCCTGCGTCCACGCCGGGGCCGTTGCCACTCAGCCCCCTGCAGCGCGAGTACCTGGCCGCACATCCTGTTGTCGTTGTTGGACAGTATGACAGTGGCTGGCCTCCTTTTGAGTCGATCCAGGACGGGAAGCAGGTGGGCCTCGGACCGGACTACCTGACGCTTTTGGCCCGGCAGCTTGGCCTGAAGGTGGTAACGCGCCGGTTTGCGGACTGGCCCTCCGTGCTGGATGCGGCATGTCGTGGCGAGATTGACGTGGTGATGAACATCGCGCTCAGCGCCGAGCGTACCCGTTGCATGGTCTATACCGCTGCCTATGCCGAAGCACCATTGGCCCTGGTCGGGCGTCCACAGGACCTGCGTGCCTCGGAAGCACCTGACCTGGATGGGTTGCGCGTGGTGGTCGAGCAGGACTTCATGACCGGGGCGCAGGTGCGCGCGCGGTTCCCGAGGGCACGGCAACTTGTCGCAGACAACACGCTGACAGCCTTGCGTATGGTCAGAGACGACAAAGCCGACATTTTCATCGGCAATGCCTACGTGGCCACGGAACTGATCGCCGCCGCCGGACTGAAGGGAGTGGCCCTGCTGCGGCCCAGCGACCTGCCCCCGGAGCGGCTGCACTTCGGCGTGCCCAACAGCAAACAGCCGTTGTCTGAAGCACTGGATCTGGCGCTTGCCGCTGTCAGCGAAACCCAGCGCGATACCCTCGCCCAGCGCTGGCTGCCGCCGCCGCAGTGGTCGGCGTCGGCGCAGCTGGCGTTGAGCCAGGCCGAAAAACGCGTGCTGCAGCAACCGTTGAAGATCGGCTTTGCGCCCAACGCCGCTCCCCTGTCGTTCGCCGACAGGAATGGCAAGCCCAGTGGCCTGACCAATGAATACCTGCAGCGCCTGCTGCAGGCCGGCGCCAACCTGCAGGTTGAATACAGCCATGACTGGTACGAGGTGCGCGAGAAGGCGCGTCGCGGGGAACTGCAGGCGGTGATCGGCATTCCTGCCGATTCGAGCTATCTGGGGCCGGAATGGGTGTTCAGCCAACCCTTCATCACCGTGCCCAATGTGATCGTCACCCGCACTGACAGCCCGTCGATGCTGGGCCTGCCGGACCTGGACGGCAAACGCGTGCTGTTGTCCGATCCGGAGCGCATCCGTGGCTACCTGCAGCAGCAGGCGCCGTCGGTGAAGATCGTCGCCGCGCGCAGTGCCGAGCAGGCCCTGCAACGCCTGGCTGATGGCGAGGCCGATGCCTACGTGGGCAACCTGGCGCTGGTCGACCAGCTGCTGCGCAACCGCTTCCCGGGGCGCCTGCAACTGGCAGCGCCAGCTGGCTTCAACGACCAGCTGGCGCTGGCGGTGGAGCGCCGCCATGCGGCCTTGGCCACCACCTTCGACCGCCTGCTGCTGCAGTTGGGGCCGCGCCGGCGTGAGGCCCTGCGCGGCGATTGGCTGTCGGTGGAATACCGCGATGGGGTGGACTGGAGCACCCTCCTGCGCTGGGGCCTTCCGCTGCTGCTGGTGCTGACCACTGCCGTGGCGGTGCACGGCCTGGGGCATTGGCGGTTGCGCCGCGAAGTAGCCGGCCGCCGCGAGCTGGAGCAGCGCCTGGCCGAGGTGACCGACAACCTGCCTGCCATCGTCTACCAGGCCCGCCGCGAAGCGGACGGCACCTTGAGCTTCCCCTTCATTGCCGGCGATGTGCAGTCGATGTTCGGCATCAGCCGGCAGCAGGCGGAGTCGGATGGCCAGGCGCTGCTGGCATGCATCGATGCCGACGACCGCGAAAAGGTGCTGCGTGCGATGGAGCTGGCGGCGCGCAATTTTGCCCCGCTGTCCTTCGAGTTCCGTATCCATCGCGACGGAAGTGCGCCCTGCTGGGTGCGCAGCCAGGCGCACCCGTATTCAACCGAAGCAGGCGCGGTGACCTGGAGTGGTTACTGGGTGGACGTGAGCCAGGCGCGCGCGCAGGCCGACGCGTTGGCCGCGGCGAAGGTCGAAGCCGAGCAGGCTGCGGCAGCGAAATCGCGCTTCCTGGCCACCATGAGCCATGAAATCCGCACGCCGATGAGCGGTGTGCTGGGCATGCTGGAAGTGCTGGCGCATTCGCCGCTGGACGCCGAACAGCAACGCATCCTCGGCGTGATCGAAGACTCGGCGCAGATGCTGCGGCAGATCCTGGACGACATCCTCGACTATTCGCGGATGGAAGCGGGCGCGCTGCGCCTGGAGCCGGTGCCGCTGCCGGTGCGGCCACTGCTGGAGGGGGTGCATCGATTGTTGTTGCCGCAGGCCACGGCGCGGGGCCTGGACCTGCAGCTGGACATCGACGAACAGCTGGCACAGGCCCATGAGGTGGACGGCGTGCGCCTGCGCCAGATCGTGTTCAACCTGCTCAGCAATGCCATCAAGTTCACCGTGAAGGGCTCGGTGCGGCTGCAGCTGGAAGTGTTGGGGCCTACTGCCGAGGATGGCAGCCAGCCGCTGCGCCTGAGCGTCACCGACACCGGCATCGGCATCGCGCCGGAGCAGCTGCCGACCCTGTTTGAACCCTTCACCCAGGCCGGTGCGTACATCCAGCGAGACCATGGGGGCACCGGGCTGGGCTTGAGCATCTGCCGGCGCCTGGTGCAGAAGATGGACGGCGAACTGAAGCTGGAAAGCACGCTGGGCGAAGGGACGCGGGTGGAGGTGCTGCTGTCGCTGGTGGAAGCGCGCAGCGAGGATGTGATCGCGCTGCAGGCCGAGCACCAGCAGATCGCGCTGCTGCCCCCAGATCTGCGCCAGGCACGGGTGATGATCATTGAAGACCATCCCACCAACCAGGCGATGATGGCCTGGCGCCTGCAGCAGCTGGGCGTGCCGCATGTGCTGGTCGATGACGGGCAGCAGGCACTGGACCGGCTGGCGGAGGAATCCTTCGATCTGGTCATCACCGACTGCCGCATGCCGGTGCTGGATGGATTTGGTTTCACCCGCCTGCTGCGCGAGCGCGAGGGGCGCAACGGCCAGCCGCGGATGCCGGTGCTGGCGCTGACCGCCAGCGTGCTTGACGATGACGCACGCCGCTGCCGCGAAGCCGGCATGGACGACGTGCTGGCCAAGCCGTTGTCGCTGGCGACGCTGCGGCAGGCGCTGCTGCGCTGGTTGCCGCGCGCCGAGGGTGCTGAAGATGAGCAGGCCGCGGTGGACAGCGACGATGAGCCCGAGGGCGACGAGGGGCTACCCGACCTGGCGACTCTGCAACGGCGCTTCGGTTCGCGCGAGATTGCCCAGCAACTGCACGACAGCCTGGTCAAGGCCAGCAACGAGGACGTCGCGGCCCTGCAGCGCGCGCTGCACGAAGGCGACCGGGTGACGGCCGCGCTGCACCTGCATCGGCAGGCCGGTGCGCTGGGGGCGGTGGGTGCACGCGGCCTGGCCGATCGCGCCAACGCGCTGGTGGAACGGTTGCAGGCCGCGGGCGATGCAGAGGTCGCATCGGCGGTTGCCGACGCCGGGCAGTTCGTGGCGCATCTGCAGCACCAGCTGCAGCGCCTGGCTCACTGAGCCGCGTGCTCCTGCAGGTAAGCGATCACCAGCGCGCGACGCTCGGCGCTCGGGAAGGCGTTGTACATGCGCGTGCCGGGTACCAGATGGGTGGGCGACTGCAGGAAGGTGTCCAGGGTCTGCGCACTCCATACGAAGTCGGCGCGGCGCATGCCCTGCGAGTACCCGTAGTCGGGCAGGCTGCCCGCGCGGCGGCCGATCACCCCATGCAGGTTGGGACCGAAGCGGTGGATGCCGCCGGCATTGACGGTATGGCAGCCCGCGCACAGTTCGAACGCGCGCTGCATCGCCTGCTGGCGTGCTTGTTCGGGCGTGCTGGGCGCAGCGGGCGGGCGCTGGCACGCACTGGCGACCAGGATCGTGGCAACAGCGGGAAGCAGGCGAAGGGCACGCATGGGCGAGCAGGATAACGGGCGCACGCGCCGTGGGGCTGCGACCGGCCGTCGCAGCCCCATCGCCGGTCACATGCCGGAGTAGTTCGGTCCGCCGCCGCCCTGCGGGGTCACCCAGACGATGTTCTGGGTCGGATCCTTGATGTCGCAGGTCTTGCAGTGCACGCAGTTCTGCGCGTTGATCTGCAGCCGCGCATCGTTGCCGTCGCCGACGAATTCGTACACGCCCGCCGGGCAGTAGCGCGCTTCCGGACCGGCGTACTCGGCCAGGTTCACCTTCACCGGGATGCTCGCATCCTTCAGCGTCAGGTGGCTGGGCTGGTTCTCGTCGTGGTTGGTGCTGCTGAGGAACACCGAGCTGAGGCGGTCGAAGGTCAGCACGCCATCGGGCTTGGGATAGGCAATGCGCGTGTGCTTGGATGCCGGCTCCAGGCAGGCGTGGTCCGGGATGCTGTGGCGCAGGGTCCACGGCGGGTTGCGCACGCCCAGCTTGGGCAGCAGCCACTGCTCGATGCCGGTCATCAGCGTGGCCACCGTCTGGCCCTTCTTGAACCACTGCTTGAAGTTCTTGGACAGCTTCAGTTCGTCGTGCAGCCAGCTGGTTTCAAAGGCGGCCGGGTAGGCGCTGAGCTCATCGTGCTGGCGATCGGCCACCAGCGCGTCGAAGGCGGCATCGGCGCACAGCATGCCGGTCTTGATCGCAGCGTGGCTGCCCTTGATGCGGCTGACGTTGAGGTAGCCGGCTTCGCAGCCGACCAGTGCACCGCCCGGGAACACGGTCCTGGGCAGCGACATCAGGCCGCCCGCAGTGATCGCACGCGCGCCGTAGCCGATGCGGGTGCCGCCTTCCAGATGCTTGCGGATCGACGGATGGGTCTTGAAGCGCTGGAATTCCTCGAACGGGCTCAGCCAGGGGTTCTTGTAGTCCAGGCCGACCACGTAGCCGATGGCGACCTTGCCGCCGTCGGCGTGGTACAGGAAGGCACCACCGTAGGTGTCGGTATCCAGCGGCCAGCCGGCGGCGTGCACCACCAGGCCCGGCTCATGCTTGGCCGGGTCGATCTGCCACAGCTCCTTGATGCCGATGCCGTAGGCCTGCGGATCCTTGCCTTCGTCCAGCTTGAAACGGCTGATCAGCTGGCGGCCGAGGTGGCCGCGCGCGCCTTCGGCGAACACCGTGTACTTCGCATGCAGGGCCATGCCGCGTTCGAAGGCCGGGCCGATCGTGCCGTCCTTTTCGATGCCCATGTCGCCGGTGGCCACGCCGATCACCGCGCCGTCATCGCCGTACAGCACTTCGGCGGCGGCGAAGCCGGGGAAGATCGCCACTTCCAGCGCCTCGGCCTGCTGCGCCAGCCAGCGGGTGACCTCGCCCAGGCTGATGATGTAGTTGCCTTCGTTGTGGAAGCACTCGGGCAGCAGCGCGTGCGGGGTGGTGCGCGCGCCGGTCTCGCTGAGGAACAGGAACTCGTCGCGGGTGACCTTCTGCTTCAGCGGTGCGCCGCGCTCGGCCCAGTCCGGGAACAGTTCGGTCAGCGCGCGCGGGTCCATCACCGCGCCGGACAGCACGTGCGCGCCGGGTTCGGAGCCCTTCTCCAGCACGCATACCGACAGTTCGCGGCCGGCGTCGATTGCACGCTGGCGCAGGCGGATCGCGGTGGCCAGGCCGGCCGGGCCGGCACCGACGACGACCACGTCGAATTCCATGACTTCACGCGGGGGCAGGGCGTTGGCTTCAGCACTCATCGATTGCATGACTCGTGGGTAGTGCCGGCATCGGGGCCACCGGCGGTTGCCTGGGAATCGCGCGTGCAGCCACGGGCGAAACGGTTGTTTGAATGTGTCAGGGTACCGGGACGGGCGTGATCGAGCTAGATCGCCGATGTTCACATCGCAATTGCTGCAATGCAGCGTAATGCGCGTGGTCTGGCAGGTGCCAACCTTGGTTGGCGTGAGCGGAAACACCCGCGCCGACCAGGGTCGGCCTCTACCCGCACACCAACGCCGCCCGGATGGCCGACAATGGCGGCAGTCCCGACTGCGTGTGAGTGCCATGGCTTTGGATCCGTACGACCTGTTCGATGTCCGTTCCCTGCTCAGCGAGGAAGAGCGCGCGGTACAGGAGAGCGTGGCCCGCTTCACCAACGAGCGCGTGCTGCCGATCATCGGTGATGCCTTCGACCAGGCACGGTTCCCGTCGGAACTGGTGCCGGAGATCGCCGCGCTTGGGCTGCTCGGCGCCACGCTGCCGGCCGAGTACGGCGGCGGCGACCTTGGCGCGGTGAGTTACGGGCTGATCTGCCAGGAGCTGGAGCGCGGCGATTCGGGCCTGCGCAGCTTCGTGTCGGTGCAGAGCTCGCTGTGCATGTACCCGATCTTTGCCTACGGCAGCGAAGAACAGCGCCGGCAATGGCTGCCGGCGATGGCCCGCGGCGAATTGATCGGCTGCTTCGGCCTGACCGAGGCACATGGTGGTTCCGACCCGGCCAGCATGAAGACCCGTGCGGTGCGCGATGGCAGCGACTGGCGCATCAACGGCAGCAAGATGTGGATCACCAGCGGACCGGTGGCCGACCTGGCCATCGTCTGGGCACAGACCGAAGACGGCATCCAGGGCTTCGTGCTGGAGAAGGGCATGCCCGGCTTCACCACGCAGGAGATCAAGCACAAGATGAGCCTGCGCGCGTCGCTGACCGGCGCGCTGTTCTTCGACGACGTACGCGTGCCCGACAGCCACCGCCTGCCGAACGTGAAGGGGCTGAAGGGGCCGCTGGGCTGCCTGACCCAGGCGCGTTTCGGCATCAGCTGGGGCCCGATCGGCTCGGCCATCGCCTGCCTGGATGAAGCGCTGGGGTATGCCAAGGAGCGCGTGCTGTTCGGCCGCCCGCTGGCCGCGACCCAGAGCGCACAGATCAAGCTGGCCGACATGGCCCGGCGCATCACCATGGCGCAGCTGCTGGCGTTGCAGCTGGGCCGACTGAAGGAAGCCGGGCAGGTGCAACCGCAGCAGGTCAGCCTGGCCAAGTGGAACAACTGCCGCATGGCCATCGACATCGCCCGCGAATGCCGCGATCTGCTGGGCGGCGCCGGCATCACCACCGAGCACGTGGCGATCCGCCATGCGCTGAACCTGGAATCGGTGATCACCTATGAAGGCACCGAGACCGTGCACCAGCTGGTGATCGGCCGCGAGCTGACCGGCATCAACGCGTTCTGAGCGGGGCGGGGAACAGCCATCCACGCATGGCGTGGATCTACTGAGCGGCTGTTGGTTCCGCCTTGAAGCGAGCCGAGGAGCGCAGGGTACCGGTGCGCAGCACCGGCTCGCGGATGGCGGCGCGTTTCTTTTGGTTACTTTTCTTTCCGCGCGGAAAGAAAAGTAACGCCCATGAACGCATGCGCCCGCCACAGCAATCAGGCGGAAGAGAGACGCGTGGCGTTACGCCCCGCCGGCAAACCCATGCTGGCGCCACGCCTCGTACATCACCACCGCAACGGTGTTGGACAGGTTGAGGCTGCGGTTGTCCGGCCGCATCGGCAGGCGCAGGCGGCGGCCGTCGGGCAGGGCATCCAGCACGTCCTGCGGCAGGCCACGACTTTCCGGGCCGAACAGGAAGGCATCACCGTCGTCGAACGCCACGCTGTCATAGCGGACGCTGGCACGCGTACTCAGGGCGAACAACCGCTTCGGTGCGATCCGCGCCAGCGCGGTGTCCAGGTCCGGATGCACCTGCAGGCGCGAGTACTCGTGGTAGTCCAGGCCGGCGCGCTTGAGCTGCTTGTCTTCCAGTGCGAAGCCGAGCGGCTCGACCAGGTGCAGCTGCGCGCCGGTGTTGGCGCAGAGCCGGATCACATTGCCGGTGTTGGGCGGGATTTCCGGTTGGAACAGGATCACGTGGAACTGGGGCGCGGCATTCATCGGCGCAGTGTACCTGCGACGGCGGCCGCCTTTACGACGCACGCCCCGCGCGGGGCAGGGCGGACGTCGCTTACGGGCGCAGCAGGACCTGGGCGGTTTCGGCAGCGAAGGCCTGCAGCTGGGCGACGCTCGGACGCACCTGCAGGGCCGGCAGGTTGACGATCACCTGGTTGGCGACGCTGGTGGCGGCCGCTGCCAGGGTGGCGGCGTAGCGCTGGGCTTCCTGCTCGGCAGCCAGGGCGACACGCTGCTCCAGGCTCGGGCGCACTTCAACCGAGGCCAGGGTGGTGATCGGCAGCGCGGCGGCAACCGGGCTGGCGATGTAGCCGTCGCGCTCGGCCAGCTGGTCAACGCTGGGGCGCACTTCGACAGTGGCCAGGGTCGGGATGCCGCTGGCCTGTTCCCAGGCCTGCTGGATCAGCTGGTCGGCGGCCGGGCGGACCTGCACGGTGGACAGGGTCTTGATGGATTCGGAGGCCTGCACCGACGAAACAACCGCGGTGCCGGCGATCAGGGCGATGGCGATGGCAATGGTCTTGGCGTTCATGACGGGGCCTGTTTAGTGTTGGTGAGCAGTGGTGTGGTAGTAAGGTAGAACACCAGTTCTGGGGATGCAAGCGGAATTTTCGATTTCCTGCTTTTGTTCAGCCTTCAGTCAGCTTTCGTCTGAAGCCCTTCCTGGCGCAGGAAGTACAAAGCAATCCCCGTGCCAACTTTTAGCCGTTGATTCATAAGGGTTTTATGGCTCGCCGAAAGTGTCCGCAGGGCGGACACCTGTCCATTCGGGGGGCTGCGGACACTGTCCGGACGTGAATCACCGCCGTTCGTGACCCGGGAACGGCCAATCACGAAGGCCGATGGGGCCGATCACCCCCAGTGACTGGTGGCCGATACCGGTAGCCGCACGCCCGCGCTAGGATCGGGATTCACCTTCGTGACCAAGGACCCGGATATGTCGCTCACCCTGCGCCCGCGCGCCGCGCTGCTCGCTGTTGCTCTCAGTACTGCTCTCGGCACGCTCGCGCCGACCTACGCGCTGGCGGCCAAGCCGGCCGCGACCAGCAAGGTCGATATCCCGTTCGAGCAGTTCACCCTGCCCAACGGCCTGCGCGTGGTGGTGCATACCGATCGCAAGGCACCGATCGTTGCGGTCAACATCTGGTACCACGTCGGCAGCAAGGACGAGCCCGCCGGGCGCACCGGCTTCGCGCATCTGTTTGAACACCTGATGTTCCAGAGCAGCGAGAACCACGACGGCGAGTACTTCGAACCCTTCAAGCAGGTGGGTGCGACCGGCCAGAACGGCACCACCAATACCGACCGCACCAACTATTTCGAGAACGTGCCGACCACCGCGCTGGACATGGCGCTGTGGATGGAATCGGACCGCATGGGCCATCTGGTGGGTGCGATCGACCAGGCTGCGCTCGACGAACAGCGCGGCGTGGTGCAGAACGAGAAGCGCCAGGGCGAGAACCAGCCCTATGGCCAGGTGTGGGAACAGCTCAACCGCGCGCTGTATCCGGTGGGCCACCCGTACCACCACAGCGTGATCGGCTCGATGAACGATCTCAACGCCGCCTCGCTGGACGACGTCAAGACCTGGTTCCGCACCTGGTACGGCCCGAACAACGCGGTACTGGTGCTGGCCGGTGACATCGACCTGGCCACCGCCAAGGAAAAGGCGGCCAAGTACTTCGGCAGCATCCCGGCCGGCCCGACCATGGCGCAGCCGAAGGTGGACGTGGCCAAGCGGCCGGCCGACACCCGCGAGGTGATGACCGACAAGGTGCCGCAGGCACGCATCTACCGCGCCTGGAACGTGGCGCAGGTCGGCACCACCGACGTCGACCAGCTGCAGCTGCTGGCCTATGTGCTCGGCGGCGCCAAGTCTTCGCGCCTGAGCCAGCGCCTGCAGCACCAGGACAAGCTGGTGGACAACATCAGCGCCGGCGCCTACGCCTCGCAGCTGGGTTCCAACTTCATGGTGATGGCCACGGTGAAGCAGGGCCAGGATCCGGCCAAGGTCGAAAAGATCATCGATGAGGAAATCGAGCGCCTGCTCAAGGATGGCCCGACCGCTGAAGAACTGGCACGTGCCAAGACCGGCTCGCGCGCGGCGTTCATCCGTGGCATCGAGCGCATCGGCGGCTTCGGTGGCAAGGCCGATGCGCTGGCCGAGTGCACGGTCTACACCGGCGACCCGGGCTGCTTCCGCACCTCGCTGGCCAACATCGACAAGGCCACCGCTGCCGACCTCAAGCGCCTGGGCGCGCAGTGGCTGGACAAGGGCAGCCATACCCTGGTGGTCGAGCCGGGTGAACGCGTGGCGCTGAAGGAAGACCCCTCGCAGGCGCCGAAACCGTTCAACGTGCCGGCCGTGGACAGCAGGTACAGCACGCTGCCCGAGCAGGTGGACCGCAAGGCGGGCGTACCGCAGACCCGCGAATTCCCGCAGCTGAAGTTCCCGGCCCTGCAGCGCGCCACGCTGAAGAACGGCACCCAGGTGGTACTGGCCGAGCGCCATGAGATTCCGGTGGTGCAGTTCAGCTACCAGTTCCCGGGTGGCTTCACTGCCGACCAGGGCCGCAAGCCGGGCACCGCCAACTTCACCATGAACCTGATGACCGAAGGCGCCGGCAAGCTCGGCTCGCTGGCCTTCGCCGATGCAGCCGATGCGCTGGGTGCGGATCTCGATGCGTCCGCAGGCCTGGATTCGGTGGATGTGGAACTGTCCGCGCTGAAGGAGAACCTGGTGCCGTCGCTGGCGCTGTATGCCAGCCTGCTGCGCGAGCCGCGCTTCGAGCAGAGCGAGATCGACCGGGTCAAGGCGACCTGGATCGCCGGCATCCAGCAGGAGAAGGTCAACCCGAACGCAGTGGCCATGCGCGTGCTGCCGCCGCTGCTGTACGGCAAGGGCCACCCGTACGCGATCCCGTTCACCGGCAGCGGTGACGAAGCAGCGATCCGCAGCCTGGCCCGCGAGGACCTGGTCGACTTCCACCGCGACTGGCTGCGCCCGCAGGACGGCACCCTGATCGTGGTTGGCGATACCACCCTGGCCGAGATCGTGCCGCTGCTGGACAAGCAGCTGGGCGACTGGAAGGCCACCGGTGATGCGCCGACGATCAAGGCCACCACCGCCGTGGCGCTGCCGAAGAGCCCGCGCGTGTTCCTGATCGACCAGCCGGGCGCGGTGCAGGCCAACCTGTTCGCCGGCCAGGTCGTGCCGCCGTCCAGCGATCCCAGCTCGACCCGCTTCGACATCGCCAACGGCGTGATCGGTGGTGACTTCACTTCGCGCCTGAACATGAACCTGCGCGAGGACAAGCACTGGTCCTACGGTGCCCGCACCAGCGCCAGCAACACCGTGGGCCAGCGCCCGTGGATGGCGATGGCACCGGTGCAGATCGACAAGACCGGCCCGGCCATGGCGGAAATGCGCAAGGAGATCGCCGAGTTCGCCAACGGCAGCAAGCCGGCGACCGACGCGGAAGTGGCGCGCATCCGCAACATCCAGACGCTGAGCCTGCCCGGCGCCTACGAGACCGCCAGCGCGGTGGCCGCGACCATCGGCACGATCGTGCAGTTCAAGCGTCCGGACGACTACGTGCTGCGCCGCAAGGCCGAGATCGAAGCGATGACCCCGGCACAGGTGCAGCAGGCGGCAGCGGAGATCAAGCCGCAGGCGCTGACCTGGGTGGTGGTGGGTGACCTCAAGCAGACCGAAGCGGCCGTGCGCGCCTTGAACCTGGGCGAAGTGACCGTGATCGATGCCGAAGGCAACCCGGTCAAGAAGTAAGCGATGTGCCTGCCCGCTCCGGCGGGCAGGCCTCCGGTGGTAGCGCCGGGCCATGCCCGGCGGTTTTGCGGCGGTCAGCGATGCCGCGCTGCGCGCTCGCCGGGCATGGCCCGGCGCTACCGCAGCCTTCTTCGGCTATCCCTGATTCAGACGGTTCAGGCACACTCCTGACATTCCCTTCCAGGATCCTGCCCATGCGCGTTCTGCTGCTGTCGTCCCTGTTGCTCACCGTCACCGCCTGCACCTGGGTGCCGATCGAACCGGCCGGCAAGGCGACCCGCGTGCTGCCGGCAGGCCCGGTACCGGCTGGCTGCATCTCCAAGGGTGAAGTAGTGGTGACCGTGAAGAGCAAGGTCGGCTTCTACAACCGTAACCCGCTGCGCGTGCAGGAAGAGCTGGAAACCCTGGCCCGCAACGAGGCCCCGACCACCGGCGCCAACGCCGTGCAGGCCGCTGCGGCCCCTGCCGATGGCAGCCAGCGCTTTGCCGCTTTCCAGTGCCCGCCGCGCTGAATCCTTCACCATACGGCCAAGGCTGAATTCGTAAAGATGCGGTGAAGGCCCGGGGGGTTATAGAATAGCGCCCCCTTTGCCTGAGCCTTGGCGCTAACCTCGATGCTCTTCAAGAATGTCTCGATTGCCGGCCTGGCTCACGTTGATGCGCCGCACACGCTGACGACCAAGGAAATCAACGAACGCCTGCAGCCGACGCTGGATCGCCTTGGTATCCGTACCGACGTCCTCGGCGACATCGCCGGCATCCACGCGCGCCGCCTGTGGGACAACGGCGTCCTGGCGTCCGATGCGGCCACCATGGCTGGCCGCAAGGCGCTGGAAGACGCAGGCATCGATGCGACGCAGGTGGGCCTGTTGATCAATACCTCGGTCAGCCGTGACTACCTGGAGCCGTCCACCGCTTCCATCGTGTCCGGCAACCTCGGTGTCAGCGACGAGTGCATGACCTTCGACGTCGCCAATGCCTGCCTGGCCTTCATCAACGGCATGGACATCGCTGCGCGCATGCTTGAGCGCGGTGAGATCGACTATGCGCTGGTGGTGGATGGCGAGACCGCCAACCTGGTGTACGAAAAGACCCTGGAGCGGATGACCGCGCCGGACGTCACCGCCGACGACTTCCGCAACGAGCTGGCGGCGCTGACCACCGGTTCCGGTGCAGCCGCGATGGTGATGGCCCGTTCGGAGCTGGTGCCCGACGCGCCGCGCTACAAGGGTGGCGTGACCCGCTCGGCCACCGAGTGGAACCAGCTGTGCCTGGGCAACCTGGACCGCATGGTCACCGACACCCGCATGCTGCTGATCGAGGGCATCAAGCTGGCCCAGAAGACCTTCACCGCCGCCAAGATCGCACTGGGCTGGGCCGTGGAAGAGCTGGACCAGTTCGTCATCCACCAGGTCAGCCAGCCGCACACCGCGGCGTTCATCAAGAATTTCGGCATCGACCCGAAGAAGGTCATGACCATCTTCGGCGAGCACGGCAACATCGGTCCGGCCTCGGTGCCGATCGTGCTGAGCAAGCTCAAGCAGCTGGGCAAGCTGAAGAAGGGCGACCGCATCGCGCTTCTGGGCATCGGCTCGGGCCTGAACTGCTCGATGGCCGAAGTGGTCTGGTAAAAAAGTCACCGCTGACCTGCTGCGCGCCGTCCGCACCTGCCAGCCAATCGCTCGCGACGGACAGCGATGATGTTTCCAAGTGTCCAAGGGCCGGTTCTACCGGCCCTTTCTACAGGTGCGATCCGATGTCCCAGCTTCCCGGTTACCCCGCCCACCCGCAGCGTTTCGAGGTCCGCCCCGGCCTGTCGATGAACTATCTCGACGAAGGCCCGCGCGATGGCGAAGTGGTGGTGATGGTGCACGGCAACCCGTCGTGGAGCTATTACTGGCGCACGCTGGTGGCCGGCCTGTCGGACAGGTACCGCTGCATCGTGCCGGACCATATCGGCATGGGCCTGTCGGACAAGCCCGACGACAGCCGCTACGCGTACACGCTGCAGTCGCGGGTGGATGATCTGGATGCGCTGCTGAAGCATCTGGGCATCACCGGCCCGGTGACGCTGGCCGTGCACGACTGGGGCGGCATGATCGGCTTCGGCTGGGCGCTGTCGCACCACGACCAGGTCAAGCGGCTGGTGGTGCTCAACACCGCCGCGTTCCCGATGCCGGCGGCCAAGAAGATG
Source organism: Stenotrophomonas sp. G4 (assembly GCF_003428825.1). Lineage (NCBI taxonomy): Bacteria > Pseudomonadati > Pseudomonadota > Gammaproteobacteria > Lysobacterales > Lysobacteraceae > Stenotrophomonas > Stenotrophomonas sp. G4. The sequence continues at coordinate 264,583 of NZ_CP031741.1, forward strand.
CCGTGGCAGATCGCGCTGGGCCGGCACTGGAAGATCGGCGAGTGGATCATCCGCACCTTCAATGCGTTCTCCTCCGGTGCCTCGTGGCTGGGCGTGGAGCGGAAGATGCCCGCCGATGTGCGCCGCGCCTACGTGTCGCCGTACAACAGCTACGCCAACCGCATCAGCACCATCCGCTTCATGCAGGACATTCCGCTGTCGCCGGCCGACAAGGCGTGGTCACTGCTGGAGCGCGCCGGCAAGGCGCTGCCGTCGTTCGCCGATCGTCCGGCCTTCCTCGGCTGGGGCCTGCGTGATTTCGTGTTCGACCACCACTTCCTGAAGGGCTTCCAGGCGGCGTTGCCGAAGGCGCAGGTGCATGCCTTCGAGGATGCCGGCCACTACGTGCTGGAAGACAAGCATGAAGTGCTGGTGCCGGAGATCCGGGCGTTCCTGGACGCGAACCCGATCTGATCGGTTCCCGGGTCGGATCCCGGTAGTGCCGGCCGCTGGCCGGCAAGCGCGCAATGCGCGCCGGGTTCATGAGGTTGCCGGCCAGCGGCCGGCACTACCACTACGCCGCGATCGGCGCCTGTGGCGAGGGGCTGTTGCCGTTGTCGTCCGGGTGGTCGTCGTCGTTGTCCGCGCCATCGCGCCAGCGCCAGTCGGCCAGGGTCAGCGGATCCAGCCCATAGGCGATGCGGGCCTTGTCGCACTGCGGGCTGGCCTTGCCGTACTCCCACGATGCATCCACCTCGCGGCACACGCTGGGGCGGTTGGGGTGGATCGTGCAGCGCGAATAGACGCCGATCTGCGCGTCCAGCGCCACGCAGCGCACCGGCTTGGAATGGGTGCCGCGCATGCACAGGCGGTGCGGGTCAAGCACCTCGGTGAGCTGGTGCGGCACGCCGTCGGGGGTGACCTCGTCCGATTCCATCCAGTGGAAGGCCACGCGGTACTGGGTGCAGCAGGCGCCGCAGGTCATGCAGGGATGTTGCATGGGCAAGCCGCCTCGGGCGGCATCGGGAAAGGGACGAGGATGCGGATTTTCCACGCTGGCGGCCGCCGCGCAAGAAATTCCGTAAGCGGCGACAATGAACGGATGAACCGATCCTGCAACATCGCCGCGCGGCTGCCCGAGCTGGCGCGTGAACGCCCCGACCAGACCGCCATCCGCTGCCCCGGCCGCCGCAGCGCCGGCAACGGCATGGCCGCCTACGACGTGACCCTGGACTACCGCCAGCTGGACGCCCGCAGCGATGCGATGGCGGCCGGCCTGGCCGGTTACGGCATCGGCCGCGGGGTGCGCACGGTGGTGATGGTGCGGCCGTCGCCGGAGTTCTTCCTGTTGATGTTCGCCCTGTTCAAGCTGGGCGCGGTGCCGGTGCTGGTCGATCCGGGCATCGACAAGCGCGCGCTGAAGCAGTGCCTGGACGAGGCACAGCCGCAGGCCTTCATCGGCATCCCGCTGGCCCACGTGGCGCGGCTGGCGCTGCGCTGGGCGCCTTCGGCGACCCGTCTGGTGACGGTTGGCCGCCGCCTGGGCTGGGGCGGTACCACGCTGGCCGCGCTGGAGCGTGCCGGCGCCAACAGCGGCCCGATGCTGGCCGACACCGATGGCGAGGACACGGCGGCGATCCTGTTCACCAGCGGCTCCACCGGCGTGCCCAAGGGCGTGGTCTACCGCCACCGCCACTTCGTCGGCCAGATCGAGCTGCTGGGCAGCGCCTTCGGCATGGAGGCGGGCGGGGTGGACCTGCCGACCTTCCCGCCGTTTGCGCTGTTCGATCCGGCACTGGGCCTGACCTCGGTGATTCCGGACATGGACCCGACCCGGCCGGCCCAGGCCGACCCGGCGCGCCTGCATGACGCCATCCAGCGCTTCGGCGTGACCCAGCTGTTCGGCTCGCCCGCGCTGATGCGGGTGCTGGCGCGGCACGGGCGGCCGTTGCCGACGGTGACCCGGGTGACCTCGGCCGGTGCGCCGGTGCCGCCGGACGTGGTTGCCACCATCCGCAGCCTGCTGCCGGCCGATGCCCAGTTCTGGACGCCGTATGGCGCCACCGAGTGCCTGCCGGTGGCGGTGGTCGAGGGGCGCGAGCTGGAGCGTACGCGCGCGGCCACCGAGGGCGGTGCCGGCACCTGCGTCGGCAGCGTGGTCGCACCGAACGAGGTGCGCATCATCGCCATCGACGATGCGCCGCTGCCGGACTGGTCGCAGGCGCGCGTACTGGCCGTGGGCGAGATCGGTGAGATCACCGTGGCCGGGCCGACCGCCACCGACAGTTATTTCAACCGTCCGCAGGCGACGGCGGCGGCGAAGATCAGCGAAACCCTGGCCGATGGCAGCGTCCGCATCGTGCATCGCATGGGCGATGTCGGCTACTTCGATGCGCAGGGACGGCTGTGGTTCTGTGGCCGCAAGACCCATCGCGTGGAAACCGCCCACGGACCGCTGTACACCGAACAGGTCGAGCCGGTGTTCAACACCGTTCCCGGCGTGGCACGCACTGCGCTGGTGGGCGTCGGCGCGGCCGGTGCGCAGGTGCCGGTGCTGTGCGTGGAGCTGCAGCGTGGCCAGTCCGACAGCCCCGCTCTGCGCGAGGCGCTGCATGCCACGGCCGCGGCGCGTCTGCCCGAGATGAAGCTGGAACACGTGCTGATGCATCCGGCGTTCCCCGTCGATATCCGTCACAACGCCAAGATCGGCCGCGAGAAGCTCGCCGTCTGGGCCCGCGCCGAACTGGAGAAGCGCGCATGAAGATCCTGGTCACCGGTGGTGGTGGTTTCCTTGGCCAGGCGCTGTGCCGTGGTCTGGTCAAACGTGGCCACCAGGTGCTGGCGTTCAACCGCAGCCACTACCCGCAACTGCAGGCGCTGGGCGTGGGCCAGATCCGCGGTGACCTGGCTGATCCGCAGGCGGTGCTGCATGCGGTGGCCGGCGTCGATGCGGTGTTCCACAACGGTGCCAAGGCGGGTGCGTGGGGCAGCTATGACAGCTACCACCAGGCCAACGTGGTCGGCACCGACAACGTCATCGCCGCCTGCCGTGCGCATGGCATCGGCAGGCTGGTCTACACCTCCACGCCCAGCGTGACCCACCGCGCCACGCACCCGGTGGAAGGACTGGGTGCGGACGAAGTGCCGTATGGCGAGGATTTCCAGGCGCCGTACGCGGCGACCAAGGCGATTGCCGAACAGCGCGTGCTGGCGGCCAATGACGCGAGCCTGGCGACTGTGGCGTTGCGTCCGCGGTTGATCTGGGGCCCGGGCGACCAGCAGCTGGTGCCGCGTCTGGCCGATCGTGCACGCGCTGGCCGTTTGCGCCTGGTGGGCGATGGCAACAACAAGGTCGATACCACGTACATCGACAACGCCGCGCTGGCCCATTTCCTCGCCTTCGAGGCGCTGGCACCGGGCGCCGCGTGCGCCGGCAAGGCGTACTTCATTTCCAATGGCGAACCGCTGCCGATGCGCGAGCTGGTCAACAAGCTGCTGCAGGCGGTGGGCGCTCCAACCGTGGACAAGGCGCTCAGCTTCAAGACGGCGTATCGGATCGGCGCGATCTGCGAGCGGCTGTGGCCGCTGCTGCGCCTGCGTGGCGAGCCGCCGCTGACGCGCTTCCTGGCCGAGCAGCTGTGCACGCCGCACTGGTACAGCATGGAGCCGGCGCGCCGTGATTTCGGCTACGTGCCGCAGGTCAGCATCGAAGAAGGTCTGCGACGGCTGAAGGCCGCATCATGACGGCGGCATCACCGCGCTGAAGCCTTCATTACGCGCAGAGATCGCCATCACCGGTTGCACACCGGCAGATGCGCAGGATGGACACAACGCCACCCACGGCCGACCACCTGCGAGGAGCACCATGCTGCATTACGCCGTCATCTTCTTTGTCATCGCCATCATCGCCGCCGTGCTCGGTTTCTCCGGCATCGCCGGTGCCGCCAGCAACATCGCCTGGATCCTGTTCGTGGTGTTCCTGGTGCTGGCGGTGATCTCGATGTTCCGCAAGCGCACATGACCGCTTGAGCACTAGTGCCGGCCGCTGGCCGGCAACCTCGATTACCCGGGGTTGCCGGCCGGCGGCCGGCACTGCCGAAGCGCGGTCAGCGCACCGCACTGTGCAATCGGCGATCGGCGTCGTGCCGTTCCATCGCCAGTTCGATCAGGCGCGTGATCAGCGCCGTGTAGCCCACGCCACTGGCGCCCCACAGCTTCGGATACATGCTGATGCGGGTGAAGCCGGGCAGCGTGTTGACCTCGTTGATGACGACCCGGCCATCCGCGGTCAGGAACACATCCACGCGCGCCATGCCGGCGCATTCCAGTACCTGGTACGCCTGAAGCGCGATGTCCTGGACACGCGCCTGCGTCGCCGCGTCGATCGCGGCCGGCACCACCACTTCGGCGCCATCTTCGTTGATGTACTTGGTGTCGTAGGCGTAAAACTCGTCGTGCAGCACCACCTCGCCACAGATGCTGGCCTGCGGCCGCTCGTTGCCGAGCACCGCGCATTCGATCTCGCGGCCGACCACGGCCGATTCCACCAGAACCTTGTGGTCGTAGCGCAGCGCAGTCTGCAATGCCTCGGCGAAACCGTCGGCGTCCTTCACCTTGCTCACGCCCACCGATGAGCCCTGGTTGGCCGGCTTCACGAACAGCGGCAGGCCGAGTGCCGCGATCAGTGCATCGACATCGACCGAATCGGCTTCATGGCGGCGGATGCAGACCCACGGCGCCACCTGCAGGCCGGCATCGCGCAGCAGGCGCTTGGTTACATCCTTGTCCATGGCTACCGCCGAACCCAGTACCGGCGAGCCGACGAAGGGCAGGTTGGCCATGCGCAGCAGGCCCTGCAGCGCACCGTCCTCGCCCAGCGGACCGTGCACGATCGGCAGCACCACATCGATCTGCCCCAGCGCGCTGCCCGCATCGGTCGGTTGCAGCTGGGCCTGCTCGGTGCCGGGCAGAACCGCCAGCGCGGTACCGGAGGGATGCAGGGCGATGCGCGCCGGATCCTCGGCATTGAGCAGGAAGGTGTCCGGCTGGCTCAGGTGCCACTGCCCCTGCTTGTCGATGCCGATCAGCACCGGTTCGAAGCGCTCGCGGTCGAGCGCGTCGAGAATGTTCTTCGCCGACTGCAGCGAAACTTCGTGTTCGGAAGACCTGCCACCGAAAATGATGCCAACCCGTGTCCGTGCCATGGAAATGCGATGTCCTGTGCGTTGCGTGGCTCCATAGCATGAACCTTCATCGGCCTTCCGCGTGAGGCATAGATGAACCAGAAATCCCTTCGCGCGCGTCAATTGCGCATGCCCCTGATCTACCGTGTCGACCAAGGTCGACACCTACCAACCGACTGAGGTTGCCGGCCAGCGGCCGGCACTACCGCAAGCACCATGGCTACCGGAAACCTGTCGAAGGCGGGTGGGTCCGGTTGCGGGGTGTCCGCGGCATGGATGCCGCGGCCAAGCCCCAGGGATGGGTTTACGGCGTCCCCCGCAACCGGACCCACCCCGCCCCCACAGCAAGCCAGCGTTTGACGTTGACGTTGACGTTGCCGTTGCCGTTGCTCTGGCCGTTGCGTCTGCGGGTGCCGGGCGGCAGCCCGGCCCAAGCCCCCCACCCACGCAGGTAGAATGCGCACATGGCTCTTTCCCTGCTCAAGTCCCTCAAGCCGGTCGCTGGCCGCGCCCTGCAGATCGCCCTGAACCGCGCGCTGGCGCTGGATCCGGATACCCGCCACGCACTGGCCAGCCTCGACGGTCGCCATATCGACCTGACCCTGGACGCGCCGCCGCTGGCAATGCGCATCAGCGTCGACGGTGATCAGTTGCGTGTCGGCCCGGTGGATGCGCAGGAAGCCGACCTGGCCGTGCGCAGCAGCCTGGCCGGCGTGCTGGCACAGCTGCCGCTGCTGGCGCGTGCCCGCCAGGGCGCTGACAACGGCAAGGGGCGCGTACGTGTGGCCGGCGATGCCGAGCTGGCGCGCCGCCTGCAGCAGCTGGCCAAGGGCTTCGATCCGGACTGGCAGCAGCCGTTCGTCAGCGTGTTCGGCGACGTGCTGGGCGTGCAGGTGGCCAACACCCTGCGCAGCGCCCTGCAGCATGCCCGCCAGGGGGCGATCGACCTCGCCCATAGCGCCGCTGAATTCATCACCGAGGAATCGCGCGACGTGGTGCCACGTGCCGAGCTGGATGCCTTCCACGATGACGTGGACGTGCTGCGCGACGATGTCGAGCGCCTCGGCGCACGCGTGCAGCGCCTGCGGGGTGCCGCATGAAGGCGCTGCTGCGGGCCAGCCGCATCGGCCGGGTGATCCTGCGTTACCGCCTCGACGACCTGCTGCAGGGCACCCCGGCCGAGCGCTGGCTGCGCCTGGCCAAGCCGTTCGTGCCGCGCGCCTCGGCCGCCATCGCGGCACAGTCGCGGGGGGCTCGCCTGCGCCTGGCGCTGCAGGACCTGGGGCCGATCTTCGTCAAGTTCGGGCAGATCCTGTCCACCCGCCGCGACCTGGTGCCGCCGGACGTGGCCAATGAGCTGACCCTGCTGCAGGACCGGGTCAAGCCCTTCGATGGCGAGACCGCACGCCGCATCGTGGAGGAAGCGCTGGGCCTGCCGGTCAGCGAAGCCTTCGCCAGTTTCGATACCGAGCCGCTGGCCTCGGCGTCGATCGCGCAGGTGCACGCGGCCACCCTGGCCAATGGCCGCCAGGTGGTGGTCAAGGTGCTGCGCCCGGGCATCGAAAAGCAGATCGACGCCGACATCGCCCTGCTCAACTCGCTGGCGACGCTGGTCGAGCGCACCCATCCGCGCGCCGACAAGATCCGCCCGCGCGAAGTGGTGGCCGAGGTGGAGAACACCCTGGCCGCCGAGCTGGACCTGCAGCGCGAAGGCGCCAATGCCAGCGTGCTGCGCCGCTTCTGGGAGAACTCCGACGACCTGTACGTACCGGAAGTGATCTGGAGCCATACCGCCGAGCGCGCACTGACCCTGGAGCGCGTGTGGGGTATCCCCTCCGATGACATCGCCGCGCTGGACAAGGCCGGCATCGACCGCAAGGCGCTGGCCGCCAAAGGCGTGCGGGTGTTCTACACCCAGGTGTTCCGCGACAACTTCTTCCATGCCGACGCGCACGCCGGCAACATCTGGGTCGACATCGATCCGGCACGCCGCGACAACCCGCGCTTCATCGCGCTGGACTTCGGCATCATGGGCCAGCTCTCGCAGGAAGATCAGTACTACCTGGCCGAGAATTTCATGGCCATCTTCAACCGCGACTACCGCCGCATCGCCGAACTGCACGTGCAGGCGCGCTGGATGCCCGACAACGTGCGCATCGATGATCTGGAAGCGGCAGTGCGTTCGGTGTGCGAGCCGTACTTCACCCGTCCGCTGTCGCAGATCTCGCTGGCCGAAGTGCTGATGAAGCTGTTCCGCGTGGCCCAGCGCTACCAGCTGACCCTGCAGCCGCAGTTGATCCTGCTGCAGAAGACCCTGCTCAACATCGAGGGCGTCGGCCGCCAGCTGGACCCGCAGATCGATATCTGGGCCGTGGCCAAACCGGTGCTGGCGAAGATCCTGCGCGAGCGCTACAGCCCGCGCCGCGTGGTGCGCGAGATCGGCAAGCGCCTGCCGGAAATCATGACCCATGCGCCGGACATGCCGCGCCTGGTGCACGCCTGGCTGACCCAGCAGGTGGAAGGTCGCCATGAACTGGCGATGCGCTCGCGCGATCTGGTTGCGCTGGACGCCAGCGTGCAGCGCCTGCAGAAGCATGCGGTCGGTGCGATCACCGGCGTCGGCCTGCTGGCGATCGCCGCATTGATGTACGTGCTGCAGCCGCCGGGCTGGTACTGGGGCGACGTACCGGCGTGGAGCTGGGTGTCCGGTGCGGTGGGAGCGTTCGCACTGGCGCGTGCGTGGTGGCGATGATGGATGCGCTGAGCGCGCTCAAACAGGAGCTCGCGCAGTTCGGCAGCGACAACGATGCGTGCGAAACCGAGCGCGGTCGGCGCATGCTCAACATCACCGCCGACACCGGTGAACTGCTGTCGGTGCTGGTGCGTTTCGGCAACGCCCGCCGCGTGCTGGAGATCGGTACGTCCAACGGTTATTCCACGCTGTGGCTGGTCGAAGCGGCGGCCGCGATCGATGGCCAGGTGACCACGCTGGAGTTCGCTGCCGACAAGGTGGCGATGGCCCGCGCGAATTTCGCCCGCAGTGGATTGGGCGAGCGCATCAACCTGGTCCACGGTGATGCCGGGCAGTGGCTGGCGCAGGCCGAGCAGGGCTGCATCGACCTGCTGTTCCTGGATTCGGATCGCCAGCAGTACGCAGGCTGGTGGCCGCAACTGCGTCGGGTACTGCGCCCCGGCGGCCTGCTGGTGGTCGACAACGCCACCTCGCACGCCGGTGAGATGGCGCCGCTGCGCGCCCTGCTGGCCGCCGATGGGGCGTTCACCACCAGCCTGGTGCCGGTGGGCAATGGCGAACTGCTGGCGCTGCGCAACGCCTGACCGGGCATCACCCCGGTAGCGCGGGTCGCTGGCCTGGTGCGGTAGTGCCGGCCGCTGGCCGGCAACCGCAGTCATCGGGCGACCTCGACGTTGCCGGCCAGCGGCCGGCACTACCCTGTTCAGCGCGTCATCCGGATAATCGCGCGGTGAGTACCGAACCTGACACCCTCGCTGCGGTCGAGACTGAAACCGCGCCCCTGCAGCTGCTGCACCTGGATGAACGGCTGGCCGTGGTCAACAAGCCGGCCGGGCTGATGGTCCATGACAGCAAGCTGGCCCGTGGCGAAGATGATTTCCTCGCCGATCGCCTGCGCGAGCAGCTGGGCCGGCCGATCTTCCTGGTCCATCGCCTGGATCGCGCCACCAGCGGCTGCCTGTTGCTGGCCTTCGACCGTGATACGGCCAGTGCGCTGGGCAAGTCGTTGATGGGCGGCGAGGTGAGCAAGGATTACCTGGCCATCTGCCGCGGCTGGCCGGCCGAGGAGGCCTGGCAGGTCGACCACGATCTGGATGGCGGTCCCGGCAAGCCGGTGAAGAAGCCGGCGGTCACCGACTTCCAGCGCCTGGCTACCGGCGAACTGTCGGTACCGGTGGGCGAGTTCACCAGCTCGCGCTATGCACTGCTGCGCTGCCAGCCGCTGACCGGGCGCTTCCGGCAGATCCGCCGCCATCTCAAGCACCTGTCACATCACCTGATCGGCGATACCAGCCATGGTGATGGCCGGCACAACCGCAACTTCCGCATGCAGGGTGTGCACCGCATGCTGCTGCACGCCGAGCGCCTGCGCTTTCCGCATCCGGATGGTGGCACGGTGGATGTGCGCGCGCCGGTCGACGGTGAATTCCAGAAGGCGCTGGACCTGTTCGGTTGGCAGGTGCCGTAGCGGTAGCGCCGGGCCATGCCCGGCGGCTTCGTCGATGAAACGGCCGCGCTTCGCGCTCGCCGGGCATGGCCCGGCGCTACCGTCTTACTTCTTTTCCGGCTCGTTGACGATCGCTTCCAGATCCTTCTGCAGATCGGCGAACAGCGGCTGCATGCGCGTCTGGATCGCCACCATCACGTTCTGCATCAGCGCCGGGGTCTTGTCGAGCAGGCTCTGGCCGGCCGGGCTCTCGTAGAACTCGGCCATGGCCAGCACGTCTTCCTTGCTGAAGGTCTTCTTGTACAGGTCCACGTACATCGGCCGCAGCTGCTGCCACGACAGTGCCTGGCGCAGGGTCTGGCTGGTACGGGCCTGGATGCGCTGCAGCTGTTCCTGCTGCTGGGCGTTGAGCTTGCGCTGTGCGGCGACCTGCTGGAACTGCTGCTGCTGCATCGCTTCGATCTGCGGCAGCATGGTGTCGATCATGCTCTGCGCACGCGAGGCCGACAGCAGGCGGTTGATGTCGCCATCGGTGGGGGCTGCGGCCAGCACCGGCGCGCTTGCTGCGGCCAGCACCAGCAGCAGGGTCGCGCGGCGCAACAGGGAGGGAACGAAGCGGATCATGCGGAGCGTCCTGCAGTACACGGGATGGCAAGCATACCCCCGGCAAAGGCGAAGGCGGCGTGTTCGGTGCCTGATCGGCGGCATACGGGGCGCGATGGCAGCCACGGCAACGCGGCTGCCGCTACAATGCGCGGATGGGCAGTGGACCGGTCATCATCAGCGCGCAGCTTGAAATCCCCGACGGCGAGATCGTCGAGCGTTTCGTGCGTGCCAGTGGTGCCGGCGGCCAGAACGTCAACAAGGTCTCCACCGCGGTGGAACTGCGTTTCGACGTGGCCGGCTCGCCCTCGTTGCCCGAGCCGCTGCGCGAGCGCCTGTTGGCGCGGCGCGACCGGCGCATGACCGGCGAAGGCGTGCTGGTCATCGACGCGCAACGTTTCCGCACCCAGGATCGCAATCGCGAGGATGCGCGCGAGCGGCTGGCGGCCTTCATCCAGGCCGGGCTGAGCGTGCCCAAACCACGCAAGGCCACCAAGCCGACCTTCGGGTCGAAACTGCGTCGTCTGGACGCCAAACGCGGGCGCGCGCAGATCAAGCGCGGGCGCTCATCACGTGACTGGGAGTGATTGCTTGAACAACCCGACGCCGTTGCTGCCGGCCATTCCGCCGAACATGCCGCAGGTCAAGCCCAACCGTTTCCTGCGCTGGCTGGCGCGCTGCACGCTGCGCATGGGCGGCTGGAAAGTGACCGGTACGCTGCCGAACGTTCCCAGGCTGGTCTTCATCATCGCTCCGCATTCGTCCAACTGGGACGGGCTGTGGGGCATGGCCGCCAAGATCGCACTGGGCATGAAAGTGAAGGTGCTGGGCAAGGCCTCGCTGTTCTGGTGGCCACTGGGCCCGCTGCTGCACAAGCTGGGCGTGATCCCGCTGGATCGCAGCTCGCCGCAGGGCACTGTCGGCCAGGCCGTGGACCTGCTGCGCAACAACGAGAAGATGTGGTTCGCCATCACCCCCGAAGGCACCCGCAAGGCCGTGAAGGACTGGAAGGCCGGTTTCCTGAAGATTGCGCGGATGGCCGACGTGCCGATCCTGGCCGCGTATTTCCACTACCCGGAAAAGACCATCGGCATCGGCCCGCTGTTCACGCCGACCGGCGATGATGCCGCAGACATGGCGACCATCCGCGAGTTCTACCGGCCCTGGATCGGCAAGACCCGCGGCACGGTCTGAGCCAGCCGCCGCCGGCAGCGTAGACGCCACGTCCGGCACATGCCGGGCGCCCATGACAGGAGTAGGGTGGACGGCTGCCATCCCGTACCGTCTGCCCAAGGAGCGTTTTACATGTCGCGTACCGTAGTCCTGGCCGCCGCCATCAGCCTGGCGCTGGCGGCCTGTTCCGGCAAGGAGTCCACCCCCGTGTCCGAAGCCCAGAATGCACCGGCCCAGCAGCCGGCCGAAGCCTCCACCAATCCGCTGCTGACCGCCAGCAGCCTGCCGTTCCAGGCACCGCCGTTCGACAAGATCAAGGACAGCGATTACCTGCCGGCGTTCGAAGAAGGCATGCGCCAGCATCTGGCCGACGTGCGCAAGATCGCCGACAGCGCCGAGCCGGCCACCTTCGACAACACCATCGTGGCGATGGAGCGCAGCGGCGAGACCCTGACCCGCGTGTCGCGCATCTTCTTCGGCCTGGTCCAGGCCGACACCAACGATGCCCGCCAGAAGATCCAGGAAGAAGTGGCGCCGAAGCTGGCCGCGCACCAGGACGAGATCAACCTCGATCCGAAGCTGTTCGCGCGCGTGAAGTCGCTGTATGACCAGCGCGAGACGCTGGGCCTGGATCCGGTGCAGAAGCGCCTGGTCGAGCACTACTACGACGGCCTGGTGCGCGCCGGCGCGCAGCTGTCCGACGCCGACAAGGCGAGCCTGCGCAAGCTCAACGTGGAAGAAACCACGCTGTCCACCCAGTTCCACACCCGCTTGGTGGCTGCAACCGCCGCTGCTGCGGTCGTGGTGGACGACAAGGCCAAGCTGGCCGGCCTGGACGAGGGCGCGGTCAACAATGCCGCCGCCGCCGCCAAGGACCGCAAGCTGGATGGCAAGTTCCTGCTGCCGCTGCAGAACACCACCCAGCAGCCGGTGCTCGGTTCGCTGACCGACCGCGACCAGCGTGCCGCCGTGCTGAAGGCTTCGGAAACCCGTGCCGAGCGTGGCGATGCCAACGACACCCGGCAGACCGTGCAGCGCCTGGCCCAGCTGCGTGCGCAGAAGGCCAAGCTGCTCGGCTTCGACACCTTCGCCGACTACCAGCTGGGTGACCAGATGGCCAAGACCCCGGCGGCCGCACTGAAGCTGCTGACCGACACCGTGCCTGCCGCCACCGCCAAGGCGCGTGCCGAAGCCGGTGAGATCCAGAAGGTGATCGACGCCCAGAAGGGTGGTTTCCAGGTGGCCGCCTCGGATTGGGATTTCTACGCCGAGCAGGTGCGCAAGGCCAAGTACGATCTGGACGAGTCGCAGATCAAGCCGTACTTCGAGCTGGACAACGTGCTGCAGAACGGCGTCTTCTACGCCGCCACCCAGCTGTACGGCATCACCTTCAAGCCGCGCACCGACATCCCGACCTACAACCCGGACATGAAGGTGTACGAAGTGTTCGACAAGGACGGCACCTCGCTGGCCCTGTTCTACACCGACTACTTCAAGCGTGACAGCAAGTCCGGTGGCGCCTGGATGGACGTGTTCGTCGAACAGGACGGCCTCACCGGTGCCAAGCCGGTGGTCTACAACGTCTGCAACTTCACCAAGCCGGCCGCCGGCCAGCCTGCGCTGATCAGCTTCGACGACGTCACCACGATGTTCCATGAGTTCGGCCATGCACTGCATGGCATGTTCTCGAACGTGAAGTACCCGTCGATCGCCGGCACCGCCACCTCGCGCGATTTCGTCGAGTTCCCGTCGCAGTTCAACGAGCACTGGGCGTTGGACCCGAAGGTGTTCGCCAACTACGCCAAGCACTACAAGACCGGCGAAGCGATGCCGCAGGAACTGGTCGACAAGATCCTCAAGGCGCGCAGCTTCAACCAGGGCTATGCGACCACCGAGTACCTGTCGGCGGCACTGCTCGACCTGGCCTGGCACACGCAGAAGGCCGATGCCCCGCTGCAGGATGTCGGCGCCTTCGAAGCGAGCGCGCTGAAGAAGTTCAAGGTCGACCTGCCGCAGGTGCCGCCGCGTTACCGCACCACCTACTTCGACCACATCTGGGGTGGCGGTTACTCGGCCGGCTACTACGCCTACTTCTGGGCGGAAGTGCTGGACCATGACGCCTACCAGTGGTTCACCGAACACGGTGGCCTGACCGCCGCCAACGGCCAGGAATTCCGCGACAAGATCCTCTCGCGCGGCAACAGCGTGGAGCTGTCGACCCTGTACCGCGATTTCCGCGGCAAGGACCCGTCGGTGGAGCCGCTGCTGAAGTTCCGCGGCCTGAAGTAAGCGCGGCCTGAAGTACGAAAGAAAAAACGGCGGGGGCAACCCCGCCGTTTTTCGTTGTGTCGCTCATCCACGCATGGCGTGGATCCATGTGTCGACCAAGGTCGACACCCACCCAGAGCAGGCCATCCCATTCCGACAGGTCACGGAAATCTGTCGAAGGCGGGGCGGGTCCGGTTGCGGGGGCGTGAGCGCCATGGATGGCGCGACCGAGCTTACATGGACGTACTTGCAGCGTCCCCCGCAACCGGACCCACCCCGCCATCCCACGCAATGCCAGCCTCTGCTGTTGCTGTTGTTGCTGTTGTTGTTGAGGTTGCCGGCCAGCGGCCGGCACTACCGGGTGCCGGGCGCAGCCCGGCCATCACGTCCCTACATGCACCCGGTTCGCCTGCTCGGCCAACCCCAGGTGATCCAGCGCGATATCCAGCGCCAGTACATAGCTCTGCGCGCCGTACCCGGCGGCGATGCCCAAGCGCTGGCCAACACCGGCCGGCAGGCACGGCTCGGCCACCGCGCCATCGTCATGCACTTCCACGTACGCGTTGTGCAGGTAGGGCAGCAGCCGCTGCAGGCGCAGGCTGTCGGCACATGCGCCCGGATCCAGCAGCGTCACCTCGCCACGGCTGTGGTCGGCCACGCGCAGCGCGTCCAGCAGTTCCTGTTCCGAACCGCAGGCGCGGATCGCCACGCTGGTGCCCGCATCGATCGCACGGTGCACCAGTGATTTCAGTACCGGCGCCGGCAGCGGCGCGGCGGTGCGGATCAACGCGCCAGCCGCTTCCGGGCCACGGATGATGAAGATCGACATGGCTCAGCCCTCCCGTGCCAGGCGACGGCTGACGATGGCCAATGACAGCGGATAGCCCGCCTGCTGGCTGCGCTGGTCGACCACCACGGCGGCCGGGCCGTGCTGCAGGCGCAGGCGCGCTTCCAGACCGGGCTGGTGCGGCGACTGCAGTTCGATGTACTCCGCCGGCAGACCGTCCAGCGCCGCCTGCAGCGCACCGCCCTCGGCACACCATTGCGCCTCGTCGGCGACGCCGACATCAAGCAGCACCCAGTCCGCGGTGCGCGCCTGCGGCTGGCACAGACACTGGCGCACATCGGCCAGGCTGGCGCAGTCGGTGCACAGCACCGGATGGCCGGACAACTCGGCCGGCAGCAGCGGACGCGGCACCGACGGCGACGCATGCCGGATCACCAGGAGGGTCATACAACACCTTGCGCAAAGCGCCCTGCGGCGCGGTAGGCACACGATGCGCGTGGGGGCCGTAAAGGTGCGATGCCCAGTGCCCGGCCCGGGCGTAAAACCTTCATAACGACCGGCCGGAATGCACCCGGTGGCTGCCGACCGTTGATCGGCACGGGCATGGAGACCGGCATGATGCCCGGGAACCTCACGCCTGCCCTTGCGGTCTGACGCCCACCCACCACCCGGAGCCTCACATGGATGCTGTAGCCCGTCCGCCGTTCCCAGAGCGCGCGCTCACCTGGCTGAAGAAAGAGGCACTGCCGCTGCTGGTGATGCTGGGCCTGCTCGCTGCCGCCCGCGACACCCTCGCCAACCACTACGTCGTGCCCAGCGGTTCGATGCAGCCGACGCTGCAACCGGGTGACCGGGTGGTGGTGGACATGCGCGCCTATGGCCTGCGCCTGCCGTTCACCAGCCAGGAGCTGCTGGCTACCGGCACGCCGCAGCGGGGTGAGGTGGCCGTGTTCGATTCGCCGGCCGATGGCACCCGCCTGATCAAGCGCGTCGCCGCCGTGGCCGGCGACCACGTGCAGCTGCGCGATGGCCACCTGAGCATCAACGGCCAGCCGCTGCAGATCGCCGACCTGGCCGACACCGAAGCTTTCGGTGAGCGCCGCGCCAGCCTCGATCTGGACAGCGGCGGTGGCCCGGACATCGCGGATCTGCAGGTGCCCGCCGGCAAGGTGCTGGTGCTGGGCGACCATCGTGGCAACAGCTTCGACGGTCGCTTCTTCGGCTTTGTCGATGCGGACAAGATCTATGGCCGCGCAGTGGCGGTGTACTACCGCCGTGGCGACGGCTTCGAGTGGCAGCGGCTGTAAGCTTATCGATATGCCAGAAGTATCAATCATGACCTATCAGGTTATGGATCGACTGGATGGACGGGCCTAGTCTGGGGCCCGTTCCCTCCAATCCGGCCGCCCCCACGGCCCACCGCTCCCATGACTGGCGATACCCCGGCGGCCCTCGCCGACCGTCCCCGTACTGACCACGCTCCCGTCGACACCCGCATCCAGCAGGGAACGCCGGCCTTCCGCCGCACCGCGCTGGCGCTGTTCCTGGCTGGCTTTTCGACCTTCGGCCTGCTGTACACGGTGCAGCCACTGCTGCCCGAGTTCAGTCGCCACTTCGGCGTGTCCGCTGCCGGCAGCGCGATGTCGCTGTCGCTGACCACCGGCACCCTGGCCGTGGCCATGCTGCTGGCGGGCCTGCTGTCCGATGCGGTCGGCCGGCGCCCGCTGATGATCGTTGCGTTGTTGGCCTCGGCCACGCTGTCGCTGTGCACCGCACTGGTCGACGACTGGGCCACCCTGCTGGTGCTGCGCACCTTGCTGGGGCTGGCGTTGAGCGGCGTGCCAGCGGTGGCGATGACCTACCTGGTGGAAGAGATGGACAGCCGCGCGCTGGGCCTGGCGATGGGCCTGTACATCGGCGGCAACGCCATCGGTGGCATGAGCGGGCGCCTGCTGGCCGGCATCATCGCCGACCACTGGGGCTGGCGCTGGGGCATCGGCGTGGTCTCGATCATCGCCATGGCCAGCACCGTGCTGCTGTGGCTGCAGCTGCCGCCGTCGCGTCACTTCCAGGCCAGTCGCAGTGGCCTGCGCCAGCTGCCCGCGCGCTGGCGCACACTGTTCGCCGATCGCGGCCTGCCGTGGCTGTTCGCGACCTCGTTCGTGCTGATGGGGGTGTTCGTCACCCTCTACAACTACCTCGGCTACCACCTGCTGGCGCCGCCGTACCACCTCAGCCAGACCGTGGTCGGGTTGATCTTCAGCGTGTATCTGGTCGGCACCTTCAGTTCGGCGTGGATGGGCCAGCAGGCCACGCGCCATGGGCGCGGTCGCATCCTGGCGATCTCCTTCGGCCTGATCGCCGCCGGCATCGTGCTGCTGGCGATGCCGTGGCTGCCGACGATGGCAGTGGGCATCGCGCTGGTGACCTTCGGTTTCTTCGGTGGCCATTCGGTGGCCAGCAGCTGGGTCGGCAGCCGTGCCGGCTCCATGCGTGCGGAAGCGTCGGCGCTGTACCTGTTCGCCTATTACCTGGGTTCAAGCGTGCTGGGCGGCGTGGGGGGGCTGGCCTATGCCGCGTGGGACTGGCTGGGCGTGTGCGCGTTCGCCGCGCTGCTGACCCTCATCGGTGGTGGCATCGTGTGGGCGCTGCAGCAGCGCGCGCCGCAGCCGGTGACCGCCTGACGCCCGCCGGGCATGGCCCGGCGCTACCTGGGTAGGCCAGCGGTAGCGCCGGGCCGTGCCCGGCGAGCGCGCAGCGCGGCCCATCACCCCTCCGCAAACGCCTCGCGCAGCAGCCCGGCGAAATTGCGGATCAACGGTGTCACCCCCTCGCGGCGCCACGCCAACTGCACTTCCGAATGCGCGCCGGCATCGGCCAGCGGCACGAAGCGCGCCCCTTCCACCCGGATGTGGTCGCACGACGAAGGCAGGATCGCCGCACCCAGTCCCGCAGCGGCCAGGCTGATCAGCGTTGACGCCTCACCGGCTTCCTGCACGATGCGCGGGGTGAAACCTGCTGCCGCGCACAGCGCGATCATGTGGTCATGGATGCCCGCCCCGGCGCTGCGGCGGAAAGCCACGAACGGTTCCTGCGCCAGATCACGCAACGCCAGCGTCCCGCCTTTCGACAGTCGACGCAGGGCAGGGTGGTCGGCATGCACGATCAATGCCAGCGGGTCGACGAACAGGCTGTGCGCCACCAGCTCGGCCGGCAGCGTGCGCTTGCGGATGATGCCCACATCCAGGCTGCCATCGAGCAGCGCATCGATCTGCTGCAGGGTGTTCATCTCGCTCAGCTGCAGCCGCACCTGCGGATACTGCTGGCGGTACTGCAGGATCGAACGCGGAATCTGCGGTGACAACGGCGTGGCCCGGGTCAGGCCGATACGGAGCTCACCCTGCTCGCCACGCTGCGCGCGCTGCACTTCATCCACCGCAGATTCCACCTGCTGCACGATGCTGCGCGCACGTTCCTGCAGCAGTTCCCCCGCAGCGGTCAGCTGCACACGCCGATGGCTGCGCACGAACAGGCGCGCACCGATCAGTTCCTCCAGCTGCCGGATCTGCTGGCTGAGCGGCGGCTGCGACATCCCCAACCGCTCGGCCGCCTGGCCGAAGTGCAGGGTATCGGCAACGGCGAGGAAGTAGCGCAGGTGGCGAAGTTCGATGGACATGGATGCAGTCTATCCAGCCCGACGCCGGGAATCGTCATCCACGCATGGCGTGGATCAACCGTGTCGACCAAGGTCGACACCCACCAAGAGCAGGCCACACCGCCCCGCCATCCCACGGAATCCCCGCTGTTGCCTTTGCCGTTGCCGTTGATTCGGCAGGTGCAGGGCGCAGCCCTGCCGACAACCCCTCACCGCTCCGAATGCCCGCTCTGGTCGTAATCGCGCGGGCTGAACAACTCTGGCTGGATCAGCTCGATGAACGCCCGCGCCTGCGCCGACAGCGCCTTGCCACGCCGCACGATCACCCCGTAACTGCGCTCCGGGAACCAGCGCTTCATCGACCGTGCGGCCAACCGTTCGCGGTCGGCATCGTTCAGGCACAGCGCCGGCACGATGGAAATGCCCATGCCCATCGCCACGTACTGCTTGATCACCTCCCAGCCGCCCACTTCCAGCGCAACGGTGTAGGCGATGCGGTGACGCTGGAACACCTGGTCCACCAGCCGGTAGGTGATCTGCCGTTTCGGCGGCAGCACCAGCGGATAACGGGCGATGTCGGCCAGTTCCAGCTCGCCACCGCTGGCCAGCGGATGGTCATGCGGGGCGATCAGCACCTGTTCGAAACGGTAGGCCGGCGCATAACTGAGGTCGGCCGGCACATCGGTCATCGAGCCGATCGCCAGGTCGGCGGCATCCTCGCGCAGCAGGTCGGTGCCGTCGGCGCTGATGGCGTTGTGCAGGGTCAGGCGTACGTCGGGGTAATGCTGGCGGAAGCGTTCGACGATCTTCGGCAGCAGGTACAGGATGGTGGAACTGTTGGCAGCGATGTTCAGCTCGCCCGCGTCCAGCCCGCGCACCTTGTCGCGGAAGCGCGCTTCCAGGCCGTCCAGGCTCTCCACCAGCGGCTGCGCCATTTCATACAGCAGCTGGCCCTCGCGGCTGGGTACCAGGCGCCGGCCGCTGCGCTCGAACAGCGGTACTCCCAGTTCACGCTCCAGCGCCTGCAACTGCAGGCTGATGGCTGGTTGGCTGACGAAAAGTGCCTCAGCCGCCCGTGAGACCGAGCCCAGGCGCACCGTCTGGCAGAACGCGCGCAGCGGCTTCAGCCGATCGGATTTGTAGGAAAAACGGGGACTTGGCGGGCTACGCGTGGTCATGGCGTCACAAGTATTAGCACAATTTATGTAAAGCATTGCAAAAACTGTTTTGCCAAATACAGGGTTGCGGCCGCACGGTGGAGTCGTTCCCCCACGCTGGAGTTCTGCCATGTCCGCCGTCGCTTCCGCTGTTCCTTCCACCGCCGCCAAGGCCACGCCGGGCATCGCCCTGGCGACCCAGGTGGCGGGCCAGGCCACCGTGCTGCCGGCGCCGTTGCTGGCCCTGCTGGTGTCCCTGCACCGGGCAGTGGAACCCGGCCGGCAGGCACGGCTGCAGGCCCGCCGCGAGCGCCAGGCGTTCTTCGACCAGGGCGGCTTGCCGGACTTCCGCCAGGACACCACCGCGATCCGCAGCGGTGACTGGACCGTGGCGCCGCTGCCGGCCGCGCTGCAGGACCGTCGCGTCGAGATCACCGGCCCGACCGACCCGAAGATGGTCATCAACGCGCTGAACTCCGGCGCCAAGGTGTTCATGGCCGACTTCGAGGATTCGACCTCGCCGACCTGGCGCAACCTGCTGGCCGGTCAGCAGTCGCTGGCCGCTGCGGTGCGCGGCGACCTGCAGTACACCGCACCCAATGGCAAGCATTACGCACTGCGCCCCTACGATGAGCAGGCGGTGCTGATCGTGCGTCCGCGCGGCTGGCACCTGGACGAAAAGCATGTGCGCGTGGATGGCCAGTTCCTCGCCGGCGGCCTGTTCGATGCGGCGGTGTTTGCCTTCCACAATGCGCGCGCGCTGCAGTCCAGGGACCGCGGCCCGTATTTCTACCTGCCGAAGCTGCAGAGCATGGAAGAGGCAGCGCTGTGGGAGACCGCGCTGTCGCACATCGAAGGCATGCTCGGCCTGCCGCACGGGCAGATCAAGGTGACCGTGCTGATCGAAACGCTGCCGGCAGTGTTCGAGATGGATGAGATCCTGCACGCCCTGCGCGATCGCATCGTCGGCCTCAACTGCGGGCGCTGGGATTACATCTTCTCGTACCTGAAGACCTTCCGCCGCCACGCTGACCGCGTGCTGCCCGAGCGTGGCCAGGTGACCATGACCCAGCCGTTCCTGAAGGCGTATTCGGAACTGCTGATCCAGACCTGCCATCGCCGCGGCGCACATGCGATGGGTGGCATGGCCGCGCAGATTCCGATCAACAACGATGCCGCCGCCAACGAGCAGGCGATGGCGCGGGTGCGTGCCGACAAGCTGCGCGAAGTGAGCGCTGGCCACGATGGCACATGGGTCGCCCATCCGGCGCTGATTCCGGTGGCGATGGCGATCTTCGACGAGCACATGCCCACGCCCAACCAGCACCACGTGCTGCGCCAGGATGTGCGCGTGGGTCGCGATGAACTGATCGCGCGGCCGCCGGGCACGATCACCCGCGCTGGCTTCGAAGGCAATGTCGAAGTCTGCGTGCGCTACCTGGCCGCATGGCTGGATGGCAACGGCTGCGTGCCGATCCACCACCTGATGGAGGACGCGGCCACTGCCGAGATCAGCCGCAGCCAGCTGTGGCAGTGGCTGCATACCCCGGGCCAGCAGCTGGACGACGGCACTGCCATCGATCTGGCGCTGCTCGATACCACCCTGGCGCAGCTGCCGGCGCGCCTCGGCGATACCTCGGCGCTGCCTGGCGGCGGCCGCATCGAAGAAGCCATCACCCTGCTGGCCGAGTTGAGCCGCAGCAACGAACTGACCGACTTCCTGACCCTGCCGGCGTACGCGCGCATCGACTGACCGCTGCATGCCGGTTTTCCCGCCGCTTCCTTCCCCGCTGCATCCGCACGAACCGAACTGGAGATAGACATGAGCACGCTGCCCACTGCCGAACAGATCCAGCACGACTGGGACACCAATCCGCGCTGGGAAGGCATCCAGCGCAACTACAGCGCCGCCGACGTGGTGCGCCTGCGTGGCACCGTCCATATCGAGCATTCGCTGGCCCGGCTGGGCGCGGAAAAGCTGTGGAAGTCGCTGCATGAACGCGACTTCGTCAACGCGCTCGGCGCGCTGACCGGCAACCAGGCCATGCAGCAGGTGAAGGCCGGGCTGAAGGCGATCTACCTGTCCGGCTGGCAGGTGGCGGCCGATGCCAACCTGGCCGGGCAGATGTACCCGGACCAGTCGTTGTACCCGGCCGATTCGGTGCCAGCGGTGGTCAAGCGCATCAACAACACGCTGCTGCGTGCCGACCAGCTGCACCATGCCGAAGGCAAGGATGACATCGACTTCCTGCAGCCGATCGTGGCCGACGCCGAAGCCGGTTTCGGCGGCGTGCTCAACGCCTTCGAGCTGATGAAGGCGATGATCGAAGCCGGTGCTGCCGGCGTGCACTTCGAAGACCAGCTGGCCTCGGTGAAGAAGTGCGGGCACATGGGTGGCAAGGTGCTGGTGCCGACCCGCGAGGCGATCGAGAAGCTCAACGCCGCGCGGCTGGCCGCCGACGTGCTGGGCGTGCCGACCCTGCTGGTGGCGCGTACCGACGCCGAGGCGGCTGATCTGCTGACCAGCGACATCGATGGCAACGACAAGCCGTTCGCCACCGGCGAGCGCACCGTGGAGGGCTTCTACAAGACCCGCAACGGCCTGGACCAGGCCATCAGCCGCGGCCTGGCCTACGCACCGTATGCCGACCTGGTGTGGTGCGAGACCGGCAAGCCGGACCTGGAATTCGCGCGGAAGTTCGCCGAGGCGATCCATGCGAAGTTCCCCGGCAAGCTGCTGGCCTACAACTGCTCGCCCAGCTTCAACTGGAAGAAGAACCTGGACGACGCCACCATTGCCAGGTTCCAGAAGGAACTGGGCAGCTACGGCTACAAGTTCCAGTTCATCACCCTGGCCGGTTTCCACGCGCTGAACTACGGCATGTTCAATCTGGCCCACGGCTATGCGCGTCGTCAGATGAGCGCCTTCGTGGAGCTGCAGGAGGCCGAGTTCGAAGCGGCCGAGCGCGGCTTCACCGCGGTCAAGCACCAGCGCGAGGTCGGCACCGGCTACTTCGATGCGGTGACCCAGGCGATCCAGCAGGGGCAGTCCTCGACCACCGCGCTGACCGGTTCGACCGAGGAAGAGCAGTTCCATGGCGAGCGCAGCGAACGGGCTGCGTGATCCGGTCGTGCCGGCCGCTGGCCGGCAACCCTTTGTGTTCCCGCCGTCCTTGATGCTGTCGGCCAGCGGCCGGCACGACCAGGGCTCGGGCTGATCAGGGTGGCCAAGGAAGGGCCAGACGACGCCGGCAGATCGGGGGATCTGCCGGCGTCGTTGTATCTGCGGCTGCTGCGACAATCGGCGTCGCGGTCACTGCAAGCTGTTGATATGCTTTGTCTTCTCCCCGCGCTCAACGGGTATGAACAGGCAACCCTGCGGCATGCAGGGCGGGGCAACGCATCTTCACAAAACTGAGAAGCGGCGCACAGTTTGATTCACTGATATGCTCCGCGGCTCACCAGGGGACGCTGGCGGCGGGTGCAGGGAATGACCGGCAGGGGTGCGGCCGAGAACATCGACACGACAACCGGTATCGCCAAGGTGGCGATGGCCGAGATCGTGCATGCGCTGCTTTCCGACGAAGAGGTCGCCCTGTTTGCCCGGTTTGCCCAGCCCTGCCGGCTGCAGGCGGGCCAGTGGCTGTTCCACCGCGGCCATCGCGGCGAGTGCATGTACATCATCCTGGAAGGCCTGATCGAGCTGGATTTCGGCGAGGACCTGGTGCTCAAGACACTCGGCCGGCATGAGTTCTTCGGTGAGCTCGGCCTGTTGATGGGCGACCATCCGCGCAGCGCCAGCGCGCGGGTGATGGCCGACTGCCACGTGCTGGAACTGGGACCGGCTGATTTCCATCGCCTGGTCGAGTCCGACCCGGGGCTGGTGGCCTACTTCCTGCGGCGCACGATCCTGCGTGTGCTGACCAACGAGCAGGCCCTCATCAGCCAGCTGCGGCGGCGCAACCATGACCTGGAAGCCGCGCTGGACAACCTGTACATCACCACCCACCAGCTGACCCACACGCGTGAGCTGGTGCGCACCGACGAACTGACCGGCCTGCACAACCGCCGTGGCCTGGCCCTGTATCTGCAGGAATGCCGTACGCAGGAAGAGGGGCCGCCGCAGGCGCTGCTGCTGATCGACTGTGATCGCTTCAAGCAGATCAACGACCGCCACGGCCACCAGGCCGGCGACCGGGTGCTGCAGAGCATGGGCAACATCCTGCGCTCGATGGCCGGCGAACATGACCTGGCCTGCCGCCTGGGCGGCGACGAGTTCTGCCTGATCCTGCGCCGGGCCAATGTCGAGATCGTGCAGCACGCGGCTGAATTCATCCTCAGCGCGGTGCACGGCCTGCTCGAGCGCAGCCATGGCACCCCGCACGTCAGCCTGGCCAGCATCGGTGCCAGCCTGCTGGCCCCTGACGCGGACTGGAGCGAGTGGTACGCTCGCGCCGATCGTGCGCTGTACCAAGCCAAGCGCGCAGGCGGCAACTGCCTGCGGTGGACCGATGGTCCGGATGGACACTGAGCGGAGATCCTGGCGATGAATGGCGACAACGGAACGTCGGCCCCGCATAACGCCCAGCTGCGGGCGCTGCTGTTCACCGACCTGTGTGATTCGCTGCAACTGGTGGAGCGTATCGGCGACGCTGCCGCAGCCACCCTGTTCCAGGAGCACGACCGTCTGGTGCTGGTATTGCAGCATCGCTGGAATGGGCAGCTGATCGACCGTTCCGACGGTCTGTTCCTGCTGTTCGAACGCCCGGTGGATGCGCTCGGGTTTGCACTGGATTACCAGCGCGACCTGCAGGCACTGGGCGAACAACGCAGGGTCGAGCTGCGCGCACGAGCGGGCCTGCATGTGGGTGATGTGCTGACCTGGGAAAACAGTCCCGAAGCGGTCAAGGTCGGCGCCAAGTCGATGGAAGTCGAAGGCCTGGCCAAGCCGATGGCAGCGCGCCTGATGACCCTGGCGCGCCCAGGCCAGATCCTGATGTCGGCAGTTGCCGAGTCACTGACCCGACGTGCCACGGATGCCTTGGGCGAGCGTGGCCAACGCTTGCTATGGAAGTCGCACGGGCGTTGGCGGTTCAAGGGCATGCCGACCGTCCAGGAAGTGATTGAAGCTGGCGAGATCGGCTTTGCTCCGCTGCGCCCGCCGCGCGCCAACGCCAAGGCGCGGCGTGATCTGCCGTTGTGGCGGCAGCCGGTGGTATTGCTGGCGGAGAGCCTGATCCTGGCGTCTGTGGTGGTGGGTGGTTGGTTTCTGTTGCGCCCGGAGCCGGCCATCGCATTCTCAGAACGCGATTGGGTGGTGCTGGCCGACCTTGAGAATTTCACCGGCGAGCCGGTGTTCGATGAATCGACACGCCACGCGATACTGATCGCGCTGGAACAGTCGCGCTACGTGAATGTGCTGTCCGAAGGCAAGATCCGCGAAAGCCTGGAAATGGCGCGCTTGTCCGGCGATACCCGCTTGAACCGCGGTGCAGCCATCGATGTGGCCATGCGCGAAGGCGCACGAGCGGTCCTGCTGCCGACCGTACGCCCCAAGGCAGGGGGCTATCAGCTGGGAATCGATGTGGTGGCGCCCGGCAGCGGGCAGGTGGTGCGCAGCTTCACCGTCGCCGCTGACGGCCCTGACCAGATGATGTTCGCGGTCGACGATGTCGTCGGTCGTCTGCGCCGCGGTCTTGGCGAATCGGTGGCCAGCCTGGAACAGTCCCTGCCGCTGCCGAAGGCTTCCACCCGCGACCTGCGCGCCCTGCGCGCCTATGCCCTGGCCGAGAATGCCCTGGGCCAGCGCCGCTTCGAGGAAGCACGCAATCTCTACCAGGCGGCGATCGACATCGATCCCGGTTTCGCGCTGGCCTACATGGGCGTAGCCAAGCTGCTGGCCCGCACCGAAGAGGGGCGGCAGGCCCGCGAGGCGATGCAGCATGCGCTCGCCCAGCAGGAACGCCTGCCACCGCGCGAGCGCCTGTACCTGAAGGCCTGGCAGGAAGAACTGGAACCGGGCGGCTGGGCCCTGGAGCAATGGCGGACGCTGGCCAAGGTCTATCCCGATTCCTTCGCCGGGCTGTCCAATACGTCCTGGCTTCTGTTGCAGGACAATCGTTTCAGCGAAGCCGAATCCTACGCACATGCGGCGTCCGTACCGCAGGATCCGCTGCGGCTGTATCCGATGGTGCAGTTGGCACGCATCCAGATCGCCCACAACCAACCGCAGCTGGCCGCCGAAACGCTGATGCAGGCACAAGGGCTGCGCGGCCGCGATGATCCCGATGACACCGGCGTCGATGTATTTGTGGCGCAGCGCCGTTACGTACAAGCCGGCCAGCTGCTTGTGAAGCTGCGCACCGGAGATGCGCTGGCGCAGCGGATGCGGCTGCGTGCACAGCTGCTGCTGGCTGCCGACCAAGGTGATTGCGCGTCGATGCAGGCGGCCGTGCGCGCGGACGCACCGGCACCTGAGCTTGCGGACATGCAGGTACAGCAGCGATTGCAGCACGCCAGCGTGACCACGTTGTGCGCGGCGGGCGACAAAGCCGAACTGCAGGCCATCGCAGCGCAGCTGCAGCCGCTGCTGGAAGATCGCGACGATCCCATGCAGCAGGCCCGCAGCCTGCAGTGGCTGGCCCTTGTCTATCTGGCTCAGCGGCAGGGACAGACCGATGTTGCCGAAGCCTGGCTGCATGCCAACGAGGCGCTGCTGCGCGCTCAGCGCAGCCCGATGGTCGGTAAATGGATGCGCGTGGTTGCTGCGATGGGCGAACTGCAGGGGCAACGGCCGGACGCCGCACGCGCGCTGATCGAGCCGATGCTGGATGGCAGCGAACCGGTGCAGGCACACGTGGTGCTGCTGCATGCGTTACGTGCGCAGCGCGATGACGCCGGCGTGCGCCGCGAGCAGGAATGGCTGGCCCGTCACCGTGG
The DNA here is from genome assembly GCF_003428825.1 of Stenotrophomonas sp. G4. Taxonomy (NCBI): domain Bacteria; kingdom Pseudomonadati; phylum Pseudomonadota; class Gammaproteobacteria; order Lysobacterales; family Lysobacteraceae; genus Stenotrophomonas; species Stenotrophomonas sp. G4. The sequence continues at coordinate 290,526 of NZ_CP031741.1, forward strand.
TCAGGCCATTGCTGAGGTCACGGCGATGCAGGTCTGGCAGCCGCTGAACGTGCACGATGTATCGACCTGGGCCGCACCGTCCAAAGCGGTCGGCGCGCCCTGAGGCAGTAATCAGCCGCCGATGCGCTCGTCGACTTTGCCGGCTTCGAAGCAGAACACCACATTCATCGCGGTCAGCGAGCTGGCCAGGTGCTTCTGCAGGCCGTCACGAACGCGGGTGAGTTCTTCCACCGAGGCGAGCGAGTCGATCTTCATGCAGTCCTTCTCACCCAAGGCGGCGTCCAGGCCGATGCTGGAGAGGGCCTGAGACGGTGATTCGGCGAAGCGTTCGCGGAACGCGGCATCGTTGATGAGGTTGTCCAGCAGTACGCCGGCGTCTTCAGCGGAAAGGCGGGGGTCGGTAGCCATGTCGATCATCCAGAGTTGAACCTACGTTATCGGCCACCAGCGCCCGGCATTTAGGGGGACGTGTGCATTGCACAGAAGCGCCTCCACAGTACCGCGGCGGGTGTGGGCAACCCGCATACTACGGTTTCCACTGGTGGATGATGAAAGATGCAGATCCGACGTTGCGCTATCGTGATGTTTGAACCCCGCAGCGAGGTCTCGCTGGACCTCTCCCTGCTGCTGCAGGGTCAGGCGGGACTGGTAACGCGCATGCATTGGCAGGCCCTTGCCGCCCATCTGGACGCGCCCGTGGAGGTGAGCATCGAGGAAATCGATGTGCTGGGCCGCATCGAGCCGGATCGTTGGGTGGAACCTGCAGAGGTCGGCCTCGAAGGCGCCGCGCTGGCACGCCTGCTGGAGATCGGTCTGGTGATCAGCCAAGAGCCAGGTGAGGCTTCGCATCGTGACCGCGACCAGCGCGTGCGCGACGCCAACTGGTGGCCGCTGTCGGCGTTGCAGCACCGGATGGGACGCTGGGGCGGCATCAACAGCGCGCGTGAGATGCGTGAACACAAGCTGGTCACGGCGCAGGATCTGCATGCCAGGTTCGGTGCACCGCCCGCCGCAGTGGATGCGCCCGATACCGCCCCCTTGATGTTGCCCGATACACCTGACGATGCGCGCGACGAGCTGCTGCGAAAGCGTGCAACCTGCCGAAACTTCGACGCGCAGCGCACGTTGGCGCTGCCGCTGTTGGCGCAGGTACTCAAGCGGACCGTGCAGGCACACGCCGCATTGCGGCCGGGGGATGGCATGGAGTTCCTGAAGAAGAACATTCCTTCCGGCGGCGGCCTGCATCCGTTGGAAACCTATGTGGTCGCCCTGGCTGTCGACGGTCTTGCGCCGGGCGTCTATCACTACCATCCGCTGGAACACGCGTTGCGACCGGTCGCCGTTGCCACCGACGACCTGCGCACCTTGATGCTGGGTTTTGTTTCCGGGCAGGACTGGTTCGCCGACGCCCCGCTGCACATCATCCAGGTGGCACGCTTCCCACGCAGCTTCTGGAAATACCGCAGCCATCCAAAGGCCTACAGGGCCGTGCTGCTTGATGCGGGGCACCTGTCGCAACAGTGGATGCTGTCAGCCACCGAACTTGGGCTGGCCGCGTACGTGACTGCGGCGATCAACGAAATCAACGTGGAGAAGGCGCTGGGGCTGGATGGCATCGACGCCAGCCCGGTGATGATATGTGGCCTGGGGTGGCGCGCGGACGCCCAGGTCACCAGTGAATTCGACCCGCTGCAGCAGGTCTGGCGCGGGAATCCGGCTCCGCAACCTTGACCTCGTGGCAGCAGGTAGGCCGGGCAACGCCCGGCCCACCCCCATCACGCCGCTTCGAAATCCACCAGCACCGCGCCGTCGCCCACCTGGTCCCCGGCCTTGGCCCGGTAGCCCTTCACCGTGCCATCGGCCGGTGCCTGCAGGGTGTGCTCCATCTTCATCGCTTCCAGCACCACCAGCGGCGTGCCGCGCTTGACCTGCGTGCCCGCCGCCACCAGTGTTGCGACGATCCTGCCGGGCATCGGTGCCAGCAGGCTGCCGGCATCGGCGCTGGCCTGCTCGGATTCACCCACCGGGTCGTGCAGGGTGAAGCGGTGCTGGCCATCGCTGGCGAACAGGTACAGCTGATCGCCGTCGCGCTGCAGCTGCAGCCGCCAGCGGCGCTCGTCCCTCTGCACCGACAGGGTCTGGTCATCGGCATGGCCGACCACCTGTTTCGGCGCGGCGTCACCGCACTGCACGCGCCAGCCATCGGCAGTGGTCCACACCTTCAGCGTGTGTGCCCGCACTCCCTGCTGCAGCGGCACCGAGCGCGCGGCAGGCACGCCCAGCCGCCAGCCATCCTGTGCCTGCCACGGTGAATGCGGGTCGCGTGCATCGGCGGCAGCGGCAGGTGTGCTTGCTACGGCGGCGATCGCTGCCAGTTCCCACAGCGCCTGCTCACCGTCACCGGTGACCGCCAGTGCGGCCTGCTCGCGTTCGATCAGCGCGGTATCCAGCTTGGCGTTGGCGAACGAGTCGGTCTGCACCAGGCGCCGCAGGAAACCGGCATTGGTGGTCACGCCCACCACCTGGCAGTCGGCCAGGGCCTGGCGCATGCGCCGCAGCGCGGCGTCGCGGTCCAGGTCCCAGACGATCAGCTTGGCAATCATGGGATCGTAGTACGGGGTGATGCTGTCGCCTTCTTCCACACCGGTGTCCACCCGCACGTTGGCCGACGGGGTCGGCAGGCGCAGGCGGCGCAGGGTGCCGGTGGAGGGCAGGAAGCCGCGGTCGGCATCTTCGGCATACAGGCGCGCTTCGAGAGCGTGGCCGTGGATGGCCAGTTCGTCCTGGCGCTTGGGCAGCGGCTGGCCAGCGGCCACGCGCAGCTGCCACTCCACCAGGTCGGTGCCGGTGATGAACTCGGTGACCGGGTGTTCGACCTGCAGGCGGGTGTTCATTTCCATGAAGTAGAAATCGCCGTCCGGGCCGGCGATGAACTCCACCGTGCCGGCACCGACGTAGCCCACTGCGCGCGCGGCATCGACGGCGGCCTTGCCCATCGCGGCCCGGCGGTCGGCGCTCATGCCCGGGGCCGGTGCTTCTTCCAGCACCTTCTGGTGGCGGCGCTGTACCGAGCAGTCGCGCTCGAACAGATACACCGCCTCGCCCTGGCCACCGCCGAATACCTGGATTTCGATATGGCGCGGGCGCTCGACATACTTCTCGACCAGCACGTGGTCGTTGCCGAACGCCGAGGCCGCCTCGCGCTGGCAGCTGGCCAGCGCATCAACGAAGTCCTCGCTGCGCTCGACCTTGCGCATGCCCTTGCCGCCGCCGCCGGCGCTGGCCTTGATCAGCACCGGATAGCCGATGCCATCGGCCTGGGCGCGCAGGAACTCCGGCGCCTGCTGGTCGCCGTGGTAGCCCGGCGTCAACGGCACGCCGGCCTCGGCCATCAGGGCCTTGGCTGCACTCTTGTCGCCCATCGCGCGGATCGCACTGGCCGGCGGACCGATGAAGGCGATGCCGGCCGCCACGCAGGCGTCGGCGAAGTCGGCGTTCTCGGAAAGGAAGCCGTAGCCGGGATGGATGGCCTGCGCGCCGCTGCGGCGTGCGGCGTCGAGGATGGCATCGCTGCGCAGGTAGCTCTCGCGCGCGGCCGCCGGGCCGATGTGGATGGCTTCGTCGGCCAGCCGCACGTGGCGCGCATTGCGGTCGGCATCGGAATACACCGCCACGGTGGCGATGCCGAGGCGGCGGCAGGTGGCGATGACGCGGCAGGCGATCTCGCCGCGGTTGGCGATCAGGACTTTGCTGAACATGGCAACAGACTCGGTCATGGCACAGGTCACATGCGGAACACGCCGAAGCGCGTCTGCTGCGGGGGAGCGTTGAGGCTGGCCGACAGGGCCAGGGCCAGTACCCGGCGGGTATCGACCGGATCGATCACGCCGTCGTCCCACAGGCGCGCACTGGCGTAGTACGGGTGGCCCTGCTGCTCGAACTGGTCGCGGATCGGTGCCTTGAACGCTTCCTCTTCCTCGCCCGGCCACTGCCCGCCCTTGGCTTCAATGCCATCACGCTTGACCGTGGCCAGCACGCTGGCGGCCTGTTCGCCGCCCATCACGCCGATGCGTGCGTTCGGCCACATCCACAGGAAATTGGGCGAGTACGCACGGCCGCACATGCCGTAGTTGCCGGCACCGAACGAACCACCGATCACCACGGTGAACTTGGGTACCTTGGCGCAGGCCACCGCCATCACCAGCTTGGCCCCGTCCTTGGCGATGCCACCCTGTTCGTATTTGCGGCCGACCATGAAGCCGGTGATGTTCTGCAGGAACACCAGCGGAATGTTGCGCTGGGTGCACAGCTCGATGAAGTGCGCGCCCTTCAGCGCGGACTCGGAGAACAGGATGCCGTTGTTGGCGATGATGCCGATCGGATAGCCGTGCAGATGGGCGAAGCCGGTGACCAGCGTTGCGCCATAGCGCGGCTTGAACTCGTCAAAGCGCGAGCCGTCGACCAGTCGCGCGATCACTTCGCGCACGTCGTAGGGCTTGCGCGTATCAGCCGGGATCACCCCGTACAGTTCGTGCGCCGGCAGCAGTGGTTCTTCCACCGGCTGCAGCGCCATCGCCGCTTCGGGCTTGCGCCAGTTGAGCTGGGCGATGATCGCGCGCACCCGTGCCAACGCCTGCAGGTCGTTGTCGGCCATGTGGTCGGCCACACCGGAAATGCGCGTGTGCACGTCGGCACCGCCTAGTTCTTCGGCCGTCACCACTTCACCGGTGGCCGCCTTCACCAGCGGCGGGCCGCCGAGGAAGATGGTGCCCTGCTCGCGCACGATCACCGTCTCGTCGCTCATCGCCGGCACGTAGGCACCACCGGCGGTGCAGCTGCCCATCACGCAGGCGATCTGCGGGATGCCCTGCGCGGAGAGATTGGCCTGGTTGTAGAAGATGCGGCCGAAATGGTCGCGGTCCGGGAACACCTCGTCCTGCAGCGGCAGGAAGGCGCCACCGGAATCGACCAGGTAGATGCACGGCAGGTGGTTCTGCTCGGCGATCTCCTGCGCGCGCAGGTGTTTCTTCACTGTCACCGGGTAATAGGTGCCGCCCTTGACCGTGGCATCGTTGGCCACGATCACGCACTCCACGCCGCTCACCCGGCCGATGCCTGCGACCACGCCGGCGGCGGGCACGGCATCGTCATACATGCCGTGCGCGGCCAGCGGTGCGATCTCCAGGAACGCGCTGCCCGGGTCGAGCAGCGCATCGATGCGGTCACGCACCAGCAGCTTGCCGCGTGCGGTGTGCTTGGCGCGCGCCGCCTCGCTTCCACCCAGGGCGGTGCGGGCGAGGGTGGCGTGCAGGTCGTCGACTACGGCCTGCATCGCCGCGCGGTTGCTTTCAAACGTTTCGCTGCCCGGTTGCAGCTGGCTGCCTAGGATGCTCATGGGGTGCCTTACAGGGTGCGCTGGAACAGTTCGCGGCCGATCAGCATGCGGCGGATCTCCGAGGTGCCGGCGCCGATTTCATACAGCTTGGCGTCGCGCCACAAGCGCCCGGTCGGGTATTCATTGATGTAGCCGTTGCCGCCGAGGATCTGGATCGCCTGGCCGGTCAGCCACGTGGCCTTCTCGGCGGCGTACAGGATCGCGCCGGCCGCATCCTGGCGGGTGGTACGGCCCTGGTCGCAGGCGCGCGCCACGGCATACACATAGGCGCGGCAGGCTCCCAGGCCCACGTACATGTCGGCGATCTTGGCCTGGATCAGCTGGAAGCTGCCGATCGGCTCACCGAACTGGTGGCGTTCGTGCACGTACGGCATCACCACGTCCATGGCTGCAGCCATCAGGCCCAGCGGGCCGCCGGACAGCACCACGCGCTCGTAGTCCAGGCCGGACATCAGCACGCGCACGCCGCCGCCGACCGCGCCCAGCACGTTTTCTTCGGGAATCTCGCAGTCCTGGAACACCAGTTCGCAGGTGGGCGAGGAGCGCATGCCCAGCTTGTCCAGCTTCTGCGCGGTGGAGAAACCCTTCATGCCCTTCTCGACCAGGAACGCGGTGATGCCCTTGGCGCCGGCTTCGACATCGGTCTTGGCGTACACCACCAGCACGTCGGCGTCGGGGCCGTTGGTGATCCACATCTTGTTGCCGTTGAGCACGTAGCGGTCGCCGCGCTTGTCCGCGCGCAGCTTCATCGACACCACGTCCGAACCCGCACCCGGTTCGCTCATCGCCAGCGCGCCGACCTTGGCGCCGCTGCACAGGTCCGGCAGGAAGCGCTGCTTCTGCGCTTCGGTGCCGTTCTTGCGCAACTGGTTCACGCACAGGTTCGAGTGCGCGCCGTAGGACAGGGCGATGCCGCCGGAGGCGCGGGAGATTTCTTCCATCGCCACCACGTGGGCCAGGTAGCCCATGCCGGTGCCGCCGTATTCTTCTTCCACGGTCAGGCCCAGCAGGCCCTGTTCGCCCAACTTGGGCCATAGTGCCAACGGGAACTGGTTGGTTGCATCGGCCTCGGCCGCGAGCGGCGCGATCTCGGCAGCGGCAAAATGGGCCACGCTCTGGCGCAGCAGGTCGATATCTTCGCCGAGGTCGAAGTTCAGGGATGGCACGTGCATTGCGATGGCTCCACGAGGGAAGGTGGGGAATGGACGCACCCGGAAGGGGAAGCGGGCGGCTGTTCACAGCAGCAGCCCGCGCGGGCGATTGGACCCCAGCGTAGCGGGGTTCGGGTAAGAAGTGAATACAAATTCAAAAATTGAAACCAGACTCAGAACATGGCCTACAAACGCTCAGCATTGATGGAAGAACGCCTGGCCGGGGCCCGTGAACGGATCCTGCTGGCCACCCGCGAACTGGTCGCCACCGGCGGCTGGCGCAACGCGCCGGTAACCGCCGTGGCCACCCAGGCCGGGGTCTCCACCGGCCTGATCTACCGCCACTTCCCGTCCAAGGCCGAGTTGTTCGTGGAGGTGCTCAATGCTGCCGTCGCCCACGAGGTGGCGATCATGGAACGCATCGCCAGTGCGCCGCAGCCGGCAAGCGTGCGCCTGCGCCAGGCCATCACCGCCTTCGTCCGCCGTGCTCTGGCCGGCCCGGGCCTGGCCCATGCCTTCATCGTCGAACCGGTGGACCCGGACGTGGAAGCCGAGCGCATGCGCGGCCGCCGTGCCTTCGGTGACGTGTTCCTGCGCCTGGTGGAAGAGGGCGTGGCGGCCGGTGAACTGCCGGCACAGGACGCGCACGCTGCCGCCGCCTGCCTGGTGGGTGCCTTCACCGAAGCGATGGTGGGCCCGACCGCACCCAGCCGCGAAGCGCACCGCGACGAAGACGCGCTGGTCGAGGCCATCTGCAGTTTCTGCCTGCGGGCTGTTGGCGCAGGGTGATGCCGCCGTTGCGGGTGCCGGGCGGCTTCTACCGCGCTTCGCGCTCGCCGGGCGCGGTCCGGCGCCACCCGCACGCGGCCACGGCCGCATGCTGCGCCGCACCAGCCGTGATGCCTGTTGTCGTGCGCGGCGTGCGTTCTATACTCGGCCCATCACGCAGTCGCTCAGCCGTGGTCCAACGACTATCAGCCAGGGGTAACGAAGAGTGCGGAATTACGATCTGGAGTTCCTGAAACGCTTCTCCATGGTGATCGCGCTGTTGATGGCCATCACCCTCGGTCTGATCCTGCTGGCCGCGTTCATCCACACCCGGATTCCGCCCGAGGTGTCGCCCACCGCCGCCAAACGCACTGAACAGCGCATCTCGCCCACTGGCGCGGTATACGCCGGCAGCACCGGCGCCGCCGCGCAGGCCGCGGCCAAGGCCGCAGCGCTGGCCAAGGCCGCCTCGCAGGTAGCCTACGGCGGTACCAAGGACGGCAAGGTGATCTTCGACAACCTGTGCACCGCCTGCCATACCACTGGCGTGGGCATGGCGCCGACGCTGGACCACTCGCACTGGGACAAGCGCCTGGCGCAGGGCAAGGACACCCTCTACAAGCACGCCATCGAGGGCTACACCGGCCCCGACGGCGGCATCATGCCGCCCAAGGGCGGCAACCCGGCGCTCACCGAGGAGCAGATCCACGCCACCGTGGACTGGATGCTGGGCAATCTGAAATAGCGGACGCCGCCGCGTCCACTGGTAGTGCCGGCCGCTGGCCGGCAGCCTCATGATCTTTGGTAGTGCCGGCCGCTGGCCGGCAACCACGCATCGCATGAAGGTCATGAGGTTGCCGGCCAGCGGCCGGCACTACCCCGGCTTTGCCCACCAAGGCCGGAACCCCGCTGCGCAGGCGGGTTTCGCATTTCAGGGTTAGTCTGTGCGCCTCTTCCGTGGAGTCGTCTGTCGATGCGTCGCCGTTCCCTCGCCCTTGCCCTGTCCCTGCTGATGCCGGCATCCGCTTTCGCCCAGGCCCAGCCACAGGTTGCGCCGACCTCGGCACCTGCGCCACGCAGCCCAGCCACTGTCACCCTGGCCGCCGCGCCGGCCGACTGGCGTGTACTGGATGGGCAGCACGTGCGCATCGCCGCGCCGCTCACCCTGGCCGGCACCGATGGCCTGGAACGCTTCGGCCAGCTCACCGTCGCCTTCGATGGCCGCCTGTGGCAGCCGACCGAAGTGGCCGCGCCCGGCAGTGCCGGGATCGAACAGGTGATGGCCGACAACCAGCGCCGCCGCCTGCTGCTGGACGATGGCAGCAATGTGCGTGATCCGGCCAGCGTCGCCTACCTGCCGGGCAACCCGGTGCTGCGTACCGGCATGCAGCTGCGCAACGTGGAAGGCACCGTGCGCGTGGACGCGCAGGGCCGGCCCAGCCTGCAGGTGGATGGTGTACTGAAGCTGCCGGACCTGCAGCGCCCGGCCGTGCCGAGCGTGCCCGGCCGCCTGCACATCGCTGCGTTCAACCTGGAGAATTTCTTCAATGGTGACGGCAAGGGCGGTGGGTACCCGACCCTGCGCGGCGCGCGCACGCTGGACGAGCACAAGGCGCAGGTCGGCAAGCTGGTCGCCACCGTCAACGCGCTGGGCGCCGACATCGCCGCGCTGATGGAACTGGAGAACGACGGTTACGGCCCGCAGTCGGCCATCGCCGAACTGGTGGATGCGCTCAATGCCGGCCTCGCCGCAGACAAACAGTGGGCGTTCGTCGATGCCGGCCAAGGCCCCGGCAGCAATCCGATCCGCGTCGGCATCATCTACCGCAAGAGCGAATTCAAGCCGCTCGGCACGCCGCTGACCAAGCTCGACGGCCCCTTCGTCGAACACAGCCGTGCGCCGCTGGCACAGGCCTTCCAGGGCAAGGGCGGGCCGTTCATGGTGGTTGCCAACCACTTCAAGTCCAAGGGATGCCGCGATGCCAGCGGCGCCGACGCCGACCGCAATGACGGGCAGGGCTGCTGGAACGCCACCCGCGTGGAATCGGCCAGGCAGCTCAACTCCTGGGTGCAGGCCGAAGCCGCGCGCCTGAAGGTGAAGGACGTGGTGCTGATGGGCGATTTCAACGCCTACGCCATGGAAGATCCGATCCGCGCCCTGCACGACCTTGGCTGGCAGGATGCCTTCAAGGTGGCCAAGGTCGAACAGCCCTACAGCTACGTCTACAACGGCTACACCGGCCGCCTCGATCATGCGCTGCTCAGCCCGACCATGGCCAAGCGCCTCGCCGGCGCCGCCGAGTGGCACAGCAATGCCGACGAGCAGGACGCCAGCGGTTACCAGGGCCGCAACGTGCAGGGCCCGTGGCGCAGCTCCGACCACGACCCGCTGCTGCTGGGCTTCGATCGCTGAGTGGGGGCCCGGCCGGCCCTGTGCGGACCGGCCGGACGGCCTGCTGCTCATCGCCAGTAGTAGCGCTCGATGCGGAAGGTTGCACGGCAGCCGTTGTCGACCCAGATCGTGCCGCGGTCCACGCCCCAGTCGCGTCCCTGCAGGCAGGAGGCACGTGACTCGCGGTTGATCAGGTACACGCTGTCCTTCTGTGAGACCTGTACATGGCAATGCGCGCGACGCTGGTCGCGGCTGCTGCAGCTCACCACTTCCGAGCTTGCATCGCCGCGATGGGTTTGTACGGGGGGCGGATAGGCGGGATAGCGAGGATAGGCCGGTTCATGTGATGGATAGCCGATCCCGCCGCTGAAATCGGGATAGCCTCCGATGCTGCTGCAACCGGTCAGGGTGGCGGTCAGCAGCATGAAAGCGCACACGTGTTTCATCACCGTCTCTCCAGATGCAGGTCCGTTCGAGTCTAGGCAGCGGAGTGCCCATCACGGCGGAACGGCACTGGGAGCGGCGTCAACGTATCAATCGAAATGCGCAGCAGGATCGGAATCTTCTGCACCGGCTATCGGCCACGGCGCGAACTGTGCGCATCACCCCAGTGCGATCAGGGTGATCGCGACTACCGCCAGTGCCAGTCCGAGTCGGTTCCACCGGCTCATAGGCTCGCCGAAGGCGAATACGCCAATCAGCGCACCCAGCACCACCACGCCGATGTTCATGCCGGCGAACACGGTGGCCGGGCTGTCCGGCATCGACTGGTGCGCATGCACATAGAAAAGAATGTTGCCGCCGTTGAGCAGGCCCAGCAGTGCACCCGCACCCAGGTTGCGCCAGGCCAGGCGGCTGCGCCCACTGAAATGCCGCCACGACTGCAGCGCCAGCATCAGCACGAAGGCCACGCTGAAGCTGGCCAGCACCGCCGCCATCGACGGCGTGCCCGACAGCGCCACCTGCTTGAGCAGCACGTCGACCACCGCGAAGCCGGCCCACACGCCCAGCAGCCAGCCCCAGCCGCCGGCGGAAGCGGCCACTGCCGGGCCGCGCGGGCGCAGGCTGATGGCCACCATCGCCAGCAGGCCCAGGCCCAGGCCCACCAGCTTCCACGTGCTGGCGCTCTGGCCAAAGAACAGGAACGCCGCCGCCAGCGACAGCAGCAGCGACAACCGTTGCGCCACATCACTGCGCACGATGCCGGCCACCGCCACTGCGCGGCCCAGCACCAGGAAGATCGACGGCAGCACCACCGCCAGCGCCAGCAGCGACAGCCACGGGGCATGCGGCGCGCGCAGTGCATCCAGCGGCGGTTGCAGCACCACGGCCGTCATCGTCGCCGCCACCAGATAGTTCCAGGTCACCATCTGTGCAACATCCAGTTGGCGACGGCCAGCCAGCTTCAACAACACCGAAACCAGCACACTGCAGATCACGGCCAGGGACAGGTAGAGCATGGGGCGGGCACAGGGCAGCGGCGGGGGACGCTATCATGGTGCCATGCACACGCCCTCGTTCCCCGTCGCCCCCGGCGAAACCGCCTGCATTGCACTGGAGGGCCCGGTTGGCCCGCTGGAAGTGCTCGTCGACCTGCCCAAGGCCGATGTGCCGGTGCAGCCGATCGTGGCCATCCTCTGCCATCCGCTGTCCACCGAAGGCGGCACCCTGCACAACAAGGTGGTCACCATGACCGCCACCACCCTGCGCGAGCTGGGCATTGCCACGGTGCGCTTCAACTTCCGCAGCGTCGGCGGCTCTGCCGGTGAATTCGACCATGGCGTGGGCGAGCAGGAGGACCTCAAGGCCGTCACCGCCTGGGTCCGCCAGCAGCGCCCGGACGACCGCCTGTGGCTGGCCGGTTTCAGCTTCGGCGCGTTCGTTTCGCTGAAGGCTGCCGCCGAGTTGCAGCCCGAAGCGCTGATCTCGATCGCGCCGCCGGCGGGCCGTTGGGACTTCGATGGCATCACGCCGCCGGCCCGCTGGCTGGTGATCCAGGGCGAGCAGGATGAAATCGTCGACCCGCAGGCCGTGTACCAGTGGCTGGACACCCTCGATGCCCCGCATGAACTGGTGCGCATGCCCGAAACCAGCCACTTCTTCCACCGCAAGCTGATCGACCTGCGCGGCGCGCTCACCCACGGCGTCAAGCATTGGCTGGGCACGGCGGCATGAGCGAGGCGGAACTGACCCCGACGCAGCGCTACGCGGCCGGGGTGGAACGAGGCGATTGGCAGAACGACCCGGCCCAGCATGCGGCCCTGGCCGAGCTGGACCGGATCCATCTGGCCCTGGTGGACAGCGCCGAGGACGGCTGGCTGGACCGCCTGTCCTCGTTCTGGAAGAAACCCGAGCCGGTCAAGGGCCTGTACTTCTGGGGCGGCGTCGGCCGCGGCAAGACCTTCCTGGTCGACCTGTTCTACGACGGCCTGCCGATCAAGCAGAAGTACCGCACCCACTTCCATCGGTTCATGCGCAGCGTCCACGAGCGCCTGCGCGAGCACCAGGGCCAGAGCGATCCACTGGCGAAGATCGCCCAGGAATGGCGCAGCAACCTGCGCGTGCTGGTGCTGGACGAATTCTTCGTCACCGACATCGGCGATGCCATGCTGCTGGCGCGCCTGCTGGAGCGGATGTTCGCCGAGGGCGTGACCCTGGTCACCACCTCCAACACGGCGGTGGAAAACCTGTACCTCAACGGCCTGCAGCGCGAGAGCTTCATGCCGGCCATCGGCCTGCTGCAGCGCTACTGCGTGGAGCTTTACGCCGAAGGCACCGAGGACTACCGCATGCGCGCGCTGACCCGTTCGCCGGTGTACCGCGCGCCGCTGGCCGCCGACAGTGACACCTGGCTGGCTACGCGCTGGGGCGAGTTGAGTGGTGGCCAGCCGGCCAAGGCGGGCAACATCGAAATCGAGAGCCGCAAGATTCCGGTGCGCGCGCGCGGCAAGAGCATTGCCTGGTTCGACTTCGCCGCCCTGTGCGAAGGCCCGCGCGGGCCGTCGGACTACATCGAGATCGCGCACGAATTCAACACCGTGCTGCTGGGGGGCATTCCGGCCTTCGATCGCCTGAACGAGGATGCCGCGCGCCGCTTCGTCAACCTGATCGACGAGCTGTACGACCGCCACGTCAACCTGGTCTGCACCGCCAGCACCTCGCCGGTCGAGCTGTACACCGGTACCCGGCTGCAGGGCGCGTTCGAGCGTACGGCCTCGCGCCTGATCGAAATGCAGAGCGCCGAGTACCTGGGTACCCCGCACCGGGCGTGACAACCGGGGCGGATGCCGGCCGCTGGCCGGCATCCGCCTGGTGCTTCCGCAGGTCATGGGCTGCCGGCCAGCGGCCGGCACTACCTGATGCTGCCCCGTCCACCGGCTGCCCACTGTCTGCCCACCACCTATCCACAGACTTGTCCCTCGCCTGCGTGGTCCTGTCATGTGAAGCTGTCATCGTTCCGCTGGTGGGGCGCTGATTGCCACCGCGATGACGTGTTTCGGGCTTGACTGCGCAGCCCGTTCCAGCAGGTCCAAAGCGTCCAAACCGGGCGCCGATGGCACGATCCTTGCGGCGCAAGGGATTGCCGAATTTCACTACATTTGGCGTTGACGGACCCCACTACCCCCACTATCTTGTGGCTGTCGGTTGCGGCGACCCCCAGGTCGCCAAGTCCACGGACAGGATCGTACGGCCCCCCGGCCGCCCCGATCCGCGTCCACGCAGGTACCGCCAGCAACCGTCAGCAGTAGCGGCAGGCGCAGGGTCTCAACTCCTGCGACACCGGTCTGCCACCCTGGGCTGTCACGTCCCGGGCCGCGTCACCCGATGCTCCGAGCCACCATCCATCACGCCAAGAGGACACACGCCGTGACCACCGAGACCAGCGCCACCATCGAGAAGGAAAGCGAATTCCTGTTGACGTCGCCGCCGACGTCCAACGCGATGAGTGTGACCAAGCGCAATGGCACGACCGAGCTGGTGGATCTGAACAAGATCGTCCGCGCGGTGCAGCGTTCCTCCGAGGGCCTGCACGCCGTCGATCCGATGCGTGTGGCCACCCGCACCATTTCCGGCCTGTACAACGGCGCCACCACCCAGGAGCTGGACGAACTGTCCATCCGCACCGCGGCGCTGCTGATCGGCGAAGAACCCGAATACGGCCGCCTGGCCGCGCGCCTGCTGGCCAACTTCATCGCCAAGGAAGTGTCCAACCAGGAAATCCACGCGTTCTCGCAGTCGGTGGGTCGTGGCCACGAAGTGGGCCTGATCAACGACCGCCTGCTGAACTTCGTGCAGACCAACGCACGTAAGCTCAACGATGCCATCGACAGCTCGCTGGACCTGAACTTCGATTACTTCGGCCTGCGTACCCTGTACGACCGCTACCTGCTGCGCCACCCGCACACCCGCAAGGTGATCGAGACCCCGCAGCAGTTCTTCCTGCGCATCGCCAGCGCGCTGAGCGAGGACGTGCCGGAAACCCTGGCGCTGTACAAGCGCATGGGCAACCTGGACTACCTGCCGTCCAGCCCGACCCTGTTCAACTCCGGCACCACCCACGAGCAGCTGTCCTCGTGCTTCCTGCTGGACTCGCCGCAGGATTCGCTGGAATCGATCTACGCCAAGTACGGCGACATCGCCCAGCTGTCCAAGTTCTCCGGCGGCATCGGCGTCAGCTACACCCGCGTGCGTTCGCGCGGCTCGCTCATCAAGTCCACCAACGGCCATTCCAACGGCATCGTGCCGTGGCTGAAGACCATGGATTCGTCGGTGGCTGCGGTGAACCAGGGTGGCAAGCGCAAGGGCGCGGCCTGTGTGTACCTGGAAACCTGGCACGCCGACATCGAGGACTTCCTCGAGCTGCGTGACAACACCGGCGACGAATCGCGCCGTGCGCACAACCTGAACCTGGCCAACTGGATCCCGGACCTGTTCATGAAGCGCGTGGAGGCCGACCAGGAATGGTCGCTGTTCGATCCGCGCGTGGTGCCCGAGTTCACCGACCTGTTCGGCGAAGCCTTCGAGGCCGCCTACCTGCAGGCCGAAGCACAGGGCAAGGCCAACCGCACCATCTCCGCGCGCAAGCTGTACTCGCGGATGATGCGCACCCTGGCCGAGACCGGCAACGGCTGGATGACCTTCAAGGACAAGTGCAACCGCGCCAGCAACCAGACCCTGCGCGCCGGCAACGTGATCCACCTGTCCAACCTGTGCACCGAGATCCTGGAAGTCACCTCGGCTGAAGAAACCGCGGTGTGCAACCTGGGTTCGATCAACCTGGGCAACCACTTCGACGGCAACGGCGAGTTCGATTTCGACAAGCTGGCCGACACCGTGCGCTTGGCCGTGCGCCAGCT
The DNA here is from genome assembly GCF_003428825.1 of Stenotrophomonas sp. G4. Taxonomy (NCBI): domain Bacteria; kingdom Pseudomonadati; phylum Pseudomonadota; class Gammaproteobacteria; order Lysobacterales; family Lysobacteraceae; genus Stenotrophomonas; species Stenotrophomonas sp. G4. The sequence goes on from NZ_CP031741.1 coordinate 305,589, forward strand.
GGACCGCGTGATCGACCTGAACTTCTACCCGATCGAATCGGCGCGTCGCGGCAACCTGCGCTGGCGTCCGGTCGGCCTGGGCTGCATGGGCCTGCAGGACGTGTTCTTCCGCAAGCGCCTGCCGTTCGATGGCGCCGAAGCCCGCGCGCTGTCGAAGAAGATTGCCGAGACCATCTACTTCCACGCGCTGGAAACCTCGGTCGAACTGGCCCAGGAACGCGGCAAGCACCCGTCCTTCGCCGACACCCGTGCGGCCAGCGGCGAGCTGCAGTTCGACGCCTGGAACGTGGTGCCGGAAGATGCCGCGCGCTGGGATGCCCTGCGTGAACGCATCAAGGAACACGGCCTGCGCAACTCGCTGATGATCGCGATCGCCCCGACCGCCACCATCGCCTCCATCGCCGGCTGCTACGAGTGCGTGGAACCGCAGGTGTCCAACCTGTTCAAGCGCGAGACCCTGTCCGGTGACTTCCTGCAGGTGAACCGCTATCTGGTGAACGAGCTGAAGAAGCTGGGCCACTGGACTCCGGAAATGCGCGATGCAATCAAGCTGGCCGACGGTTCGATCCAGGCCATCACCCAGATTCCGGAAACGCTGCGCCACGTCTACCGCACCGCATGGGAACTGCCGATGCGTTCGCTGATCGACATGGCCGCCGACCGTGGTGCCTTCATCGACCAGTCCGCCTCGCTCAACCTGTTCATGGAAAGCCCGAGCATCGGCGCGATGTCCTCCATGTACATGTACGCCTGGAAGCAGGGCATCAAGACCACCTACTACCTGCGTTCGCGTCCTGCCACCAAGATCGCCAAGACCACTGTCAGCCACACGGCCAGCGCTGCGCCGGAAAAGGTGTTCAGCCCGGAGGAGGCCATCGCCTGCTCGCTGGAGAACCCGGAAGCCTGCGAAGCCTGCCAGTAACACCGCGGTGGATTAACGCGCGGTGGGTGCCGACCGTTGGTCGGCACTGCTGATCGACTACGGAAACAACAAGGTAGCGCCGGGCCATGCCCGGCGTTTTGACCCGAGAAGACAAGGAAACACCCATGGCCGACAAGCCCAAGCAGATGCTGCTCGATCCCGGTTTTGAACTGACCCTGCGCCCGATGCGCTACCCGCAGTTCTATGACATGTACCGGAATGCGATCAAGAACACCTGGACGGTGGAAGAGATCAACTTCCAGATCGACATCAGCGACCTGCACAGCAAGATGTCGCCGGGCGAGCGCCACCTGATCCACCGCCTGGTCGCCTTCTTCGCCACCGGCGATTCGATCGTGTCCAACAACCTGGTGCTGAACCTGTACCAGCACTTGAACGCGCCCGAAGCGCGCATGTACCTGTCGCGCCAGCTGTATGAAGAAGCGCTGCACGTGCAGTTCTACCTGACCCTGCTGGACAACTACCTGCCGGATCCGGACGAGCGCGTCAAAGCCTTCGCCGCGGTGGAGAACATCGACTCGATCAAGAAGAAGGCCGATTTCTGCTTCAAGTGGATCGATTCGATCCAGGACCTGAAGCGCATCGAGACCCGCGAAGAGCGTCGTCAGTTCCTGCTCAACCAGATCTGCTTCGCGGCGTGCATCGAAGGCCTGTTCTTCTTCGCCGCCTTCGCCTACGTGTACTACTTCCGTTCGCGCGGCCTGCTCAATGGCTTGGCTTCGGGCACCAACTGGGTGTTCCGCGACGAAAGCGCGCACATGGAGTTCGCCTTCGAGTGCGTGGACGTGATCCGCGAGGAAGAGCCGGACCTGTTCGACGACAAGATGAAGCAGGATGTCTATGACATGCTGGCCGAGGCCATCGAGTGCGAAGTGCAGTTCGCCGAGGACGTGCTGTCCGGTGGCGTGGCAGGCATTTCCACCCGTGACATGCGCCAGTACCTGCAGCACTGCGCCGACAACCATTTCCATCGCCTGGGCATGGAGCGCAAGTACAACGTGCGCAACCCGCTGAGCTTCATGGAACTGCAGGACGTGCAGGAACTGACCAACTTCTTCGAACGCCGCGCCTCGGCCTACCAGGTGGGCGTGAAGGGCGAAGTCGCCTTCGACATGAACTTCTGATCGATCCAATCAGGCCTGTCGCGAAAACCCGGCCAACGCCGGGTTTTTCGTTTTTACGGTAGCGCCGGGCCACGCCCGGCGAGCGCGCAGCGCGGAAGGTTATTCATGGTGCCGCGCGCATTCCGCGGGCATGGCTCGGCGCTACCGCCGTCCGTCCACCGCCATGCGCACGGCCAGGCCTGCCAGCACCGTGCCCATGAACCACCGTTGCACCGCCTGCCAGGTGGGGCGGGCCGCCAGGAAGCCGGCGATGCTGCCGGCCATTATCGCGATCACCGCGTTCACGCTCACGCTGACCAGCAGCTGGGTGGAGCCCAGCACCAGCGACTGCATCAGCACGCTGCCCTCGCTGTCCGGGTGCAGGAACTGCGGCAGCAGGGACAGGTACATCACCGCGACCTTGGGGTTCAGCACGTTGGTCAGGAAACCCATCGCGAACAGCTTGCGTGGGCGGTCCACCGGCAGGTCACGCACCGCGAACGGCGAGCGGCCGCTGGGCTTCAGCGCCTGCCACGCCAGGTACAGCAGGTACAGCGCGCCGCCGATGCGCAGCGCGTCGTAGGCAAACGGCACGGTCATCAGCAGCGCGGTGATGCCCAGCGCCGCGCACAGCATGTAGAACACGAAGCCCAGCGCCACCCCGCCCAGCGAGATCAGCCCGGCCATGCGGCCCTGGCAGATCGAGCGCGAGATCACGTAGATCATGTTCGGCCCGGGCGTCAGCACCATGGCCAGTGAGACAAGGGCGAAGGCCAGCAGGTCGGACGTGGCGGGCATGGTGGGTTCACGCAGTGGGGGTGCCGAAGTGTAGCGCCGCCTGCACACCACCTGCCTTAAAATCCGTCTCACCCCACACCCGAACCGCCCCATGACCCCCATCCCCGAGACCGTGCCGCCGACCGAAGTGCGCATGGCCGAAATCGTCTTTCCCAACCACACCAACCACATGGGCACCCTGTTCGGTGGCCAGGCACTGGCATGGATGGACAAGGCCGCCTTCCTCGCCGCCGCCCGCTATTCGCGCCGCACCGTGGTGACCGCGCGCAGCGACCAGGTCGATTTCAAGCTGCCGATCCGCATCGGCCAGATGGTGGAAACGGTCGGCCGCATCGTCGAGGTCGGCCGCAGCTCGATGAAGGTCGAGGTGGAGCTGATCGCCGAGGACCTGCACAGCGGCGAGCGCAAGCTGTGCACCCGTGGCCACTTCGTGATGATCGCTCTGGGCGACGATGGCCACCCGGTGACCGTGCCGCAGCTGCCCGGCGCGCCGGCGGCCTGAGCCGATGCTTGCGGGGGCGCCCACGCGCCCCCATCTGGCTGCCATGACCCCGCCGCTCACCGAATTCATCGACCGCGCCCAGCGCCTGTTCGTGCTGACCGGCGCCGGCTGCAGCACCGCCTCGGGCATCCCCGATTACCGCGATGCCGATGGCCAGTGGAAGCGCACGCCGCCGGTGACCTACCAGGCCTTCATGGGCGAGGCCGCCACCCGCCAGCGCTACTGGGCGCGCAGCCTGCTGGGCTGGCCGCGCTTCGGCCAGGCCCGGCCCAACGGCACCCACCAGGCGCTGGCCGCACTGGAGGACAGCGGCAAGCTGCAGGTGCTGCTGACCCAGAACGTGGATGGCCTGCACCAGCGCGCGGGCAGCCAGAACGTGATCGACCTGCATGGCCGCCTGGACCTGGTGCGCTGCATGGGCTGCGAACGCCGCAGCGAGCGTGAGGCGTTCCAGCAGCGGCTGCTGCAGGCCAACCCCGGCTGGGAACTGCTGCAGGCCGGTATCGCGCCCGACGGTGACGCCGATCTGGAAACCGACTTCTCCGCATTTGCGGTGCCCGACTGCCCGCACTGCGGTGGCCTGCTGAAGCCGGACGTAGTGTTCTTCGGCGAAAACGTGCCGCGTGAACGCGTGGCTGCGGTGCATGAGCACCTGCAGCAGGCGGATGCAGTACTGGTGGTGGGTTCCTCGCTGATGGTCTATTCCGGCTTCCGCTTCGTGCAGGCCGCGGCCAAGGCGGGTCTGCCGGTGGCCGCGCTGAACCGTGGCCGCACCCGTGCCGACGACCTGCTGCAGTTCAAGGACGAGCGCGACTGCGCCGAGGCGCTGGCCGGGTTCGTCATCGGGTAGCGCCGGGCCATGCCCGGCGGAAACGGGCTGCCGCGCTGTGCGCTCGCCGGGCGTGGCCCGGCGCTACCCACAACGCGCCCCCACGAAACAGCGATCCACCCACACGGTTGATCTATCGGCCGCACAGCGGTGCAATACGCACCCCCTTTGGTACACCCCCACTGCCGTGAGCCAGCTGTTTTCGCCGATCTCCTTCGGCCCCCTGACCCTGTCCAACCGCATCGTCGTCGCGCCGATGTGCCAGTACTCCGCCGAAGACGGCCGCGCCAGCGACTGGCATGCCATGCATCTGGGCAACCTGGCGCAGTCCGGCGCGGGCCTGCTGATCCTGGAGGCCACCGCAGTCGAAGCGCGCGGCCGCATCAGCTGGGCCGATCTGGGCCTGTGGGATGACGGCACCGAAGCGGCCCTGGCGCAGGTGCTGGCCAGCGTGCGCCGCTGGTCGCCGATGCCGCTGGGCGTGCAGCTGGGCCATGCGGGCCGCAAGGCGTCGGTGAATCGTCCCTGGGACGGCGGTGGCCAGCTGCCGGCCGATGATGCCCGGGGCTGGGCGACCGTGGCCCCCTCACCGCTGCCGTTCCATGCCGCCGATCCGGCACCGCAGGAACTGGACGAGGCCGGTATCGCCGAAGTCGTTGCCGCTTTCGCCGCCAGTGCGGTGCGCGCCGAGCGCTTGGGCTTCGAGCTGATCGAGATCCACGCCGCGCACGGTTATCTGCTGCATCAGTTCCTGTCGCCGCTGAGCAACCGCCGCACCGATGGCTACGGTGGCTCGCTGCCGAACCGCCTGCGGATGTTGGTGGAAGTGTTCGACGCGGTGCGTGCCGCAGTGTCGGACAAGGTCGCCGTAGGCGTGCGCATCTCCGCCAGCGACTGGGTCGAGGGGGGTTGGGACATCGTGCAGAGCGAGGCGCTGGCACAGGTGCTGGACGCGCGCGGCTGCAATTTCCTGCATGTGTCCAGCGGTGGCCTGCACGAGCGCCAGAAGATCAGTGTCGGCCCGGGCTACCAGGTGCCGTTCGCGGCGGCGATCAAGGCCAAGAAGGTGCGCATGCCGGTGATCGCGGTGGGCATGATCACCGAGCCGGAGCAGGCCGAATCGATCCTGCGCCACAACCAGGCCGATGCCATCGCGCTGGCCCGCGGCATCCTGTACGACCCGCGCTGGCCGTGGCATGCCGCTGCTGCACTGGGCGACAGCGTGGTGCCGGCACCGCAGTACCTGCGCTGCGAACCGCGCGACGCACGCGGCGTGTTCAGCCCGCGCTGAGCACTACACCTGCCAGGCCGGCGGCAGGCCGGCCTGCAGGTGCTCGAACAGCGCGCGGATCTTGGCGGTGAAATCGCGGCGGTCGCTCACGCAGAAGTAGACGTCCATCGGTTCCGGCTGCCAGTCGGTGTCGCAACCGAACACGCATTGCAGGCGACCATCGCGCAGGTAGGGCTCGGCCACGAACGCCGCCAGCCGGGTGATGCCGGCACCGGCGGCGGCCAGCTCGGCCAGCGCATCGATGTCATCGCAGACCATGCTCGGCGGCAGCGCGGCATCCACCCGCTCGCCGTTCTTCAGCAGGCCCCAGCGCAGCGGCCGGCCATCGGTCGGAAAGCGATGCAGCAGGCCGCGATGGGCGGCCAGCTGCGCCGGTTGCAGCGGCATGCCGTGTGCCATCAGGTACGCCGGCGAGGCGCAGAACACGAACGGGATGCGTGCCAGCGGACGTGCCACCAGCCCGTCCTCCAGCTGCGCGCCGATGCGGATGCTGGCATCCACCGCCTCGGCACCGTGCTGCACGGCACGATCGGTCAGGCGCAGCTCCAGCTGCAGCTGCGGGTACCGCTGCTGCAACGAGGGCAGCAGCGGTGCCAGCACGTGCCGGCCGAACGCGCTGCTGCTGGCGATGCGCAGGGGCCCGGCCGGTTCCACGTCGCCGGCGGTCACCATCGCCTGCGCGCGCGCCAGGTCGGCTTCGATATGCCGCACCTGCGCCAGGTACACCGTGCCGGCCTCGCTCAGCGCCAGCTGGCGCGTGCTGCGGTTCAGCAGGCGCACGCCCAGGTGGGCTTCCAGCCGGTTGATGTTCTGGCCCACGGCGGTGGCGCTGATGCCAAGAGTGCGCGCCGCAGCGGCAATGCTGCCGGTCTCTGCGGTGCGGGTGAAGCTGCGGATGAGCTGCAACAGGTTCATGACCGACCAGCTTGCCATGCGGAAGGCCAAGTATCGCTTGGGTCTGTCCCAAGCACCGCTTTGCCCGCGAACCCCGGCGGCCGGTGGCATAGGAATTGTTGCAATGCAGGCGTTGCGAGACCGGACGCACAATCCTGCCGCAACGTCCCGCACTACGCTGACCACGGCACGTTCGCCGCATACAGGAGTTCATCATGCAGAACTGCACGCGCGTCTCTTTGTTTGCACTGGTGCTTGCCTACTCTGCTGCCGCTGCCGCTGCCGCTGCCGCCCAGACGGGCTATGGTGTGCGGGAATCAGTACGCGAGCAGGTGCTCGTCGCGCAGAAGAACGCGCAGATATCCAGCGCAGCGCGCCTGGACAGCTACCTCGCCGCCATCCCCGTGGATTCGCCGCTGACGCTCCTGTCCGTGGACGGGCTGGAGCAGTTCCTGACCTCGCTGTCATTCAACGAGAACGGCTTGGTTGGCTACTCGACGGACGCCATCGCCAGCGAGCTGAGCTACAGTCAAGCCCACCGGCTGCTGTCGCTGTTCGGTGCCGAACGCACACTCCGGCTGATGCCAGGGTTGCGTGTCGAGAATGAGGTTGATCTCGATATCCACCGCTCGTATGTCCAATCCGGTGAGCTCGTGGAGGATCACATGGGATATCGATGTGTCGCCCGTGCCACGTGCAGAGAGTCCACAGAGTTCGTCTGCATGTCGGGTTGTTGAGCGCGCATGCTGCTCCTCGAATGGATGCTTGTTCTAGGAGCTGCGTCCAGTATCAGCCCTGTATCCATATGTAAGGACGATACCTACACACAGCTGTTGAAGGCGGAGGCGACAACGCTGGATGCATCTGCACGTGATCGCATCGAGGCGCTGTCGCACATCTACGTTGCGGGTCGAAGGGCATCACGTGCGGTCGGCTGCAGAAACAAGGACCGCGTCATCGAGGACCAGTTCAAGGCTGCAGCGCTGTTCGCCAACTACGTACCGGATGCCGAACCACTGCGCCGTGCGTTGGCACAGTACGGCCTGTTGGTCGAGCGCGGCACCGCCGGCGCTGAGCATCATCGCAGGCTGATAGGACTACATGTGGCAAGGGGCGATTTTGCCCAAGCAGAACGGTTGCGTCGCCAGTGGCTCAGCAATGTCCCGGCGTTTCCGCGGGTTTTTCCGGGCCGCTTCCCGCCCGGCCTGCCCGTGTACGCTGTCCAGGCTGACGGTTCCCTCGTTCGTGATTCGATACGGCTGAGCGGAGACCAGGTTGTTGCCATCGTTCATCCGCGTTGTGGCCACTCACGAAGAGCCCTGCAGAACATTGTCGCCCAACCTGCCTATCAGGGGCTCCGCGCCAAGCTGGTGTTGGTAGTGCCCAATGGCCCGCACTGGGCCGGCGATAGCATCGCCGAATGGAATGGACTTCATCCTGAGCTGCCGATGAGCGTGATGTACATGGACAAGAGGTGGGCGGCTTTCGACCGTCAGCAGACTCCGGTCTTTCACCTTGTTCGCGAGGGTCGGGTCATTGAAACTGGAACCGGTTGGCGAGGTGCGGGGGAGGAAGTTGCTCCAATCATGCGCGCTCTGCGCCTTGCCTCTGACTGATGGTTGCATTTGACAGCATCGTGCACCACGGGAGTGGGCTGGCCTACACTCCGGCGATGCGCCCCGATTCCATCCTCACTCTCTCCTGTCCCGACCGTACCGGCATCGTCTACCGCGTGTCGGGCCTGTTGTTCGACCACGGCTGCAACATCCTCGACGCCCAGCAGTTCGGCGACGAGGAGAGCGGTCGCTTCTTCCTGCGCGTGCACTTCGACCGCGATGCGGGCCTGCCGCTGGACACCGTGCACGCCGCGATGGCCGCACTGGCCGCGGACTTCGGCATGGACTGGCAGCTGCATGATGGCCGCCGCCGGCCGCGCCTGCTGGTGCTGGTCAGCAAGCAGGGCCACTGCCTGAACGACCTGCTGTTCCGTGCGCACAGCGGCCAGTTGAAGGTGGATATCGCTGCGGTGGCGTCCAACCATGCCGACTTCGCAGCCCTGGCAGCGTCCTACCAGGTGCCGTTCCACCACCTGCCGGTGAACGCCGACACGCGCGCGGCACAGGAAGAGCAGATCATCGATCTGGTCGAGCGCGAGCGCATCGACCTGGTGGTGCTGGCGCGCTACATGCAGATTCTCTCGCCCACGCTGTGCCGTGCGCTGGCGGGCAGGGCGATCAACATCCACCACAGCTTCCTGCCCAGCTTCAAGGGCGCGCAGCCGTACCATCAGGCGCACGCGCGCGGGGTCAAGATCATCGGCGCCACCGCGCACTACGTCACCGAAGACCTGGACGAAGGCCCCATCATCGAACAGGACGTGGCCCGCGTAGACCACGCGATGACCCCGCGCGAGCTGGTGCGGCTGGGCAGCGATACCGAGTCGCAGGTGCTGGCGCGGGCGGTGCGCCGGCATGTGGAGCACCGCATCCTGCTCAACGGGCACCGCACGGTAGTGTTCAGGTAACGGCCGCGTCGCCCGCTCGCCGGGCATGGCCCGGCGCTACCAGGATCGGACGACGGGTAGCGCCGGGCCATGCCCGGCGGAAGCGGGTCAGAGGATCGCGATCCTCGCCTTCGCCAGGGCTTCGCGCACCATGCCGTCATTGGCCTCGGTCACCGGGCGGGTCAGCTCCCACAGGAATTTCACCCGGAAACCCGACTTCACCGCGTCCTGCGCGCTCCACAGCACGCAGTAGTCGCGGGCCAGCCCGCACACGTGCACCTCACGAATGCCGCGTTCGTGCAGCCAGCCGGCCAGTCCGGTGGCCGGGCGCGTGCCGTCCGGGCCGTGGTTCTCGCGGAAGGCACTGTAGGAATCCACCTGTTGGCGGCTGCCCTTGCGCAGGATCAGGTCGGCCACGGTCCAGTCCACGCCGGGGTGCAGGGCGGCGCCGGTGCTGCCCTGCACGCAGTGGTCCGGCCACAGGGTCTGTGGCTGTGCATGCAGCAGGATGGCTTCAAAAGGCAGGTGGCCCGGGTGCTGGCTGGCAAACGAGGCGTGGTTGGCCGGGTGCCAGTCCTGGGTGGCCACCACGGTGCGGTAGCGGCGCTCGGCCAGCAGCGCGTTGATCGGTGGCACCAGCGCATCGCCCTGTTCGCAGGCGAGGGCGCCACCGGGCATGAAGTCCGGCTGCAGGTCGATCACCAGCAGGGCGACATCAGCGGGCAGGGCGGTCATGGCAGGTCCAGCACAACGGAAGATGGGCGGCCAGCGTGGCCGCCCCTCGCGCGCACGTCAATCGCCGCTGGCGGTGTCGTTGTCCTGCCCGTAATACAGCAGGCCGATCCTGATGCGCTCGCGGCCGTTCTCGCGACGATGGCGGTTGGCATCGCGCAGCGAGTAGACGCAGCCACAGTACTCCTGCTGGTAGAACTGCTCGCGCTTGCTGATCTCGATCATGCGGCTGGCACCACCGCCCTTGCGCCAGTTGTAGTCCCAGTACTGCAGGCCTTCGTAGCGCGAGGCGGCGCGAATACCACAGTCGTTGATCTGCGCCATGTTCTTCCAGCGCGAGATGCCCAGCGAGGAGCTGATGGTGTCGTAGCCGTGCTCGTGCGCGTACAGCGCGGTGCGCTCGAAGCGCATGTCGAAGCACATGGTGCAGCGGATGCCACGCTCGGGTTCGTTCTCCATGCCACGCGCACGGCTGAACCAGTTGTCGGTGTCGTAGTCGCAGTCGATGAAGGGGATGCCGTGCTGTTCGGCGAAGCGGATGTTCTCCTGCTTGCGCAGCTCGTATTCCTTCACCGGATGGATGTTGGGGTTGTAGAAGAAGATCGCGTAGTCGATCCCGGAGGCGGTGATCGCCTCCATCACTTCGCCCGAGCATGGCGCACAGCACGAGTGCAGCAACAGGCGCTGGCCGTTGTCGGGAAGGGTCAGGGTGGGGCGTTGGAGCTCGGTCATCGTCGGGTGCATCTGGGCGTGGGCAGCAGGTCTGGACGGAAACCGTGAACAGGACGCGCGCGGCCACATCGCCTGCACGCGCAGGACGACGACGGCCCCGGCAACCTCCCCGCGGAGATTCCAGGTCGAGTCAGGGGGACGGTCGTGTCCCCCGGCCGGGGCCGGTATTCGGGCTGATGGACACGGGCCGGCTGGCCCACCTACTACCTGCCGCTTCCCAGGCGCGAGCCCAGTGCTGTTGGCAGGATTCGTTTCCATTCACCGCTGCGGGGCAGCTCCGGAATGGGCGCGTGAGGCGCCTTCACCGGATTCCCGTTCAAATCCCTGCCGCCATCGAAGCCACGGCAGGGATACCTTCGGCGTGCCCACGGTGGACGCGTTGGCGGCAATGGTCAAGGGCCGATGAAAACGCAGGGCTGTGTCGCGTTTCTCAGGCTGTGAGAGTGCCTCTTGCCATACTGGGCACCGACAGACGGGAGGTGGCTCGTGGCGGCGAAGTACTGCGATCTGGTCATGAAAGGCGGCATCACCAGCGGTATCGTGTATCCCAACGCGGTGCTCGCACTGGCCCGCGAATACCGCTTCAAGAGCATCGGTGGCACCTCGGCCGGCGCGATCGCCGCTGCCGTGGCGGCCGCTGCGGCATACGGTGACAGGCGCCAGCAACGGGGCGAACAGCTGCCTGGCGACGCCGGCTATGGCGGCCTGTCGGCGGTGTCGGCGCAGCTGTCGCGGCGCGGTTTCATCTACAGACTGTTCCAGCCCGCCGCCGGCGCGCGCGCTGCGTATCGGCTGCTGGTGGTGCTGACCGGCAACGCCGGCTGGCCACGCAAGCTGCTGTGCCTGGCCATCGCGGTGTTCCAGATCGCGCCGCTGGAAGTGCTGGTGTCGCTGGCACTGCTGCTCGGCCTGGGCTGGTGGGGCGGTGGCTGGAGCGGCGTGGCCGCGACCCTGCTGCCGTCGCTGCTGTGCGCCTACGGCGCGGGCGTGGCCGCCGCTGCGCTGCGCGTGGCCCGGGTGGCGCGGCGCAACCTGCTGGGCCTGTGCAGCGGGCTTAGCCGGAATGCAGGCAGGCCGGCGCTGACCGAGTGGCTGCATGAAAGCCTGCAACAGCTGTCGGGCAAGCCGATGGATGCACCGCTGACCTTCGCCGACCTGCACGACGCGCCGCGCTATGCAGGCGAACCGGACAGCCCGCATGCGATCACCCTGCAGATGATCACCACCTGCGTATCGCATAACGAACCGCGCACGCTGCCGTTGGGTGGGGCGCAGTTCTGGTTCCTGCGCGAGGAGTTCGAGCAGCTGTTCCCGGCCAGTGTGGTGCAGTGGATGGTCGACCGTGCCGGCCCACCGCGCGAGGTTGAAGGCCGCAACTACTACCATCTGCCGCAGGGTGCGTCGCTGCCGGTACTGGTGGCCACGCGCATGAGCCTCAGCTTCCCGCTGCTGATCAGCGCGGTGCCGCTGCATGAGCCCTCGCGTCGCGAACGTCGCTGCGAGCCGACGTCGACGGCTGCAGATGAGGGCGGGCAGAACGTGGCCGACAGCATGGAAGGGCTGACAAGTGCCGGCCAGTCCTGCGGCCCCGTCATCACCGCCTTCCGCATCTGCTGGTTTTCCGATGGCGGCATCAGCAGCAATTTCCCCATCCACCTGTTCGACGCGGCGATGCCGCGCTGGCCGACCTTTGCCATCAACCTGGTCTATCCGCAACGCCCCGAACCGGTGGAGCGCGAGGGCGACAGCCGCCAGGCGCTGGAACGCTCGGTGTTCCTGCCCACCGAGAACCGGCATGGATGGCAGCGGCATTACCAGTCCATCGCCACGCCGCTGGCGGCCGGTGAGCTGGGCCGTTTCCTGTTCGCGGTGGTGGCCACCATGCAGAACTGGCGCGACCTGCTGCAGGCGCGTGCGCCGGGGTATCGCGACCGCATCGTGCATGTGAGCCTGCAGGGCGACGAGGGTGGCATGAACCTGGACATGCCACAGGAGGTGCTGACCCGCATCGCCGACAAGGGCAGCCTGGCCGGTGCGCGCTTCTGTTCGTTCTCGTTCGAGAACCATTACTGGATCCGTTGGCGCAACCTGGCCTCGGCTTACCAGCGCTACACGCTGGAAATAGCGCGCACCGATGATCCGGCGCAGCAGGTGCTGGCCTATCGCGCGGCCTATGCGATGGTGGCCACCGGCACGCCGCCGCCGCCGTCGTACAAGCTGGGTTCGGAAGACAAGCGTCGTGGGTCGCAGCAGCTGTGGGCGCAGATGGTGGAGCAGGGGCGCAGCTGGGAAGACCTCGGCCCGGACCTGACCGATGGCGCACCACGCCCGCTGCCGCAGATGAAGGTCACGCCGATCTACTGACCGTGGTGGATACAATCGCTGCCCCCCACTGCAAGGAACGCCCCATGTCCGCCCGTCAGCAACTGCTGGACCTGCTTGAACGACTCGACGCCCGTGATCCGGAGCACCTGCCGGTGGTGCCGCTGGCCGCGTATTTCGAAGGCAATGATTTCGAAGAATGCATCGCACCGAACCAGTGGGGGTACGGCCGCCCGCCGATTGCCGAGCTGTATGCACGACTGGCCGTGATTGCCGAAAAGCCCGAAGTGGAAGGTGTCTACGTGGGCCTGCACCAGGACTGGGGCAGTGCATTGGAAGACGACAGTGAATGGCCTGCCGCAGAGAACGTGCACGTGCTGACCCGCGCCGACGCCGCAACCGTGGAAGGCTGGCTGCGGGGTCTGGAATGCGACGGCGTCGGCGAAGGCTGGCCGTACGGCAAACACATCGACGCACCCATGCCCTCGGAAGGCCATCGCGTGCTGACCGTGTTCTGGGACTAGTAGAGCCACGCCACGCGTGGATGCATTTCGCGCACGGCCAGAGCGTGCCAACCAAGGTTGGCACCTACCAGAGCGGATATCCAGATGGGGTCAGAGCCCGTTGCGTCGCAACGGGCTCTGACCCCGGTGCCGACCAACCGGTCGGCACCCACCATCAGCAGCAGGTTCCAACAGTCGCGGGAACCTGTCGAAGGCGGGGTGGGTTCGGTTGCGGGGGCGTGAGCCGCATGGATGCGGCGACCGAGCTTACATGGGTGAGGGCGCTTTGCTTGCGAAGCACTGCTTCGCAAGCGCCCGAACGCCCAGCCGCCAGCGGCTGGGCTGGGCCCCGGCGGGGGACTTGCAGCGTCCCCCGCAATCGGACCCACCCCGCCATCCCACGGAATGCCCGCTGTTGCTTTTGCTGTTGCCTTGGATTGAAGCAGGTGCAGGGCGCAGCCCTGCCGGACCGCCCCCTACCGCCCCGGCAACTGGGTAAACGCGCGCTGCATGCAGTCCTCGCGCGGGCACACCCGGCAGCCCGGCCCGATCGACACCGAATTGCCCGGGCTCTGCACGTCCAACCCCAGCGAATACACCAGCCGATCGGCATGCTGCAGGTCACACCCCAGTGCCACCGCGAAGGTCTTGCGTGGCTGGCCGTGGCCGACCGGGCCGCTGCTGACCTGTCGTGCCAGCCAGAAATGGCGGCGACCATCGGGCATGCGCGCGGTCTGGGTAAGGATGCGTCCGGGCTGGTTGAAGGCCTCGTAGACGATCCACAAAGGGCAGGAACCGCCCACCTGCGAGAAGTGGAAATCGGTGGCCGAGTGGCGTTTGGACACGTTGCCGGCGCGGTCCACGCGGATGAAGAAGAACGGCAGCCCCGGCGCACTGCGGCGTGCCAGCGTACTCAACCGATGGCAGACCGCCTCGAATCCCACACCGAACTGATGCGCCAGCAGCTCGATGTCATAACCGCTGGCCTCGGCCGCGCGCAGGAAACGCATGTACGGCATCACCAGCGCACCGGCGAAATAGTTGGACAGGCCGATACGCGCCTGTGCGATGCGGGCCTCGTCGGTGAAGCCGGTGCGCGCGATCACCGCATCGATCTGCGGCAGGTAGCCGCGCAGCGCCAGCTCGACCGCCATCTGGAACGCCTGCTGGCCCGGCTCCAGGTAGTCGGGCAGCCACAGCGTACGGCTGCCGGCATCGTACTGGCGCTTCTCGCGCCCGGCCTGCAGCGCAGCCACTTCCACCAGCACCCCGTGACGGTCGGCCAGCAGCTGGCGCAGCCGTGGCGCCACGTGTCCCGGCGCCAGCCCCCATTCGGCGAACAACTGCTCGGCCAGTTCGTCCAGCTCGGGGATGTGGTTGTGCATGCGGTTGAAGAACTCGCGCACCTGGTCGCCGGCCGGCAACGTGCTGCCCGCGCCCGGCTCGCCCAACTGGAACTCCAGCGCGGCGGCATGCTCGCGCAATGCCAGGTGGCGGCGATGCAGGTCCAGCAGCGCGCGGCTGACCTGCGGCAGGTTGCCGGCCAGCGCGCGCAGTTCGGTGGCGCTGACGTCAGCCAGGCCCAGATCGCGCAGGGTCTCGCCCAGCGACTCCTGTAGCGCGGCGGGCTCATCGTCGTCGAACAGGGTGGAAACATCGCCCAACACCTCGCCCAGCTTCTTCTGCACCGCAGGCGTCAGCGGGCGCTTGTTGCGCTCGATCTGGTTCAGGTAGCTGGCCGACAGCCCCAGGGCGCGGGCAAGGTCGGCCTGGCTGTAGCCGCGCTGCTCGCGCAGGCGCAGCAGACGCAGGCCGAGCTGGCGCTGGGGGGCTGAATAATTCACAGGATTAACAGGAATCGTGGCGGGCATTGGCCAGATTAAGCGGATTCAGGCCGGAAATCGAGGCGTGGCCTGTGAATAATGCCAAGTATCTTTCGCACCCCGTGGATTGTCGTCATGACTGTTGCAGCGCCCCGTATCCGCATGCTGATCGATGGCCAGTTCGTTGAATCGGCCACCTCCCACTGGCAGGACGTGATCAACCCGGCCACCCAGGACGTGCTGGCCCAGGTGCCGTTCGCCACCACGGGTGAAGTCGATGCCGCCGTGGCTGCCGCCAAGGAAGCCTTCAAGACCTGGCGCAAGACCCCGATCGGTACCCGCGCGCGCATCTTCCTGAAGTATCAGCAGCTGATCCGCGAAAACATGAGCGAGCTGGCGCACATCCTCACCGCCGAACAGGGCAAGACCCTGCCGGACGCCGAAGGCGATGTGTTCCGCGGCCTGGAAGTGGTCGAGCACGCGGCCGCCATCGGCAACCTGCAGCTGGGCGAACTGGCCAACAACGTGGCCAACGGCGTGGACACCTACTCGATCATGCAGCCGCTGGGCGTGTGCGCAGGCATCACCCCGTTCAACTTCCCGGCGATGATTCCGCTGTGGATGTTCCCGATGGCCATTGCCACCGGCAACACCTTCATCCTCAAGCCGTCCGAGCAGGACCCGATGGTCACCATGCGCCTGGTCGAACTGGCGCTGGAAGCGGGCATTCCCAAGGGCGTGCTGAACGTCGTGCACGGTGGCGAGGAAGTGGTCAACGCCATCTGCGACCACCCGGACATCAAGGCGGTGTCGTTCGTCGGTTCCACCCGCGTCGGTACCCACGTGTACAACCGCGCCTCGCTGGCCGGCAAGCGCGTGCAGTGCATGATGGGCGCCAAGAACCACGCCGTGGTGCTGCCGGACGCCAACAAGGAGCAGACCCTCAATGCGATGGTCGGCGCGGCCTTCGGTGCGGCGGGCCAGCGCTGCATGGCCGCCTCTACCCTGGTGCTGGTCGGCGAAGCACGCGATTGGGTGCAGGACCTGGTCGAAAAGGCCAAGACCCTGAAGGTCAGCGGTGGCACGGTCGCCGGCACCGACGTCGGCCCGGTCATTTCCTGCAGCGCGCGTGAGCGTGTCGAAGGCCTGATCGCGTCGGGCGTGGAGCAGGGCGCCAAGCTGGTGCTCGATGGCCGCAAGCCGCAGGTCGATGGCTTCGAGAAGGGCAACTTCGTCGGCCCGACCATCTTTGCCGGTGTCACCACCGACATGCGCATCTACCAGGAAGAAATCTTCGGGCCGGTGCTGGTCATCCTCGAAGCGGAAACGCTGGATGAGGCCATCGCCTTGGTCAACAGCAACCCGAACGGCAACGGCACCGCGCTGTTCACCCAGTCCGGCGCCGCAGCACGCCGCTTCCAGGAAGACATCGACGTCGGCCAGGTCGGCATCAACGTGCCGATTCCGGTGCCGGTGCCGCTGTTCTCGTTCACCGGTTCGCGCGCCTCCAAGCTGGGCGATCTGGGTCCGTACGGCAAGCAGGTGGTGCTGTTCTACACGCAGACCAAGACCGTCACCGCGCGCTGGTTCGATGACGAGACGCTGAGCCACGGCGTCAACACCACGATCAGCCTGAAGTAACCGCAGGGAGCAGCCATGAGCCACTCGATGACGACGGAACAGGAAGAAGCGCAGCAGGCGTACCGCGAAGCGGCGCGTGACTTCGCACAGGCCGAACTGGCGCCGCACGCCGCGCGATGGGATGCGGAGGGCATCTTTCCGCGCGAGGCGATCGCCAAGGCCGGTGAACTGGGCTTCTGCGGTCTGTACATGGACCCGGAAGTGGGCGGCAGCGGCCTGAGCCGACTGGACGCCGCCGTCGTCATCGAGGAGCTCGCCAACGTCGACCCGTCGACTGCGGCCTATATCAGCATCCACAACATGGCTTCGTGGATGGTCTCCACGTGGGGCCAGCCGGCGCTGCGCGACGCGTGGGGCAATGACCTGTCTTCTGGCAGCAAGCTGGCCTCGTACTGCTTGACCGAGCCGGGCGCCGGTTCGGACGCGGCCTCGCTGAAGACCACCGCCGTGCGCGATGGCGATTTCTACGTGTTGAATGGCGCCAAGGCCTTCATTTCCGGCGCCGGTGCCACCGAGCTGCTGGTGGTGATGGCACGTACCGGCGGTGCCGGTGCAGGCGGGGTCAGCGCGATCGCGGTGCCGGCCGACCTGCCGGGCATCAGCTATGGCCGCAAGGAAGAGAAGATGGGCTGGAACAGCCAGCCCACCCGCGGCATCACCTTCGAAAACGTCCGCGTACCGGTCAGCCACCTTCTGGGAGAGGAAGGCGGCGGCTTCAAGCTGGCGATGAAGGGGCTCGATGGTGGCCGCATCAACATCGCCGCGTGCTCGCTGGGTGCTGCGCAGGGCGCGCTGGATGCCGCACGCCGCTACATGGGCGAGCGCCGCCAGTTCGGCAAGGCGTTGTCCGAATTCCAGGCGCTGCAGTTCAAGCTGGCCGACATGGTCACCCAGCTGGTTGCCGCGCGGCAGATGGTGCATACCGCTGCGCGCAAGCTCGATGCCGGTGCCAGCGATGCCAACGTGTGGTGCGCGATGGCCAAGCGTTTTGCCACCGATGCCGGCTTCAACATCTGCAACGAAGCCCTGCAGATCCACGGCGGCTACGGCTACATCCGTGAATATCCGATCGAGCGCCTGCTGCGCGACAGCCGCGTGCACCAGATCCTGGAAGGCACCAACGAGATCATGCGGGTGATCGTTGCCCGTCACCTGCTCAACACCGAAGAGGAACTGCGATGAAGGATTGGCGTACCCAGGAGCACGTGGGCCTGAAGGTCGAGGCCGATGGCCACACCGCCGTGGTCACCCTGCACAACCCGCCGGCGCATACCTGGACCGTGCACAGCCTGTCGGCGCTGCGCGACCTGGTGGGCGCGCTCAATGCAGACCGCGACATCTACGCGCTGGTGATCACCGGCGACGGCGAGAAGTTCTTCTCCGCCGGTGCCGACCTCAACCAGTTCGCCTCCGGCGACAAGGCTGCCGCACGCGAAGCAGCACGCCGTTTCGGCGAAGCCTTCGAAGCGCTGTCCGGTTTCCGTGGCGTGTCGATCGCTGCGATCAACGGCTATGCCATGGGTGGCGGCCTGGAATGCGCGCTGGCCTGCGACCTGCGCATCATCGAAGACCATGCCCAGGTTGCGCTGCCGGAGGCCACCGTCGGCCTGCTGCCGTGCGCCGGTGGCACCCAGAACCTGCCGCGCCTGGTCGGCGAGGGTTGGGCCAAGCGCATGATCCTGCTCGGCGAGCGCATCAACGCCGAAACCGCCGTGCGGATTGGCCTTGCCGAGGAAAAGGTCGGCAAGGGCGAAGCCAAGGTGCTGGCACTGGAATGGGCGAAGAAGGCCGGCAAGCAGAGCCCGACCAGCATTGCCGCCTGCAAGACGTTGGTGCAGTCCACGCGCACCGGCACCCATGCGTCGGCGCTGGTGGCCGAGCGCGAGGCCTTCGTCGATCTGTTCGACACCGCCGACCAGGTCGAGGGAGTGAGTGCCTTCCTTGAAAAGCGCGCCGCGCAGTGGAAAAACGCATGACCACCGACACCGTTGCCGAGCAAGCACCGGTGCTGTTCGAAGAGCGGGTGGCCGGTAACGGCACGCGCATCGGCATCGCCACGCTGAACGCCCCGCGCACGCTCAATGGTTTCTCGCTGCCGATGGCGCACCTGCTGTTGCAGCAGTTGAACGCCTGGGCCGACGATGATGCCATCGCCATGGTGGTGCTGCAGGGCGCCGGTGAGAAGGCGTTCTGCGCCGGCGGTGACCTGCACAGCCTGTACCAGAGCATGCGTGCCTACCGCGACGCCGGCCAAAGCGATATCCGCGGGAACGACTACGCCGCCGAGTTCTTCGACGTCGAGTACCGCGTCGACTACCTGATCCATACCTACGCCAAGCCGATCCTGTGCTGGGGCCACGGCATCGTGATGGGCGGCGGCATCGGCCTGATGTCCGGCGCCAGCCATCGCGTTGTCAGCGAGCGCTCCAAGCTGGCCTTCCCGGAAATCACCGTGGGCCTGTTCCCTGACGTGGGTGGCAGCTGGCTGCTGCCGCGCGTGCCGGGCAACGGTGGCCTGTTCCTTGCCCTGACCGGTGCGCTGCTCAACCCGGGCGATGCGATCTATGCCGGCCTGGCTGACGTGCATGTGGCCGAGGAACGCCGCAGTGCGGTGTTCGACGCGCTGCTGCAGGTCGCGTGGTCGACCGATGCCGCACGCAACCACGAGCGCCTGTCACAGCTGCTGCTGTCGTTTGCCAGCGATGCGGCTACCGGCCCGCTGCTGGCCAACGCTACGCAGGTCGATGCGCTGTGCGCAGGCGATGATCTGGCCGCCATCGTCGAACGCATCAGCACCCTGCAGACCGATGACGCGTGGCTGCAGGCCGCACAGAAGACCCTTGCCGCCGGTGCGCCGGGTTCGGCACGGCTGGCCTTCGAACTGCAGCGCCGCAGCGCTGGCCAGGATCTGGCCAGCGTGTACCGGCTGGAATACATCACCGCCCTGCATTGCGCTGCGCATGGTGATTTTGCTGAAGGCATCCGCGCGCTGCTGATCGACAAGGACCGCAATCCCTCGTGGAACCCGGCCACGCTGGCCGAGGCCGACCGCGCATGGGCCGATACGTTCTTCGCTTCTCCCTGGGCCGATGCCGCACATCCGCTGGCCGACCTGGGTACCCCTGTCGCTGAAAGGAGCCTTGCATGAGCCGCGTTGCATTCATTGGTTTGGGCAACATGGGTGGCCCGATGGCCGCCAATCTGGTCAAGAACGGCCACACCGTACGTGTGTTCGATCTGGTGCCTGCCGCGGTGCAGGCGGCGGTCGACGCGGGTGCCAGCGCCGCGGCATCGGCACGCGAGACCCTGGCCGAGGCCGAGGTGGTGATCTCGATGCTGCCGGCCAGCCGCCACGTTGAAAGTGTGTACCTGGGGGATGACGGCATCCTTGCCGCGATTCCCGCCGGTGCGCTGGTCATCGACTGCAGCACGATTGCCCCGGCCAGTGCGCGCAAGGTCTCCGAAGCGGCCGCCGCACGTGGCCTGCAGATGATCGACGCACCGGTGTCCGGTGGCACTGCCGGCGCACAGGCCGGCACGCTGACCTTCATCGTCGGTGGCGAAGAGGACGCGCTTGAACGCGCCCGCCCGGTGCTGCAGGCGATGGGCAAGAACATCTTCCATGTGGGCGCCAGTGGCGCCGGCCAGGTCGCCAAGCTGTGCAACAACATGGCGCTGGGCGTGATCATGGCCGTCACCGGCGAAGCCATCGCCCTGGGCGTGGCGCACGGGCTGGACCCGAAAGTGCTGTCGCAGATGATGGCGGTCAGCACCGGCCGCAGCTGGGCCACCGAAGTGTGCAACCCGTGGCCGGGCGTGCTGGAAAACGCGCCGGCGTCGCGCGGTTACAGCGGCGGCTTCGGCAGCGATCTGATGCTGAAGGACATGGGCCTGGCGGTGGAGGCGGCGATGAGCGTCGGCGCCTCGATCCCGCTGGGCGAAGTGGCCCGCAACCTGTACTCGATGAACCACCAGGCCGGCCGCGGCAAGCTGGACTTCTCCAGCGTCGTGCAGCTCATCACCAGCGACCGGTAACTGGTCGCCGGTCCGCGCATTCCACGTTATCCCCGCGCCGTTGGCGCACCCCCTTGAACAACAAGGGGGCTCTCCTCCAGAAGGATGGATGCGCGCCGACCGTGTAGTGCCGAGCCCATGCTCGGCACTACAGAAAGCGAATGCGTCCCCGGCCACGTGCCGGGGCCCACCCGAGGTGGGATGGGCGGATGCCCGGTTGCGACCGGCATCCGCCCATTTTTTTGCCCAGCCGCTTGGTAGTGCCGGCCGCTGGCCGGCATCACCGCATCAGGCAACGACCAGCGTCACGTCGATGTTGCCGCGGGTTGCGTTGGAGTACGGGCAGACGATGTGCGCCTTCTGCACCAGTTCTTCCACCTGCTCGCGCGGCACGCCCGGCACGTTGATGGTCAGCTCGGCTTCGATGCCGAAACCGGTCGGGATCTGGCCGATGCCAACCTTGCCGGTCACGGTGGTGTCGGCCGGCAGCGCGACCTTGGCCTGGCCGGCGACGAATTTCAGTGCGCCCAGGAAGCAGGCCGAATAGCCGGCAGCAAACAGCTGTTCCGGGTTGGTGCCGGGGCCGCCAGCGCCACCCAGCTCGCGCGGGGTCGACAGCTGGATGTCCAGCACGTTGTCGGACGAGACGGAACGGCCTTCACGGCCGCCGGTGGAGGTGGCCTGGGCGGTGTACAGAACCTTTTCGATGGACATCGGGATGCTCCTGGTCAGTGGGTGGGTAGTACGTTGGAGCCTACTTTGCCCGGATCCTGCACACGTTTGGTTGCAAAAAATCCGAAAAACTTGATTGATCGTCCTGTCAGCCTAGATCGTCCATTCCCGGTCGGTAGTGAACATGATGGTCAGCCAGCGGTCCGGCGACGATTCGCCCAGCGCATCGCCGATCTCGTCACGCAGGTGATCCCATTCCAGCAGGGGCCGCGGCGGGTCGTCCTCGCGCACCACGAAGAACAGCTCGATCTGCTCGCCCCGGCCCACCTGCGCCACGTAGCTGCGGTGTTCGACGAAGCCATGCTTTGCAACGATTGCCCGCGCCACCGCATCCACATGCGCCTGCAGCTCGGGCGGGGTGACCAGCAGGATCCCGGCCAGCGCGCGCCGCACCGTGCCCAATGGCGCGATCATCACCAGCACGCAGACGAAGGCGAGGATGGCCGGATCGATGTACGGCCCCACCCAGGCCCATGAGGTGCCGTGGACCAGTACGCCGCCGAGGAAGGCCGCCAGGTAGCAGGCCGACATGCTCGCGGCGATCACCCAGTTCTTCGCATCCAGCGCGATGAACTCCGAGCCGATGCGCCGGTTGGCACGCAGCACGAACCAGGCCAGCGCGCTTTCGGCCACGATCGACAGTGCCGCAAAGATGATCGCAGGGCCAAGTGCGATCTGCCGCCCACCTGACATCAGTGCATCGACTGCATTGACCAGGGCATACAGCGCTGCGCCGATCATCAGCGTACCGCTCACTCCCAGCACGATCGGTTCCAGGTGCCAGAAGCCCATGGTGAAGCGTTGGTTGAGGCGTGACTGCAACGCATCGGTCTGGGTGGACAGTGCGATCAACCGTGCAACCAGCAGCGACAGCCACGTCATCACCACGTCGATCAGGCCGTAGATGCCATCGAAGATGATCAGCGATGAATTGGCCAGCAGGCCAAACACCACTGCGGCAGCCGCCAGCAGCAGCGAAGCGGCAATGGACAGCCGCAGCACACCCTGCTCGGTTGCCGGGTTGAAGAAGTGCGGTCGGTCAGTGGTCATGCCGCGATTGTAGAGCGCAGCCATGCTCCGCTGCTTCCAGAAGGCGCCTTCGCTACCCCGGCGGCGGATGTTCCCGTAGACTGCGGCCCTTCCACGCTCCCCCGACGACGCACTGCAGTGATCACGCCACCCTGACCCTTGCCGCCTCTCGGCAGCCGGCCCAACCGGCGCAGGAACCCGCGTCTTTCCACTGCAGCGCCACGTGGCCTCGCCCGCGTGTGCGCGGAGTTTTCCCATGCAAACGTCTTACCCCCTGCGCCAGCAATGGCTCGGCAACCTCCGTGGTGATCTGCTGTCCGGCACCGTCGTCGCCCTGGCGCTGATTCCCGAAGCCATCGCGTTCTCGCTGATCGCCGGCGTCGACCCCAAGGTCGGCCTGTACGCTGCATTCTCCATTGCCGTCATCACTGCGATTGCAGGCGGCCGCCCTGGCATGATCTCTGCCGCCACCGGCGCGATGGCGCTGGTGATGGTCGACCTGGTCAAGGACCACGGCCTGCAGTACCTGTTTGCCGCCAGCATCCTGGCCGGCCTGCTGCAGGTGCTGGCCGGCGTGTTCAAGCTGGGCTCGCTGATGCGCTTCGTCTCGCGCTCGGTCATCACCGGCTTCGTCAACGCGTTGGCGATCCTGATCTTCCTGGCGCAGATGCCCGAGCTGATCGGCCGCGGCCCCACCGTGTACGTGCTGTGCGCTGCCGCGTTGGCGATCATCTACCTGTTGCCGCGCATCACCCGCGCAGTGCCTTCGCCGCTGGTGGCGATCATCGTGCTCACCGCCGTGGTCATCGGCTTCGGCATCGATGTGCGCAGCGTGGGCGACATGGGCCAGCTGCCCGACAGCCTGCCGCACTTTTTCATCCCTGAGGTGCCCTTCACCTGGGAAACGCTGCGCATCCTGCTGCCGGTGTCAGCCACGCTGGCGGTGGTCGGCCTGCTCGAATCGATGATGACCCTGCAGATCGTCGAGGACATCACCGAGACGCCCAGTGAGCGCAACCGCGAGTGCGTCGGCCAGGGCCTGGCCAACACGGTCACCGGCTTCCTCGGTGGCATGGCCGGCTGCGCGATGATCGGCCAGTCGGTGATCAACGTGACCTCCGGTGGGCGAGGCCGCCTGTCCTGCCTGGTGGCCGGCGTGCTGCTGCTGGTGCTGGTGGTGTACGGCAGCGATCTGGTGCGGCAGATTCCGATGGCGGCGCTGGTGGCGGTGATGATCATGGTCAGCATCGGTACCTTCAGTTGGCGCTCGCTGCGCGACCTGCGCACGCATCCACGCAGCTCGTCGGCGGTGATGCTGTTGACCGTGGTGGTTACCGTGGCCACCCACGACCTGGCCAAGGGCGTGCTCAGTGGCGTGCTGCTGTCGGCGCTGTTCTTTGCGCGCAAGGTAGGGCGCATGCTGGATGTGCAGCGGGAAGATACGGGCGATGCGCAGGTCTACCGCGTGCGCGGCCAGGTATTCTTCGCCTCCGCCGGGCAGCTGGGTGCGGCATTTGATTACCAGCACGTAGCAGCGAAGGTGCAGATTGATCTACGCGACGCCCATCTGTGGGACCTGACCGCCGTGGCCGCGCTGGAGCGGGCGCAGGAAAAGCTGGCCGCGCACGGCGCCGAGGTGACGGTGGTGGGCCTCAATGCGGCCAGCCAGACGTTGATCGAGCAGGTGGGTGGCAAGGGCGGGGGGCATTGAGGCTGCCGCGTGTAGAACTGCAACTTTCCTGATGGAGCGATGTCCTTGACCCGCAGATGCTGGCCGTGTGCATTGGCGCATACCATCAAGGAACGAACAGTGGCAGCATGCAACAAAGAATCTCTTCTCCTCGTACTTCTGCTGGCCCTCGGCTTGGCCGCAATGCCGGAAGTTGCCGGTGCTGGGCCTTCGGCGGCGTTCGTCGAGCGCGTGTCACATCATCCGGCGGGCACACACGAAGCTGCGGCGATCATCCGTTGGCTGGACGGCCTGCCCGACGCCGACCGTCGGGTGATGGAGCCGGGAACCCTGACCGTGCGCCAGCGCCGGGTCGGAAACGGCGCCCTGGCTCGAGCGGCCGCGATGCCTCCCGTCCCGCTGCCTGCGTCGGGTGCGCCCGGCGAGAGAATCACCATTACCAACCAATTGCCTGGCGGCTTCATCGAGACTTGGACTTTTCAGTGGGTGTCGGGGAGCGGCGGCGGTGGCTGGAAGCAGACAGACTATGAGATGCATGCCCCGGTGGTTGAACCCGAACGCCCGCAGGAGCTTTGAAGGTAGGTAGTCAGTTGGCACGGAGAGGAGGCAGTCCTATCCGGGCCAGCGCGGGCGCATTCAGCCGAGCGGTGTAAACTATTGATCTCACTGGCAATGCCAGTCTCCACGATCAACCGCCCGATGACGTCCGCCACCGCCCGTTACGCTGATTCCCTGCGCCTGTCCGTCGCCCCCATGATGGACTGGACGGACCGCCATTGCCGGGTGTTCCACCGCCTGCTGGCGCCGGGTGCGCGGCTGTACACCGAAATGGTGCACGCCAATGCGGTCATCCATGGCGATCGCCAGCGCCTGCTCGGTTTCGATGCCAGCGAACAGCCGCTGGCACTGCAGCTCGGTGGCAGCGATCCGGCCCTGCTGGCGCAGGCCGCGCGCATCGCCGCCGACTGGGGCTACGACGAGGTCAACCTCAACTGCGGCTGCCCGTCCGACCGCGTGCAGGCCGGGCGTTTCGGTGCCTGCCTGATGCGCGAGCCGGTGCTGGTGGCCGAATGCGTGTCGGCCATGGTCGAGGCGGTGGACATCCCGGTAACGGTGAAATGCCGCCTGGGCGTGGACGAGGACGACAACTACGAGGTATTCGCCAGTTTCGTCGACCGCCAGGTCAAGGCCGGCGCCGCGATGGTGGTGGTGCACGCCCGTAACGCCTGGCTGAAGGGCCTGTCGCCGAAGGAGAACCGCGAGGTTCCGCCGTTGAAGTACGACTGGGCCTACCGGCTGAAGCAGGAGCGCCCGGCACTGCCGGTGGTGCTCAATGGTGGCCTGGCCAGCATCGAGGCGGTGCAGGCGCAGGCCGCGCACGTCGATGGCGTGATGCTGGGCCGCGCGGCCTACCACGACCCTTACCTGCTGCATCAGCTGGAAGCGCTGCAGACCGGCGCGCCGCTGCGTCCGCGCGGCGAGCTGCTGCGCGCCCTGCGCCCGTACATCGAAGCCCGCTTGGGCGAGGGCCTGGCCCTCAAGCACATCACCCGCCACATCCTCGGCCTGTTCCACGGACAGCCCGGTGGCCGCGCATTCCGCCAGGTGCTGAGCGAGGGCGCCCATCGCCCCGGTGCCGATTGGAGGCTGGTCGAGCAGGCGCTGTCCGTCACCGAACGCGAAGCCGATCGCGCCGCCGCGTGACGTCAGTCACATTCCTGACTTGACAAGGGCGGTGGTTTGGTCCCGAATGTTCACTTAGCTGAACAACGGCCTGGAACATCTGGAAAAGTTCAGACCGGATTCACTGCCCGAAACCAAGAATTTGCAAAAGATTTGTAAAGATCTGTAAAACGCCGGGTTCCATTCCGGTGCCCGGATTTACGACTTTTGAACGAATCGCCGTGCTCGGCTAGGATCGCATCGATGTCTTCCGCTCCCTTCCACCGCTGTATTGCCCTGGCCACCTGCGTGGTCCTGGCGGCTGCCCCGCTGTCTTCAGCGCTGGCGCAGGACCCGCAGCGGGAACAGGGGCGCGCAGAAATGATGGAGCGCGGAGGCCGTGGCGCCAGCAACGAGCGGTCGCTGTCCGATGCCGTGCGCCGCGTGCAGCGCACCACCGGTGGCCACATCCTGGGTGCCGAGCGTGTGCCGTTCGATGGTCGTGACATCAACCGGGTCAAATACATGGACGACCGCGGTCGGGTCCGCTACATGGACGACCCCGCCCCTGCACGTTCACAACCGCGCACGCCGCGGTCGGATATGTCATCACTACGCGGCGATAACCCCTGAACAGGGATAGTTGTCGCTATCAACCCGTACCCACAGGCCTCCGGGCCGCACCCAGCACACTAGGGAGAGTTCATGCGTATCCTTCTGGTCGAAGACGAAGCCCCGCTGCGTGAGACCCTGGCAGCCCGGCTCAAGCGCGAAGGTTTTGCCGTCGATGCAGCGCAGGACGGCGAAGAAGGCCTGTACATGGGCCGCGAAGTGCCGTTCGACGTCGGCATCATCGACCTCGGCTTGCCCAAGATGTCGGGCATGGAGCTGATCAAGGCCCTGCGCGACGAAGGCAAGAAGTTCCCGGTGCTGATCCTGACCGCGCGTTCGAGCTGGCAGGACAAGGTCGAGGGCCTGAAGCAGGGCGCCGACGATTACCTGGTCAAGCCGTTCCATGTGGAAGAGTTGCTGGCCCGCGTCAACGCGCTGCTGCGCCGCGCCGCCGGCTGGAGCAAGCCGACCCTGGAATGCGGCCCGGTGGCCCTGGATCTGGCAGCGCAGACCGTCAGCGTGGCCGGCAGCAATGTCGACCTCACCAGCTACGAGTACAAGGTGCTGGAGTACCTGATGATGCATGCCGGTGAACTGGTCTCCAAGGCCGACCTCACCGAGCACATCTACCAGCAGGACTTCGATCGTGACTCGAACGTGCTGGAAGTGTTCATCGGCCGCCTGCGCAAGAAGCTGGACCCGGATGGCGAACTGAAGCCGATCGAGACCGTACGCGGTCGTGGCTACCGCTTCGCGATTCCGCGCAACGAGGGCTGAGGCCTTCAGCAGGCGATAAACGATGTCCGGCCGTCTGTGGTTCTTCCGACGCTGGCGGCCGCGCTCTCTGCAGGCGCGCCAGATGTTCGCCGCGTCCGTGGGCCTGGTCGCGTTCCTGGCCTTGGCCGGTTACGCGCTTGATGCCGCCTTCGCCGATACGGCGAAGGCGAACCTGCGCGAGCGCCTGAAGAACTATGCCACCGCCTATGCGGCCGGCATCGACTTCACCCGCGACCGCTCGCTGTACATCCGCGAGCAGCCGCCGGATCCGCGTTTCGACGTGCCCGGCAGCGGCCTGTACCTGCAGGTCGTCATGCCCGACGGCAAGGGCAATTCGATGTCCGCCGAAGGCCCGATGCTGCCCACCGTCGGCGGTGGCCTGCTGGCCCCGCGCCAGGAAGTCTTCGAGGGCCCGCTGCCGATGATCCAGATCGACGGCAGCCAAGGCTCGGTGTATCGCTATGGTCTGGGCCTGGTGTGGGATGCCGACGCCGACCCGGCCACCGAATTCCCGTACACCATCTACGTAATGGAAGACTCGCGCGCGCTGGGTGCGCAGCTGCGCGTGTTCCGCAGCCGGGTCTGGTTCTACCTGGGCGGCATCGGCCTGATCCTGCTGCTGCTGCAGACGGTCATCCTGCAGTGGAGCCTGCGCCCGTTGCGGCGGGTGATCACCGAACTGACCAAGGTCCAGCGCGGCGAGACCGAGCGCATGAGCGAGCGCCACCCGCGAGAGCTGGAGCCGTTGACCGACAGCATCAATGCCTTCATCGAGGGCGAGCGTGAGAACCTCGAACGCCAGCGCAATACCCTGGCCGACCTGGCGCACAGCCTGAAGACGCCGATTGCGGTGCTGCGTACGCAGATGGACAGCGGCGCCGGCGATGGCGCCCTGCGCGAAGAGCTGGACGTGCAGCTGCAGCGCATGAACAACCTGGTGTCCTACCAGCTGGCACGCGCGGCCTCGTCGGGGCACAAGCTGTTCTCGGCACCGCTGCCGATCGAATCCAACGCCGAGGAAATCGTGCGCGGCCTGGAGAAGGTCTACGCGTCCAAGGGCGTGCTGTGCGAATTCGACATCGACCCGGCCGCGCGCTTCCACGGCGAACCGGGTGACCTGCAGGAACTGCTGGGCAACCTGCTGGAGAACGCGTTCAAGTGGGCCAAGCGCCGCGTGCTGCTGACCGCGCAACCGTTGCCGGCGCCGAATGCGCGTCGCGCCGGCCTGCTGCTGGCAGTGGATGACGATGGCCCGGGTATTGCTCCGGAGGACATCGGCAAGGTGCTGCAGCGTGGCGTGCGCGGCGATGAGCGCGTACAGGGCCACGGCATCGGCCTGTCGATCGTGCAGGACCTGATCAAGGATTACCGCGGCGAGCTGCAGGTGTCCCGTTCCAGCGAACTGGGCGGCGCCCGGTTCGAAGTGCGGCTGCCGCCGGGGCCGTAACGATCCGTTGCAACCCGATCCGGTCGACGTGGACCCTCGGGTAGCGCCGGGCCATGCCCGGCGGACGGATGAATCACCCGACCATTGCCGGCGGCTCACCATAGAACCGCCGCAGATGCGCAGCCACCTCCGGCAACGCTT
This sequence comes from Stenotrophomonas sp. G4, assembly GCF_003428825.1. Lineage (NCBI taxonomy): Bacteria > Pseudomonadati > Pseudomonadota > Gammaproteobacteria > Lysobacterales > Lysobacteraceae > Stenotrophomonas > Stenotrophomonas sp. G4. Next base: position 334,309 of record NZ_CP031741.1, read on the forward strand.
CGGCCAGCAGGTCCGGCGCAGAGAAGTGGTACTCGCTGGCCACCGCGAAGAACTCTTCCGGCGCCTCGGCCGCATACGGATCGATCAGTGTTTCCACGCCGGCATCCACCTGCGCACAGAACGCGTCGTACGATCTCTGGAAGTCAGCAGCCCACTCGCGTTGCCACGCACGCGGCAACGGCGGCGTGCCGTCCATCGCACCGTCGAGCGCATCCAGCTTGTGCACCATTTCATGCACGGCCACGCAGTAACCCTCATGCGGTGCCGCCAGGTCGGCCTGCACATCGGCCCACGAAAGAATCAACGGACCGCTGTCCCACGACTCGCCGATCAGCTCGTCATCCCACTCGTGCAGTACGCCGGCAGCGTCCATATGGCTGCGATGCACGCGGAACGCATCGGGGTAGACGATCAGCTGCGACCAGCCTTCCAGCCCCACCTCGCCGAACTCCAGCAGCGGCAGGCAGCACAGTGCAGCCAGCAGCACGCCATCGGCCGGCTGCAGCTGCAGGTAACCGATCGGGGAAATGGTCTTCTCATGCAGGAAGCGCGTGGTCAGCGCGCGCAGGCGTGCATGCCGTTCGTCGTCCAGGCCGCGCAACCACGCTGCGCGGTGGCAGGCATCGTTCCAGTGTGCGTCTTCGATCGGTCGCGGCGCGGGCCGCAACCACTGCAGCAACGACTTGATCAGCGGAACATACCCGGAAGGTAGCTGTGCCACTTCGGCGCCCGGATGCGCTGCAGTACATCGTCGTCGCCGCCACCGCCGCTGCTGGTCGCGGCGGCCGGACGTACCGGTGCCGGCTTGGCGGCCGTCGCTGTCGGCGCGTTGGTCGGTGTGCGCTGCGAGGCTGCATCGCTGGCCGAGTAGACGCAGGCGCCACGGCTGTCATCAAGCGCTGCTGTGGCAGATGCCGCGAAGGGCATCGTCAGCAGGATCAGGCAATGGGCATAACGGCGCATTGACGACATCCACGTTAAGGGAAGGTGAGTTCCCGATTCTAGCCCGAACCCGGCGCCAGATTGGAAGCCCGCCGGAACCGGGGCCGGCGGGCGCCGCTGGCGGGTTTCCCGCATAATTCCGTCCTGACCTTGTGGAAGCTGCCGTGGACGATCGCCAATTGCTGGCCAAACTCGCTGCCGGTCGCCTGTCCGGCGACGCCCTGGCCCGTGAGCTGGGCCAGACCCGGGCCGCCATTTGGAAGCGAATTCAAGGGCTTAGGGCCGCCGGCGTCGAGGTTGAAGGGCGCGCAGGCGAGGGTTACGGCCTGACCCGGCCGGTCGACCTGCTGGACGCCGGGGCCATCCGCGCCGGCCTGCCCAAGGAGGCCGCAGCACTGCTGCACGACCTGCAGGTGGCCTGGACGGTGGACTCCACCAACGCCGAATTGCTGCGCTGCAGCGCGCCCCAGCGCGGTGTAAGCGTCCTGTTGGCCGAGCGCCAGACTGGTGGCCGTGGCCGTCGCGGGCGCACCTGGGCGTCGCCGCTGGCCGCGCATGTGTATCTGTCGGTGCTGCGCCTGTTCGAGGGTGGCCTGGGCCGCTTGGCAGGGTTGAGCCTGGTTGCCGGCGTCGCCGTGGCCGAAGCCCTGCACGACCTGGGCTATACGCAGGCGCAGCTGAAGTGGCCGAACGATGTGCTGGTCGATGGCCGCAAGCTGGTGGGCCTGCTCGCCGAGGGTGGTGGCGAATACGCCGGCCCGGCGCGTGCAGTGATCGGCATCGGCATCAACGTGCACATGCCGCCGGCCTTCGCCGAGCAGATCACCCAGCCGTGGGTGGACCTGGACACACTGGCCGGCGCATCGGTGGATCGCAACACGGTGGTGGCCGCGGTGCTGGCACGCCTGCTGCCGGCGCTGGAGGAATTCGACCGGGAGGGGCTGGCGCCGTTCCTGCCGCGTTACGCAGCGTTCGACATGCTGGCCGGGCGCGAAGTGCGCGTGCAGCTGGATGGCGAATGGCAGCACGGTACCGCGCTCGGCCTGGCTGACGATGGCGCGCTGCGCGTGCGTATCGATGGCCGCGAGCGCCTGCTGCATGCCGGCGAAGTCAGTGTGAGAAAAGCATGAGCGACTGGTTGTTCGATCTGGGCAATTCGCGCTTCAAGTTCGCGCCGTTGCAGGATGACCGTGCCGGTGATGTGCAGGCCTGGGCGCATGGCGCCGAAGGCATGGCCGGGCAACCGCCGCACAGCCTGCCCAGTGGCGGCACCGCGTTCGTGGCCAGCGTCGCCGCGCCGTCGCTGACCAGCGCGATGCTCGATCAGCTGCAGCGCCGCTTCGAGCACGTGCATGTGGTGCGTACCAGCGCCCAGTGTGCGGGTGTACGCATTGCCTACGCCAAGCCGGAAAAATTCGGTGTCGACCGCTTCCTGGCGCTGCTGGCTGCCGCCAAGGCACAGCGGCCGGTACTGGTGGTCGGTGTCGGCACCGCGCTGACCATCGACCTGCTGGATGCCAACGGCCAGCATCACGGTGGACGCATTTCCGCCTCGCCGACCACCATGCGCGAGGCGCTGCACGCGCGCGCGGTGCAGCTGCCGGCCAGCGGCGGTGACTACAGCGAATTCGCCAACGACACCGCCGATGCGCTGGCCTCCGGCTGCGATGGTGCCGCCGTGGCGCTGGTTGAACGCAGCGCCCGCCAGGCACAGGCGCTGTTGGGCGTCATGCCGTCGCTGCTGGTGCATGGCGGTGGTGCACCCGCGCTGATGCCGCTGCTGGACGGCGCCGACTACCACCCCTCGCTGGTGCTGGATGGCCTCGCCCGCTGGGCGGTGCACCAGCCCGCAGGCTAGTATCGGCGCATGCTGACCCGTGCCCTGATCGTCGTGCTGGCGATCCTCAATCTTGGTGTTGCCACCTGGTGGCTGCTGCGCGATGAACCCGCGCGCGCGCCGTTGCCACCGCCCCCGACCGGCGTGGCCGAGCTGCGCTGGTTGCCCGGTGGCACCGATGCGGCCGTGGCCGCGCAGGCCTCGGCAGCGGCACCCACTGAAGCACTGGTGGAGCGTGAGGCGGCGCCGGCTACCGCAGTGACCGCTGCACCTGCGCCGGCAGCGGCGTTGCCTCCGGCACCCAGCAAGCCCGCCGAACCAGTGAAGGCGCCTGAGCCGCTGGCCGCCGTCGCCAAGCCAGCGCCCGAACCGGTGGCCGAGAAACCCGCAGCCCCGGCCTTACCGCCGCGTTGCCTGGCGCTGGGCCCGTTCGCCGACCGCGCCGCTGCCACCGCCGCACAGGGCCGTGCGGGCAACCTGCTGAGCCAGGTGCGCCTGCGCGAGCAGCCCGCCGCCAGCGGCAGTGCCCGTTACCGCGTGCTGCTGCCCGCTGCCGCCAGCCGCGATGACGCGCAGGCCACGGTCAAGCGCATCGTCGCCGCCGGCTTGAGCGACTACTACATCATCAGCCAGGGCGACGAGACCAACGCCATTGCGCTGGGCCAGTACCGCAACCGCGAGGGCGCCGAACGGCGCATGGCCGCGGTGCAGGCCGCCGGCTTCCAGCCGCGCCTGGTGGCCAGTGGTGATGCCGGCCAATGGTGGCTGGAAGGGCAGCTGGCCACCGGCAGCGAACCGGCCCAGGCACAGCAGCGCAGTGGCGCCGCGCAGCAACGGTCGCTGGAATGCACGCGACTGCGCTAGAATTCCCAAACCACGGCGCTGCCGTCGGCGTTTCACCCCGTGCCGCTTTAGCTCAGTTGGTAGAGCAACTGTCTTGTAAACAGTAGGTCATCCGTTCGATTCGGATAAGCGGCACCACTTCGGAAGCGCCGAAACCCATTGAAAACAGGGGTTTCAACGAAGAAGGCCAGCGCGGTGCGCTGGCCTTTTTGCGTCTACCGGGAAAATTAGCGGCTCTTTTTGGGTTTCACGGCCGCTTTGACCACCGGCACGGAATGGTCGTACAGCTGACGCATGGCCTCCGTTACGTGGCCACCAGCACCCTTGTCTTCGCTGTCGGTGATTCCCCGATGTTTCAGGCCGTGGAGCGCAAAGCGAGTTCCTTCTCGATCACGCCCTCAGCAATCGCACGGCGGACCATGCGTTGCCAGGCGCTGTCGAGGGCGGATTTCGTGAGCGGGGTGCCGGACTCCGAAACCAGAAGGCGTCGTTGCTCAGGTTTGATCGGTACCGGCCGCCCATGGATCCGCATCCGTTCGTCCCGGTAGGACTGTAGCCACTTCACGGCCGCGCGCAGATCTTTGGTCCACAGCGTCACCTTGTCACGCGAGCCCTTTCGGCGATTGCTGCGAATGCCCTCCGTCTGCAGATGGGCGTCGGTGAGAGTGTCCACCTCAATGCCGCGCAGGCGAACCGCGTAGGCCAGCACCATCACTGCAGGGAGATACGGGGGGCAGCTGCCTGCGGTATGCGCTTGCCGGCTGGCGCATGCGCGGGCGAATCGCAGCACCGCGTCAAACGAATCGTGGTCAGGCATGCGTGCGTCGCGCTTCTCACGAACCTTGCGGATACCGTCGGCGGGATTGGTAGTGCAGTGGCCGTGTCGGATACCCCACGCAAAGAGGCGTCGTAGATAACTGGCGACGCGGTTCGCCGCTGCCGGGGTCGCTGGGATCCCCGGCAGCTTTCCGCAGGCCGGTCGGCCGGTGGCCAGCGTCTCCACTACGCGCTGCAGTACCGGCACCGATAGATGCTCTACGCGCTGTTGGCCGAGCATGCGGCCATCGCGCAACAGATATCCGCATGCTTTCGTTGCGCAGTAGTCGTAACCCTCCCTCGACTTGGCGGAGAGGTCCAGATACTCGCTGGACTTCTTGAAAATCCCGGTCAGGTGATCGAGCGAACCACATCACCTTCGGCATGGCCTACGTTGAGCGCCGCCGCGCCATGTCGGGCGCCAATCACTCTCTGGCCGTGCCGCTGGCGAAGTACGTGCGTCGGGGGGTGGAACCGGGCGAGTTCTTCCAGATCCGCGCCGGCCATATCGAGCATGAGTTCGCTCGCGGCGATGTCCTCCAGCTGCGCGAGGCCGATGTTGACCAGGAGATTTACGGGCTACCGGAATGGATGCCGGCTGTTCAGTCGGCCCTGGTGAACGAATCGGCGACGCTGTTCCGCCGGAAGTACTACAACAACGGTTCGCACGCCGGGTTCATCTTGTACCTGACCGACTTGCTGACCGAGAAGGATGATGTGGACGGCATCCGAAACGCGCTTCGCGAGTCGCGCGGACCGGGCAATTTCCGCAACCTGTTCCTGCACTCGCCGGGCGGGAGCAAGGACGGGTTGAAACTGATTCCCGTCAGCGAGGTTGCTGCGAAGGATGAGTTCACCGGCATCAAGAGCGTGACTCGTGACGACATGCTGGCGTCCCTTCGGACACCGCCGCAGCTGCTGGGCATCGTGCCGCAGAACAGCGGTGGCTTTGGCTCGATCCGCGAGGCGGCGACCGTGTGGACTGCGATGGAACTGTCGCCCCTGCAGACGCGGCTGACCGCGCTCAATGAGTGGCTGGGCGATGAAGTAATCCGATTCAATCCCTTCGAGTTGGGGCCGACTACCTGAGCCTTATGCGACGCAGCTCACATCGGCAGCGGGCGCTGACCGTCAGTCGGATTCGTGTATGCCTGCCAGCGGCTCTGAAACGCGGTAATCAATCCGTGGAGCTTGGCCGCAGTTGGCTCCAGCTCCTCCCTGGGGCGGTGCTGGGCGGACACGATCAGTCCCGTCATACCGACTGCGCGACGACGTTGGCAAGATCACGGTCTGCCAGGTCTGAGCCAGTTATATCTATCGAAGATTCGCTATTTCTCTTTGAATCTGCTGGCACCTCAGCAGCATCAGCTCGCCACTCCTTGATCCTATTTGAATGATCCCGTTCTCCAAGAAGGGATAAGTTTCTAGGCGGACCCGATACGCCGATTGCGAGGAATCGACTACCGCATGATCGTCTGAGGCGAGGGGAGCTCCCGGTAAGCTCTCTTCCATGACGATGCCATTGATTTCAAGTTGCGCGCAGAGCCCCGCGTAGTAGGCGCTTCTTTCGTCCAAAGCTCGCGGATGTCCTGTTGAGTGGCCTAGTGCATGAAGGGTCTCGTGAGCAACCAGATCAACCAAATTGGCGAAGGTCTTGTCTCGATCCGCGTGGACCGGTACGGCGAGTGCCAGAGTTCTGCCGGTTGAATACCAGCCGAAAGATCTTGCCCGCACGGTTGTCGCGATACCTTCAGGCGCTAGAAGGATTCGATATTTGTTGGAACTGGCCGGTATCCAAGATTCGGCGAACCTTGCCGCCGCATCGACCCGCGTGCAGAGCTTCTGGACGTCGATTGACGGCTCATCTGTGAGCCTCAAGGTAATTTCTCGCTCAGTACCTGTGCATTGAACGGTTCGCGGGGAGCTAGTGGCGTGTCGGCCGGGGACAATGGACCGAGTATAGAAATAGCGGAATGGCCCTAGGGGTATGGAAACAACTTCGGTGTATCCAGTGGGTGGCAACCCTTTGGGCAGGTGTCCATTGGCTGCGCAGCCAGAAAGGCAGGCGGCGCAAAAATAGAATAGAAGGCGTGCGACCTGATGCATCTCATCCCAACATGAAAGCGGGCGCGATACGCGCCCGCTCAAGGCGACGGATACTACATTTCCATGCAAAGATGTGGCGAGGGATGATTAACACAGTCGCGCCCTTCGAACTCCAGATAGTAACTCGCCTTGGTGACGCCCTCTTGCTTAGCTTGGCCGGCTATTACCTGCAGGCCACTCCCATAGGCAGAGTCGAATGGTACGAGATCGTAGGACAAGGAGTCCCCATTGCCAACATTGGCATAGATCCACGCATTCACAGCGTTTGGATCCGCAACTCGGATCACTGTCCCTGTTCGCACCCATGAGAACGTTTGCGATGCACTGATTGCACCGGTTGCCGAATTCTTCACACGAAGGACGGCACTGCCAGCTGATGGATAGGGAATCGTGGAGCCAGAAGTATCCAACTCGAACGTTGCCGCATCAGGAAGCACATCTAGAGTGGACAAAAGAGAGTTGTAGAGTGACTTTTTGCCGTCGCCGCCACCCTCCCAGATCACCTCCACGCCAGCCTTGCACTCACCGCCTCCGGCTTGCTTTCCACTGCATTCGCCATAGGCCCTTACACTTTTCATGGCGCATCCGCTCAAGATCAGCGCCGAGCTCAGTGCCATTGCAGAAAGGGCTAAAACCTTCGAAATTTTCACGACCATGCTAGATCTCTCCGTAGTCTAGGGATTCGCGCAATTATCGTGACGGAATCGACGCCGTCTTCACATATCTAACACGATGGTGAGCGGATGGCTGTGATGAATATCTCGTTTAGCATTGGCGATTGTATATGCAGTGTCTGAACGACTTAGTACGTGACGCGGGCTAGCGCTAATGTCTCGACTCCCAGCGAGTGGGCCAGGCCGGGGGCCATCCTCGAGGGCCCGTTGTGTGCGTTTTCCACGCGCCGTGGTCCACGGTGCCGCTCACGCGCTGGAAGGCCACCGGGAAAAATTGTCTCGCTCCCTAGCAACCGCCTGAGTTTCACGAACGCTGACCGGGAAAAAAGAACCGTCTAGGCAATTGATTCTTGGGCTTACTCCAACTACCTTGTAAACAGTAGGTCATCCGTTCGATTCGGATAAGCACCATCTCCCGACAATCTCCATTGCCCCTTTGTTGCATGGCGCCGGCTAGTGTCTGTGTGCCTACGCCGCATGCAGCTGCAGCTCCACATACTCCGCCAATCCCCGGCACGCCAGCAGCAGCCCTTCGCGCGTTCCGTCGCCGATCTGCTGCTCGTCGCCTCCATCGACCCGCACGCGCTCGGCGGCGTGGAATATTTCCAGCAAGGTGCTCAGCCCGGCAGCGGCGCGGACGGCGCGCGCCATGGCCATGCCCTGGCCGGGTGTCAGCGTTGGCCCGCGCCATGGCCATGCCCTGGCCGGGTGTCAGCGTTGGCCCGCGCCACGGCTGACCGTCGGCACCATCGCCGTTGCGGATGCGCTGCAGGCAGCCTTGCAACGTGATCGGGTCCGGGACATCGACGGCGGCGAACGCGGCTTCCAACGGCTGCGCAAGCTCGGGGGGGCAGGCGTTCGGCGGCCTCGCCCAGCGTGGCGGTCAGATAGGGATAGTCAGGAGCGGACATGTGGGCATCCTCGGGTGCGGCAGAGGCGCCACCGGCAGAGGGTGGCGGGCGATGCGTGGTTTCCAATACCGGAGTCGATGAACCGGCGGGCACAAGGCCCCCACGCACCGCCCGCCATAAGGCAGCAGACGGATTGCCAGCCGGCGCCACCTGCAAGAGGCGACGCCGGCTGACAAGCGTAAACATCATCGACTACTCGGGATTGGAAGCCCGGCCACCAGTTGTGGGTGGCAATTAATCATGCGCACGCAGAATCACGGGCTGCCAGTCGATTGTTCCGATGGCATCGCGCTGATTAAAAGGAAAAATGAATTATCGCAATTGGCTTGTTGCGGCCAATCCCGAGGCACAAACGACATTCTGCGCGGCGTACTATTGGAGCCTGAAACAGGCCGGAGCGCCGCGATCGTGCGGCGTAACGCCGCCGTGTCGTGTCAAGCCAACTTAACCGCGTCCCCAAGCGGCCCACTCAACCGTCATACGCACCCGCGCGGCGATCAACGCGTCCCCGGATCACCCGGCACAAGATGCCGCCACGGGAACACATCCTTGGCGAAATGGCTGACATAGCCTCCCGTCGCGGCCTGGATGACCATGAACGACAACCGTGGGCGCATGGCCTGCAGCGTCTGCAGCTGCGCCACATCCAACGCGCTGTTTCGCAACCGGAAGGTGTGTAGCGCATCGAAGGCTTGGCTGGCGAACAAGCGCTCATAAGCCGCGAAAGGCGTGACCGCATCGGTCTCACGGGCATCAGCCCAGACGAATTGCAGCTCCGTCGATTCGCAAAAATCCAGCAGGCCCAGGGCAGGCAGGTTGCGTGATCCGGCAAGGTTGTCGATGAAGCGCTGCGTGTCCGAGCCACCACCGATGCGCAGGCTGTGCAGGTGCGGCAGCGGCACCTCGAAGAACGCGGCATCCGGTGCATTCGGCACCACCAGTTCGCTGAGGTACGGCGCCCTGGAAACGAAGCGGGCGATCTCGCCGTCTTCTTCCATGATGGTGCCCGCGCGCTGCACCAGCGACATGTTGTGGTCGGCCGGTTCTGTGGGGGAGATCGACAGCGAGCGCAGGCGTGGGAAACGCACATCGCTGTCCAGCAGCGCGGTGAACTCCCATTCGCGCGTGCCATTGGCACCCTCGTCCGGGCCGGTGAACGACAGCGACATGATCGCATCGGCCACGCCCTGGTCGGACAGGCAGGCCAGCGTCCACGCGAATGGCTCTTCCCATGGGTTGCCGAAGAACTCCACGTGTAGGCCGCCGTACAACGGCGCCACGGTCACCCGCTCCTGCAGCGCTGCCCACAGCGGGCTGGCTGGGCCCTGGATGTCCAGTTCATGTTCGGCCGCGGCGTCCAGGGTGAAGGCATGGATGCGTTGCTGCAGCGCCAGCAGCTGCTGCTGTGCGTGGTCGAAGGGTGCAGCTGTCATGTGTGCATACCGGACGTCCGTGTGATCCGCCCGATGATAGCGCTGGCCCGATGGCGATGGCCTGCGGCACGTGATCGGTGGCTGGATGTTCCTCACGGTCGAGCAACTCCGGCAGCCCCCATACTGGTGCCCTCCGCTCAATTCTCACGAGGAAGCCGACCATGCGCCGCCACCGCCTGCCGTTGACCGTCGCGCTGCTCGCCAGCGCCTTCACAGCACCGGCGATGGCCGCCGTGCCGTTCTTCAATGCCAGCTGTCCCGGTGGGCTGGATGTCCATGCAGACGAGGGCGGGCCGGTCTACGTGCAGGGCCGCGAAACCACGCTCAAGCGCTTCAACGATCGCTATTTCGAAGCGCGCGATGCCAACAGCGGCACCACGCTTTCAATCAGCACCGGTGACGACGGTACGCCGCAGGTCAGCTACACCGGACGCGGCGGTGCCAACGGCATCTGCCAGGTCAGCAACAACGGCACGCCGGCGGCTGCCGTGGAAGGCGGCAGGCACCACCGTGATCAGGATCGCGATGACGATGCAGCACTGCCACGCGAGGTGACCTGCGAATCCACCGACCAGCGCCAAGTGTCCTGTGACATGGACACGCGCGGCAATGTGGAGATCGTGCGCCAGCTCAGCCGTACCCGTTGCGAGCAGGGAAGCAACTGGGGCCTGTCGCGGCATTCGGTCTGGGTCAATGGCGGCTGCCGCGCGACGTTCCGCAATACTTCGCGGGTGTCGTATACGGCTCCCAGCGGTGACGATGCGCTGGAGGCCTGCAACGTGCGCAAGGGTGCGCAGGGCAGGGTAGTGACCCAAGTGCCGGTGGGCAGCGATTACAAAGAACTCATCATCGACTACCCCGAGGGCCGCTTCCTGTGCATGATGCGCAACGACGGCCGGGTGCAGAGCGTGACGCCGATTCGCCGCCGCGGGGGTTGAGCTCATCGTGCCTGCAGCCCTAAGGTGACCACCCTTACACCCGTCTGGCGGCACCACCATGTCCCATCTTCTGGCCAAGGCAGCCGAGAAACAGGATCTTGACCGAATCGACGCATTGCTGGATGCGGGTGCCGATATCGAGTGGCAGCACAAGGGCACCGGACGTACTCCGCTGCTTTCGGCTGTGATCGCCGGAAAGGCTGACTCGGTGTCGCGGCTTTTGGACCGTGGCGCCAACATCCAGCACGCCTGCGCTGCACTGGGTTACACCGCGTTGGGTTGGGCTGCCGATGCGGGCGACACCAAAATCGGATGCATGCTGATTGCACGCGGCGCATTGCTGGATGTCGCTTCGCCGCAATCGAGGTACACGCCGCTTATGTTGGCGTCTTCGGGCGGGCATCTGGCGATGGTCGAGCTATTGCTGGACAGTGGAGCTGCCATCGCACCATTGAATTTCGAGGGGCGAAACGCACTCGCCATTGCCGATACCCGCAAGCACGAGGACGTGGTAGCGCGTTTGAAGGTGGCGGGGGCGCAGGTGCCGCCGGTGTTGGTAGAGGCGCCGGCGCTTGAGTGGCCCGAGCCAGATGCGGGAGGTGAACCCGCGTCAGTAGTGCGCGGCTACCTGTTGGCTTATCACGAGTGGGAAACGCGTGGCTACAAGGATTCCCGCTCCGGCGGCAACCTTCTGTGCAGCTCAGGCTTCCGACAGGAGAAAGCGGACATCCTGGCGGCGTGGTGTACCGACCGCAAACGGGTCTACTCAACTGGTGTTTCGGTCGGGAGCCCCCGACGGTACATGCCGGAGGACCTACTGGTAGCAATTGCGAAGCCCGGGGCCTCGAAGGCGGAAGTGCTGGTACGCGACAACCCTCAGAAGTCGCGTTCCCTGCGTTACGAGCACTTGTTCGTACTCAAGCGGGTGGGGGGAAAGTGGCGTATCGACGTGTTGAAGAAGCGCCCGTTCCGAATTGAAAAGTGGTCGTCGGCTATTCTTTGACGGTGACTTTCAATGTCAGCCGCCGATCTTCAGCAGCACTACCCACGCTAGCATCAGGGCGAACATGCCGGCGAACGTCAGGCCAAACCACAGCGCTGCCACCTTCACGTTGCCGATCAACGCTGCCAGCATCCGCTGCGGCTCGCTCTTCAGGATCGGATATTCGGCGTGTGCCTTGCGCAGACGCTGCCAACCCAACCCGAGGAATACCAGGGTCGAGAACGGCACCAGCAGGAGCGTCGCCTGCATCAGCCAGCCATTCGGCGACGCATCCATCGAGCTGCTCAGCAGAATCGCAAAAACGGCGATGGGCAGCGCCCCGATGAAAAAGCGCGGCCAAGCGGTGTTGATGAAGGGCGACATCGCAATCTTCCATGAGGGGCGGTCGGGTCCGCGTGGCATCATGCCATGCGATGGCCCTGCTGCACCGCCGCGAGTGGTGTCACATGCGTCTGGCTAGACTGTGCTTCTTTTTCGTTCGCAGGAGGCACCCATGGCCCATCATCCCGCCGTTACCCTGATCGGCGTCCCCACCGACATCGGGGCGGGTCATCGCGGCGCCCGGCTGGGGCCGGAAGCCCTGCGCGTGGCCGGCCTGCCCGAAGCACTGGAAGCGCGTGGCGTGGACGTGCGCGACCTCGGCAACCTGGACGGCCCGCGCAACCCGTGGACAGCGCCGGTGCAGGGCTACCGTCACCTGGACGAAGTAGTGGCGTGGAACCACGCGCTGATGGAAGCCAGCTACGCCGAACTGCAGGCCGGCCGCATGCCGATCATGCTCGGTGGTGACCACTGCCTGGGCATCGGTTCGATCACTGCCGTCGCGCGCTGGTGCCGCGAGCAGGGCAAGGACCTGCGCGTGCTGTGGCTGGATGCGCATTCGGATTTCAACACCAGTGAAGTGACCCCGTCTGGCAACATCCACGGCATGCCGGTGGCCTGCCTGTGCGGCCTCGGCCCGGATGCGCTGACCAGGCTGGGCGGCACCTCACCGGCGATCAAGCCTTCGCAGGTGCACCAGATCGGCATCCGTTCGGTGGACCCGGAAGAAAAGCGCCTGATCAAGACCCACAAAGTCGATGTCTACGACATGCGCTACATCGACGAGAACGGCATGAAGCGCACCGTGGAAGCGGCGCTGGCCGGCATCGACGAGAACACCCATCTGCACGTCAGCTTCGACGTCGATTTCCTCGACCCGAGCATCGCCCCGGGCGTGGGCACCACCGTGCCGGGCGGGGTGAACTACCGCGAAGCGCAGCTGGTGATGGAGATGATCGCCGACAGTGGCCGCATGGGCTCGCTGGATATCGTCGAACTCAATCCGCTGCTGGACAACCACAACAGCACCGCCGAACTGGCCGTGGACCTGGTCGAAAGCCTGTTCGGGAAATCGACCCTGATGCGCGACTGAGAGGTTCCAGCCTGAACGGTTGGACGAACCGTTCACACGCGCTCCACGCCCCTGCCGCCAGATTGCACCTCACGCGGCAGTGTTTGCTTCGAGCCAGCCTGCCGCCCCGATCAATACAACCGAACCCCGTGAATGAGCGGTGTAGCGGCAAACCCAAGGAGAAGCCCATGAAGCGCGTAGTTGCCCTGATGCTGTTGTCGATGTTCTCGGTGGCCCTGCTGGCCGGTTGCAACACCGTTGCCGGTGCCGGCAAGGACGTGCAGAAGGCTGGTGAGAAGGTTGAGGATGCCGCCAAGGGCAACTGAGCCTGAGGTGGTGCGCACTACGGAAAAGGCCGGGATCTTCCCGGCCTTTTTTCATGCGCGTCTGTCCGCGAGATTCCTTCGGAGCGGTGAACCATTCAAGCAGGTGAGCATGCATTTCATTACGGGTTGACCGCTCTTCAACAGCTGATGCGGCAGGCTGGATGCACGGTAAGAACGCCGTTGCAACCCAGGAGTTCCAGCAATGAACAAAGACATCATTTCCGGCAAGTGGTCGCAGCTGAAGGGCAAGGCTCAGGCCAAGTGGGGCGATCTGACCAACGACGACTTCGATGTGGCAGAGGGCAATGCCGAATATCTGGCGGGCCGCTTGCAGGAGCGCTATGGCTGGGCCAAGGACCGCGCCGAGAGCGAGGTCCGTGATTTCGAGGCCAGCGTGCGCAAGGATTATCCGGACTACAAGTAACACCCGGCTTCTTCTCCCACGTCCGACGCCCGCACCCTACCGGTGCGGGCGTCGTGCTGTGGGGAGATCAGCGTACCGGCGGGTCGGGCACGTAGCGGTTGGGGAAGGCCTGCGGCTGGCGGTCCAGGCGCGAGGGCGGATCGATCAGGATGCCGCGTGCACGCAGGTTGCGGGCGCTGTCGTAGCGCAGCTGCAGCACCTGTGCCGGGCTGCGGGTGGCGCGTTCGAAATCGGTATCGCGCACCGATGAACGCTCACGTGCACCGTGGCCGGTGCCAAGCGCCGGCGCGGGCGACTTCGTGGCGTAGCCTTCGATGCGGCTGGCACTCGCATCGGCTGCGGCCTCGGCGGCCGGCGCAGGTACCGGCAGGCCACGGCGCAGGATCGGTTCTGGACGCCAGCGACGTGCTTCCTCGAACACCGCCACGCCGACCACGCCGACGTTGTCCGGGCGGCCGGTGCGGCTGGCATAGCTGCCGCTGGGGCTGCTGAAGACGAACTGGGCCACTTCGTCCTGGGTCTTGCGCCAGCCGGTGATATCGGCGCGCTGGCCAGGGTTGAGCACGTAACCGGTCTGCGAGGGATCGGCGTCTTCGCCGGAGATGGCGTTGACCCCGTCCACCGACAGCACCACCAGCACCCGTCGCGGGCTGTCGTTGTACAGGCGCACGGCATAGCGGTGGCCGCGCTCACCGGCCACCCAGCGCTGGCCGTCGGCCGGGTAGCTGCGCAGCTCGGTACCGCGGTCGCGGTCGACCAAGGCCACGCGCACCGGGCCGTCCTGCGGCATCGGCGGGGGCAGCGGAGCCGGGCGGAAGCCGGCCAGGGGCAGGATCAGCAGCAGGGGCAGCAGGCGTTTCATCGGGCGTCTCCAGCGGGGTTGGGTGAATGAACGCGCCGGAGGCCCTGACGGGGTTGACCGTGTGCACGGTAAACTGGCCGCGTTCATAGAAGGTTTCCGCACGCAGTCATGACGACCCGAGTCCTTACCGGCATCACCCCCTCCGGCACGCCCCACCTGGGCAACTACGTTGGCGCCATCCGCCCGGCCATTGCGGCCAGCCGCGCGCCGGACATCGAGAGCTTCTTCTTCCTGGCCGATCTGCACAGCCTGATCAAGTCGCAGGACCCGCAGCGCACCCAGCGCGCGACCCTGGAGATCGCTGCCAGCTGGCTGGCCTGTGGCCTGGACCCGGAACACGTGTGGTTCTACCGCCAGAGTGACATCCGCGAGACCACCGAGCTGATGTGGTTCCTGACCGCCATCGCCAGCAAGGGCATCCTCAACCGCGCCCATGCCTACAAGGCGGCGGTGGACAAGAACCGGGAGGAAGGCCAGGACGAGGACGCAGGTGTCAGCGCCGGCCTGTTCATGTACCCGGTGCTGATGGCGGCCGACATCCTGATCTTCAAGGCCAACCAGGTACCGGTGGGCCGTGACCAGATCCAGCACATCGAGATGGCGCGCGACTTCGCCCAGCGCTTCAACCATGTGTACGGAAAGGAATATTTCCCGCTGCCGGACGTGGTGATCGACGAGCAGGTGGCAACCCTGGCGGGCCTGGATGGCCGCAAGATGAGCAAGAGCTACCACAACACCATTCCGCTGTTCGTGCCGCGCGAGGAGCTGAAGAAGCTGGTGTTCTCGATCCTGACCGACTCGCGTGCCCCGGGCGAGCCGAAGGACACCGAAGGTTCGGCGCTGTTCCAGATGTACCAGGCGTTCGCCACCCCGGAGCAGACCGCTGCCTTCGCCAAGGCCTTCGCCGATGGCATCAGCTGGGGCGATGCCAAGCAGCAGCTGTTCGAGCGCATCGACAGCGAACTGTCGCCACTGCGCGAGCGCTACAACGCGCTGATGGCCGAGCCGGAGAAGATCGAAGCACTGCTCAAGCGCCGTGGCCAGCAGTTGCGTGAGCAGTTGGCAGCACCGCTGCTGGAAGAACTGCGCCATGCGGTGGGCCTGCGTGATCTGTCCGATGCCGGCAACATCGCCAGCGAAGATGCCGGTGAAGCCCGCGCCGCTCCGCCGCTGTTCAAGCAGTACCGCGAGAAGGACGGCCGTTTCTACTTCAAGCTCACCGCCGGTGACGGCACGCTGCTGATCCAGAGCGAAGGCTTCGACTCGCCGCGCGATGCCGGCCAGCTGATCGCCGTGCTGAAGCAGGCCGAGCAGGGTGACCAGCTGCAGAGCGATCTGTTCAAGCTGGAAGCCGAGGTGGATGCGGTGCTGGCGGCGCTGGCTGTGCTGCGCGCCGACTGATCGGTAGATGCCGACCTTGGTCGGCGCGGTTGAGGGCGAAATGCCGGCCAGCGGCCGGCACTACCACGGCAGTGCACCCATGGCATGATGTGCGTGCGCCTTCGGCGCGATGACATGGAGTCTGCAATGGCCTGGTTGTCGCTGCTGCTGTTCCTGCCCTGGTTCATCCTGCTGGGCAGCCTGTACTGGCTGTTTCCGCGCCAGCCGCGTAGCGCGCGGCGACGCCTGTTCGATGGGGCTACGCTGGCACTGGCGCTGGCCCTGAGCATCGTGGCGATGCTGTGGGGCCACCACATCGGTCTGGTACAACCGGGCGCCGGGCCGATCTGGCCGCAGGTGCTGGCGGTGCTGTATGCCTATGGCGCGTTCCTGGCGGTGCTGGTACTGGCGCTGCTGCTGCGGCCGCGATTTGCATTGCGCCAGGCTGATCGGTAGTGCCGACCGCTGGCCGGCAACTGCATTCAACTGGCTAACCCGGGGTTGCCGGCCAGTGGCCGGCACCATCCGACCAAAGCCGCATCGATCACGCCATGCCGGCGCGCCTACCATGGGTGTCTGTTCCCGATCCTGCCAGGTGCGCGTCGATGACCGCAGATCCCAGCATCCACACCATCGATACCGGTTTCCAACGGCCTGATTTCGATGCCGCCTACCTGATCATCGAAAATGGTCGTGCTGCGTTCGTCGACTGCGGTACCGGCCTGTCGGTACCAGCGATGCTGCAGGCCCTGGCCGACAACGGGCTGGGCGTGGAGGCGGTGGACTGGCTTCTGCTGACCCACGTGCACCTGGATCATGCCGGTGGCGCTGGCCTGCTGATGCAGCAGTTGCCCAATGCGCGCGCGGTGCTGCATCCGCGCGGCGCGCCGCACATGATCGATCCGACCCGGTTGATCGCCGGTGCCACCGCCGTCTATGGCGCTGAGGAAATCGCCCGCAGCTATGGCCGGATCGAAGCGATTCCCGAGCAGCGCGTGGTGGTGGCTGACGACGGCCAGCGCATCGACCTCGCCGGCCGCGAGCTGGTGCTGCTGCATACCCCGGGCCACGCGCTGCACCACTACTGCGTGTGGGATGCGCGCAACCGCAGCTGGTTCACCGGCGATACCTTCGGTATCTCCTACCGCGAGCTGGACAGTGCGCAGGGCGCTTTCATCTTCCCCACCTCATCGCCGGTGCAGTTCGACCCGGACGCGATGAAGGCGTCGATCCAGCGCATGCTCGGTTACGCACCGCAGGCGATGTACCTGACCCATTACGGTCGCGTGGAACAGGTCGAAAAGCTGGCCGGGGATCTGTTCGAACAGATCGATGCGATGGCGGCAATCGGCCGCCAGTGCGACGGTCGCCCCGATCGCCATCGCTGCCTGCTGGCCGCGTTGCAGGCGCTGTACCTGGAGCGTGCACAGCAGCATGGCTGCGCGCTGGACCAGGCTGCAGTGAGCGAAGTACTGGCGATGGATATCGAACTCAACGCGCAGGGCCTGGCCTGCTGGCTGGACCGTGTATCGCGCTGACCTGCGCACGCCCTGGCGGCGGAGATCCGCTGCGCCCCTGGTAGATCCACGCCATGCGTGGATGGCACGGTCCCGGGCCGCGCCGCGATGTCACGACCACGTTACACTCTGGTGACTTTCAAGCTAGCCGTGGTGTTGCCGTGAACCCGATGCGCGTGTTGCTGCTGTCGTCCTGCCTGTTCGTCGGTGGCCTGGCCCATGCGGCCAATGACCTGCCCGGCGGCGGCATCGATCCGCAGGCGCTGTCGCGTCATGTGCGCGTGCTGGCATCGGACGAATTCGAAGGCCGTGCACCGGCCACCGAAGGCGAAGAACGCACCGTGCAGTACCTGATCGAGCAGTTCCGCAGCTATGGCCTGCAGCCGGGTGGCGTGGACGGCAGCTGGGTACAGCCGGTGCCGCTGGTGCGCGCGCAGCTGGACGGCCAGGCCAAGGCCAGTCTTGCCCTGAAGGGCGGCAAGCGCGCGCTGGCCAATGGCGTGGACGTGACCCTGCAGAGCCTGCAGCCGCGCAAGCGCGTGCAGATCAAGGAGGCGCCGTTGGTGTTCGTCGGCTACGGCATCGACGCGCCCGAGCGCCACTGGAATGACTACAAGGACGTGGACCTGCACGGCAAGATCGCCGTGGTATTGATCAACGATGCCGATTTTGAAGCCGACGCGCCAGGTGCGTTCGATGGCAAGGCGGTGACCTACTACGGCCGCTGGACCTACAAGTTCGAGGAAGCCGCGCGCCGGGGTGCCGAAGGCGTGCTGATCGTGCACGAGACCGCACCGGCCGCCTATGGCTGGGCCACGGTGAAGAGCTCGGGCACCTCGCCGCTGTTCGACATCGAGCGCGGCCAGGCCGAGGCGATGGCCCAGCACACGCCGCTGCGTGGCTGGATGCAGCGTGAGCTGGCCGAACAGATCTTTGCCGACGCCGGCCTGGATTTCGATGCCGAGAAGCGCAAGGCGATGAGTGCGGACTTCCGCCCGGTTGCGCTGGACAACGCGAAGCTGAGCGTCGATTTCGCGCTCAAGCGCGAGCAGGTGGTGACCCGCAACGTGGTGGCCAAGCTGCCCGGCGGCGAGCACGCCGATGAGGCGGTGATCTTCTCGGCGCACTGGGATGCCTTCGGCATCGGCCAGGCCGACGCCAAGGGCGACCGCATCCGCCGTGGTGCGATCGACAACGCCACCGGCGTGGCCACCGTGCTGGAACTGGGCAGGGTGTTCGCCGCCGGCCCGCAGCCGCAGCGCACCCTGTACTTCGTCGCCCTGACCGCCGAAGAGAAGGGCCTGCTGGGCGCCAGCTACTACGCCGCGCACCCGCTGGCGCCGCTGGACAAGACCGCTGCGGTGCTGAACATCGAAATGTTCAGCCCGGATGGTGCCACCCGTGACATCGCCTCGTGGGGCAAGGGGCGGGTGTCGCTGGAAGGCGACCTGGAACGCGTGGCCAAGGCCCGTGGCCGCAGCTACAGCCCGGATCCGAACCTGGAAGCCGGCTTCTTCTACCGTGCCGACCACTTCGCCTTCGCCCGCCTGGGCGTGCCGGCGATCACCATCGGCCCGGGCCTGGACAAGCTTGAGGGCGGCGTCGAGGCCGGTCGCGCGCTGCGCGAGAAGTACTTCGCCGACTGCTACCACCAGGCCTGCGATGCATGGACGCCGAGCTGGGATCCGGCGGGCCACGCGGCCGACACCCTGCTGGTCTACGACCTGGGCGCCGAACTGGCCAACAGCCGTCGCTGGCCGCAGTGGGAGAAGGAATCGGAATTCCACGGCGCCCGCGAGAAGAGCGAAGCCGCCCGCCGGTAAACGCACGGCAATGCCGGCCGCTGGCCGGTAACCTCCAAACGCACGGCAACGCCGGCCGCTGGCCGGCAACCCCCAAACGCATGGTAGTGCCGGCCGCTGGCCGGCAACCTCATGAACCTTCCGAAAGGATGTGCAGTTGCCGGCCAGCGGCCGGCACTACCGCATCTCCAGCCACGCGGCGGCCACCGGCATTGCACCGGTGGCCGCGATCACTACGGCGCGCTTACTTGCGCGTGCCGTCGAGCCAGTTGGGGCCCTTGTTGGTGAGGAAGAACACATAGACCACCAACGATACCGCGATCGTCGCGGTGACGTAGATGGCGAACCAGTCCACGTGGCCGGTCTTCAATGCGCCCTGGTACAGCAGCGGCGCGGTGCCGCCGAACAGCGAGTTGGCCAATGCATAGCCGAAGCCCACGCCCAGCGCACGAATGTGGGTGGGGAACAGCTCTGCCTTCACCACGGCGTTGATGGAGGTGTAGCCGGTGAGGATGACAAAGCCCAGTGCCAGGGTGAGGAAGGCGAGGGTGGCATCGTGCTGGTGCGGCAGCTGGGTGATCAGGTACCAGCTGTACAGCACGCCGCCCACACCGAAGAACACCAGCAGGCTCTTGCGGCCGATGATGTCCGACAGCCAGCCGCCCACCGGCTGCAGCACCATCAGGAAGGCCAGCACACCCAGGTTGATCAGGGTGCCGGTCATCGGGTCGTTGCCGGCGAAGGCGCTCTGGATCATCTTCGGGCCGTTCACCGAGTAGGTGTAGAAGGCGATGGTGCCACCGGCGGTGATCAGGAAGCACAGCAGCAGCGGACGCCACTGGTGCACGAACAGTTCGTACATCGAGCCGGACTTCTTGTCCTTGCCCTCGCGCGCGGCTTCGATGGAGGACTCCGACAGCGACTCGTCCATGCCACGGCGCAGCCAGAACACGACCACGGCGGCGATGCCACCGATGCCGAAGGCGATGCGCCAGCCCCATTCGGAGATTTCCGGCTTGGCCCAGAACGTCAGCATCACGAACAGGGTCAGCTGGGCCAGCACATGGCCGCCCACCAGGGTGACGTAGTGGAACGAGGACAGGAAGCCGCGGCGGCCCGGAATGGCGGCCTCGGACATGTAGGTGGCGCTGGCACCGTACTCGCCACCGGTGGCGAAGCCCTGCAGCAGGCGCGCGAACAGGAGGATGATCGCCGCCCAGATGCCGATGCTGGCAGCGGTGGGGGTGATGGCGATGATGAACGAGCAGAAGGCCATCAGCGTGACCGACACGGTCAATGCAAGGCGACGGCCATGACGGTCGGCGAAGCGACCGAAGAACCAGGCACCGATCGGGCGCATCAGGAAGGTCGCGGCGAAGATCGCCCACACGTACAGGGTGGAGTTCTTGTCTTCAGGCGAGAAGAACTGCGATTCGAAGTACACGGCGAACACCGAGTACACGTAGACGTCGTACCACTCCACCAGGTTGCCGGCGGAGCCTTTGAGGGTGTTGGAGATGGAACGCCGCAGGGCGGCGCCGTCGGTGCTGGGGACAGCGGATTGGGACGTAGTGCTCATCCGGGTGGGGATCCTCGATGCGGTGCGTCCATGCGGGAAATTGCGCTGCCAGGCGCGCGGTGCGCTGCCGGCCAGCCTCCTTGGTACTGCATCCCACGTCAACGCCGGGTGCCGGAAGGGGCGGGCGGGGCATGGGTGGATGACAGCGTGCCACTACCTGGACTGCCGGACCATAACCAAAACGTCCTAAAATCCGTCTTCCCCCGGCTCCTTGGTGTGTCATGTCGGCTCCCCCCGTTCCATCTGCGGCTGCCCCCCGGGGCGGCCTTGTCGTGCTGGCACTGCTGCTGGTCTATGTGGTCTGGGGTTCGACCTACCTGGGCATCGCCAAGGCCCTGCATGGCGGCGCGCTGCCACTGACGATGGTCTCCGGCAGCCGGTTCATCATTGCCGGCGGCCTGATGTACCTGGCGCTGCGCCTGTTCTGGAAGATGCCGCGGCCGAGCCTGCGGCAGTGGCGCAACCTCGCCATCATGGGCGTGACCATGCTGGTGCTGGGCAACGGCATGGTGGTGCTGGCCGAGCGCGAGGTGTCATCCGGCCTGGCCGCCACCGCGGTGGCCTCGGTGCCGCTGTGGATGGCGCTGTTCTCGGCCCTGCGCGGGCAGCATGCCAGCAAGGGCGAATGGCTGGGCATCGCCGTTGGCTTCGTCGGCGTGGTCTGGCTCAACGCCGGCAGCAGCCTGACCGCATCGCCCACTGGGCTGGTGCTGCTGCTGATCGCGCCGGTCGGCTGGGCGTTCGGCTCGGTGTGGGCACGCGGGCAGGACCTGCCGGGGCCGTTCATGACGGCGGCCGGGCAGATGATCTGCGGTGGCGTGCTGCTGGTGCTGATCGGCCTGGTCGTCGGCGAGCGCCCCACCACCCTGCCCGACAGCGGTGGCCTGCTGGCGATGGCCTACCTGTGCGTGTTCGGTTCGATCGTGGCGTTCACCGCTTACGTCTGGCTGCTGCAGAACGTGCGCCCGGCGCTGGCCGGCAGCTATGCCTACGTCAATCCGGTGATTGCTGTCCTGTTGGGGGCCGCATTGAATGGTGAACGCTTTGGTTGGCGCGACTTCCTGGCCATGGCGGTGATACTTCTGGGTGTGGTGGTACTGACGATGGCAAGGACACGCAAGCGATGAGCATGGACGAGAAAGAACAGCGACGGGGCCTGTTGATCACTGCCTCCACCTTCGTGCTGTGGGGGCTGGTGCCGGTGTACTGGCATCTGCTCAACGAAGTGCCCTCGTTCCAGATCATTGCCCATCGCATCATCTGGAGCGCTGTGCTGGTGGTGGCCTGGCTGCTGATCGCCTCGCGGCTGGGCTGGTGGAAGAAGATCGCCGCGCAACCGCGCGCGCTGCCGATCCTGGCGGTATCGAGCCTGACCATCGCCTTCAACTGGGGCCTGTACATCTGGGCGATCAACGCAGGGCATGTGATCGAAACCAGCCTGGGCTACTTCATCAACCCGCTGGTGAACGTTCTGCTGGGCGTGCTGGTGCTGAAGGAGCGCCTGCGCCGCGTGCAGTGGCTGGCGGTGGCCATCGCTGCGGTGGGCGTGGCCTGGCTGACCATCGATGCGGGCACGCCGCCGTGGATCGCGCTGGGCCTGGCGTGCTCGTTCGGCCTGTACGGCCTGCTGCGCAAGCTGGTGTCGGTCGATCCGGTGGCCGGCCTGGGCGTTGAAAGCCTGTACCTGTTCCTGCCCGCGCTGGGCTTCGCGCTGTGGTCGGAAAACGGCCATGGCGGTGGCTTCTTCGGTGGCTGGGGCTGGGCCAACGACCTGATGCTGATCTTCGGCGGGGTGATCACGGCGGTGCCGCTGATCGGCTTCGCCTACGGGGTCAAGCGCATCCCGCTGTCGCTGGTCGGCATCCTGCAGTACATCGCACCGAGCCTGCAGCTGCTGCTGGGCGTGTTCTTCTTCCACGAAGCGTTCGACACGGCCAAGGCGATCGGCTTTGCCGCGATCTGGGCCGGCCTGGTCCTGTACGTCGGTGACAACGTACGGGCGATGCGCGGCGCGAAACGGTAGCGCCTCCGGGGTCAGATCCCTTCGCGATGCAAAGGGATCCGACCCCGCAAAAAAGAACGGCGCCCCGAGGGGCGCCGTTCTGCTTCCATCCACGGCCAGGAGAGAGTTGGCCGGGGCGGGAACGCGGTTGCAGGCTTAGAAGCGCTGCTGGTACTTCATGTACATGAAACGACCGATGTCGAAGCCACCGTAGTAGGTGAAGCTGCTGTTGGGCTGGCTGTACATGATCGGACCCTGGTGGTCGAACACGTTGTTCAGGCCCAGCGACACGGTGCCATCCCACGGCAGGCTGTAACGCACCTGCAGGTCGTGGAAGGTGTTGGAACCCACCTTGCGGCTCGGCTGTGCATCGGTATACGGCGAAACAAAGTCGGCCATGTTGCAGTCCGGGCCGCCGTCCAGATCGTACGAGCAGGCTTCCTTCATGCCCGAGTAGTAGCGGGCGGTCCAGCCGATGCCCAGATTGCCGAACTGCCAGTCCAGGTTGACGGTCGAACGCACGCGGAAGTCACCGGCCCAGCCCACGCGCTGCTCCACCGGGGTGGTGGCGGCGCTGTCGTTGCGCTGCTCCAGGTAGTCGGTGTAGGTGGTGTTCCAGTTGATGGCGAACTTGCCGTATGCGGTCTCCGGCAGGCGGTAACGCACACCGATGTCATAGCCGGCGGTTTCGCGGTAGCCGGCGTTGACCAGCGAACGATCCAGCGCCGAAACCTGGCCGCGGGTGGCCGCAGCGGTGGAACGGGTGAAGCGACCGCATGCCGAATCCACGCCCTGCACGTAGCACTGGTTGAGGATGTCGGTAGCCGACTCGCCCACGATAGCGTTGTCGATGCGGATCTTCCACCAGTCCAGGCTGACGTCCAGGCCCTGCACGAATTCCGGGCTGTAGACCAGGCCGACGGTCCAGGTCTTGGCGGTTTCCGGCTTCAGTTCCGGGTTGGAACCCGAGTTGAAATCGGAGGTGGCCTGCTGGCCCGGGCGGTTGGCAAGGTTGCCGTCCGAACCGGTCTGCTGACGGAAGTTGGCAGGCACGTTCAGCGCCTGGCAGCGTGCTGCCACGGTCGGGCTGCTGGCGGCGATGCCGAACTTCGTATCGCACGGATCAGTGAACGAATCGCGGCTGGAAACCGCGCCGCCGTAGAGATCGTCCACGGTCGGTGCACGGAAGCCGGTGCCGTAGGTGGCGCGTACCAGCAGGCTGTCGATCGGCTTCCACTTCAGGCCGAACTTGCTGTTGGTGGTCGAGCCGAAGGTGTTGTAGTCGGTGTAGCGACCGGCCAGGTCCAGCGACAGCTCGCGGGCGAAGGCCATGTCGGCCAGCAGCGGCACCTGCATTTCCAGGTAGACCTCGTTGAGCGAGTAGTCGCCACGGGTCGGCTGGCCGGTGGTGCCGGCGATCTGGCCCTTCTGCACCATCAGGTCCGGGGTGTAGCTGGCTTCTTCGCTGCGGTGCTCAACGCCCATCGCGCCCATGATGTCGCCGGCCGGCAGGGTGAACAGCGAGCCGGAGATGTTGGCGCTGGCGACCTTGGTGGTGCTGCGCATCTTGTCGACGAAGCGGGTGAACAGGTAGTCCTGCACGTCCTGGTTGCCCAGCGAGCCCGGGCCGGTGTAGCCCATCGGCGCAGCCGGATTCCACGGCACGCAGCCGGCGATCACCGCACCCGGCGTACCGCAGCGGGCCACGTCGCCGTCCATGAAGGACGGGCCGACGGCCAGGTTGACGTTCGGCTGGTACATGCTGCCGGTGCCAACGCGCTCGCCTTCATTGCGGTTGTACATGTAGCTGACGTTCCAGTCCCAGTAGCGCGAACCGGTTTCGAAGCTGCCTTCCAGGCCGAGGCTGGCACGCTTGGTTTCCAGCGTGTTCTCGGTACCGCGCGGCAGCTCTTCGGTGCGGTGCGAGAACAGCACGTCCTGGCCCCATTTGTTGAAGGTGCTGTCCTTGGACAGCGCAGCGCGCGTGCCGTTGCGCGACTGCGCAGCCGAGACCGAGTACGGGTAGCCGGCCAGGTGCTTGGTCGACTCGCGCTTGCTGTACAGCGCATCGGCGACGATGCGCAGGTTGTCGGTGATCGAGAAGCCGCCGTTGGCGAACACCGAGGTGCGCTCCAGGCCGCTCAACAGGCTCATGTTGGTCTTGGCGTTGGCGCCGTCAGCCGGATCCGGCGTGTGGAAGTTGCCGGCGCTGCTCGGGTCGCCGCCCGGGCCCACGGTCAGCGGCTTGCCACCGACGGTGACCGTGCCCCACTGGGTGGTCGGGCTCAGCGCGTCGACGTCGTCGGCATGGCGCGGGCCACCCGGGTAGCGGCTGAACGCGCGCGCATCGCCGAGGATCTCGTCTTCCTTGGTGCGCTCGGCGCCGACGCTGAACCAGCCGCGGTCGAAGGTCTTGCCGAAGGTGGCGCTGTAGGAGCGCTTCTGGCCGTCGCCTTCACCGTACTGGCCGACATAGACGCTGGCTTCGCCACCGTCGAAGTTCTTGCGGGTGATGATGTTGACCACGCCGGCGATGGCGTCCGAGCCGTACAGCGCCGAGGCGCCATCGGTCAGCACTTCCACGCGTTCCACGATCGCCGACGGAATCGAGGCCAGGTCGGAGTAACCGCCGGCGCTGACGCCCATGCGGCGGCCGTCGATCAGCACCAGGCTGCGTTCCGGGCCGAGGTTGCGCAGGCTGACATACATGCCGCCGAAATCGCGCGAGGAGCTCAGCGAGGACGAACGGCTCAGGCTCGGTGCGCCGGCTGCCGTGACGTCCTGCAGGATGTCGGCAACGTTGACGTAGCCCTTCTTCTCGATGTCGGCGCGGTTGAGTGCCACCACCGGCTGCGCGGTCTCGACACTGGCCTGGCGGATGCGCGAGCCGGTGATCTCGATGCGGTCGAGGTTGGTGGGGGTATCGCCGGCTTCCTGTGCGAAAGCGGGCGTGGTGCAGCTGGCGGCCAGCGCGATGACGATCGCGTTGCGCAGCGGGGTGGTCTTCAGGGACATCCGTGAAATCTCGTGTTTCAGAAAAAACATGCGTCCGTTCTATGGACGCGTGGGGTGCTGCAAACCAACGTGGGGGCCGGATTCTAGAGTGTTTTCATCGGTAACTGTTTGTCCGCGCGCGCTGTAACGCTGCGAAAATGAATCGCAACCAACAATCCACAGGTGCACTGTGCGCAAGGTCACGCGCGCTGCGTCTGCGATGGGCAGAGGCACCGATAGCGGCGGTGTTTGCGCAATCTGTAATCGTTGTTGCGTGCGTACACGCATCCATCCACGCCATGCGTGGATGACGTGCAAAGAAAAAGGGACGGAGCCTTCGCCCCGTCCCCTGCGCAACGTTCATTCAATCAATGCGTGATGCTCAGGTCTCGCGCAGCGCCGTGGTGATCGGCAAGCGTGCCGCGCGCAGCGCCGGGAACAACCCGCCCACCAGGCCGATGCCCAGCGCCCATTTCAGCCCGCTCCACAGCAGTTCCGGCGATACATGGAACTTGAACACCACCGCGCTGAAGTTGCTGCCGATGGTGGACACGCTGTAGCCGTTGAACAGCAGCCATGCCACCGCGCAGCCAAGCAGTCCGCCGAGCAGGGCCAGCAGCATGGTTTCCAGCATCACCGCAGTCACAACCGGCAGGCCACGGAAGCCGATCGCACGCATGGTGGCGATCTCGCGTGCGCGCGTGGCCACGGCGGCATACATGGTGTTCAGCGCACCAAACACAGCGCCTACGGCCATGATGGTGCCGATCACCTTGCCGAGGATGTCGATCAGCTTGGTCAACCCACCACCCTGCTTGCTGTAGTAGACGCGGGTGGTCTCCACGTCCAGCTTCAGGCGCGGATCGGCGGCCACGGCGGCCTTGAACTGCTCGAAGCCGGCCTTGCCGTCGGTACGCACGCTGATCGACTGCCAGGCACTGCGCTGGTAGGTGGTGGCCAGCGTGTCGGCGTCGGTCCACAGTTCCGAGTCATGCGCATCGCCGGTAGCGAACACGCCCACGACCGTCCAGGTCTGGTTGCCCAGGGTGAGCGTCTTGCCAACATCCATGTCGCGGAACTGGCTCCTGGCGCCCTGGCCGACCACGATCTCGCGCAGGCCCGCGGCGAACCGGCGGCCTTCGACGATCCTGACCTTGTCATGCACGGCCCATGCCTGCGGGCCGACACCGCGGAACTGCGCATTGACGTCGGTGCCATCGGCCTTGGACACCAGGTTGACCACCTGCGAGAGTTCCGGCGACAGCAGTGGCCGCCCCTGCGCATCGCGGGTGATGCCGGGCAGGGTGGACAGCGTCGGGACCTGTTCGCGGGTGATGACCGAGTTGGTCTCGGCCTGCGAACCGCCGCGCAGCACGATCGCGGTGGTGTCATCGCCGGTGTTGTTGAGCGTGGCCTGGAAGCCTTCGCCCATCGCCAGCATCGCCACCAGCACGCCGACCACGCCGGCGATGCCGACCACGATCACCGAGGAGGCACCCCAGCGTTGCGGCAGGCTGGCGATGCCGATGCGGGTGGCGGCCAGGGCCAGCCGACCACTGCGGGTGAGCGCCAGCCACAGCCCCAGCAGCACCGCGATGGCAGCGACGCCGATCCACGGCAGGCTGATCCAAACCACCAGGCCAACGACCAGCAGCAGCACGGTCACCGCGTTCCCCAGCCACTTCTTGAGCTTGTTCATGTCGGTGTCCTCTTCAGCGGCCGGCGAGCGCGTCGACGATCTTCAGGCGCTTGGCGCGCAGTGCGGGCAGCAGCCCGACCACGATGCCGATCACCACGATCAGGACGATGCCCACCAGCCAGGTCGGCGTCGGTACGTGCGGCGGCAGCATGCCCATGCTCTTGGGGCTGATGGCCGGCAGGATCAGCGCCGCCAGGCCCATGCCGATCAGTCCACCGAGGCCGATCAGCAGCACCGATTCGACCATCACCAGGGTCAGCACCGTGCTGTCCTTGAAGCCCAGCGTCTTCAGCGTGGCCAGTTCCGGAACGCGCTCGCGCACCGCCTGGGCCATGGTGTTGCCGGTCAACAGCAGCAGGGTGAAGAACACCGCGCCCATGATCGAGGTGACGATCATGCCGATGTCGGCGAACTGTTTCACGAACGCCTGCTGGAACGCCGATTCGGTCTGCGTCTTGGTTTCGTGGTCGGAATTGGCCGAGATCGCATCGATGGCCTGCGCCACCCTCGACGACTGCTCCGGGTTGTCCAGCGTCACCGTGTACCAGCTCACCTGGTTCTTGATGTAGTCGTTGGACTCATCGAAGTACTTCCAGTTCATCATCAACTGGCGTTCTTCATTGGCCGCCAGTGCGCGATCCTTCGAGCGGTAGATGCCCTTCAGCTCCAGCGGCCAGTCGTTGCTGCCGCCACGCGGGAAGATGGTGGCCTGCAGCGGGATGGTGTCGCCGATCTTCCAGCCGAACTGCTTGGCCAGCGTCTCGCCGACGATGGCGCCGGTACGGGTCTGCTGCCAGTCCTGCAGCTGCGCCGGGTCGATCTGCAGCTCGCGGTAGACATCGAAGTAGTTGGGCGCCACCGAGAAGTTGGGGAAGAAGTTCTTCTGGTCCTGGTAGATGCCGCCGAACCACATGCCGTAGGTGACATCGCGCACGCCGCTGACCTGGCGGATCTGCGTTTCCAGGCGGATCGGCAGCGACTGGGTGATCGACAGGCGCGAAGCCACCACCAACCGGTTGGCACCTTCCACGCTGCCACCGGACGAGAACGCCACGCGCACCGAGTCGAGCATGCCGAACAGCAGGAACGCGGCCACCACCGACAGCAGGGTCAACAGGGTGCGGGTGCGGCTGCGGAACAGCTGCGCCCAGACCAACGAGAAGTATTTCATCGCTGTGGCCTCCGTCAGTGGGCCAGCGGCGCGTCGGCCAGCTCGCCCTTGTCCAGGTGCACCGTGTGGGTGGCGTACTCGGCAGCCTTCGGGTCATGGGTGACCATGATGATGGTTTTGCCGTGTTCGCGGTTGAGCTGCTGCAGCAGGCCCAGGATCTCTTCGGCGGACTGGCGGTCAAGATCGCCGGTGGGTTCGTCGCAGATCAGGAAGGTCGGGTCGGAGACGATCGCGCGGGCGATCGCCACGCGCTGCTGCTGGCCGCCGGACAGTTCGTTGGGGCGATGGCTGCGGCGGTCGGCCAGGCCGACCAGGGTCAGCGCGATCTCGGCATTGCGCTTGCGCTGCGCCGCGCTGAGGTGGGTCAGCAGCAACGGCAGTTCCACGTTCTTCTGCGCGGTCAGCATCGGCATCAGGTTGTAGAACTGGAACACGAAGCCGACATGGTGGCTGCGCCACGTCGACAGCTGGCCGCCGCTCATCTGGTCGATGCGCTCGCCTTCGATGCTGATCTCGCCGCCGGTGGGGTTGTCCAGGCCGCCGATCAGGTTGAGCAGGGTGGTCTTGCCGGAACCGGACGGGCCCATCAGCGCGACGAAATCGCCGCTGGCGATATCCAGGTCGATGCCGTGCAGCACCTGCACCTTTTCGGGGCCACGCTGGTAGGTCTTGGTGATGTTGCGCAGTGAAACCAGGGTCGACATGGGTGGTTCTCCACGAAAGGCGGGAAACGGGGATGCGTCCCGGCCAACGGCCGGCACGCGTCGAACAGTGGTGCTTTCCAGCGGTACTGCCGGTGGCGCCATGCGGGCGCCGGGCCGTTACTGCGCTTGCTTCTGCTTGACCCTGGTGCCGTCGCGCAGGGTGTCCGGCGGGTTGACCACCACCGACTCTCCTGCGCTCACGCCCTTGAGGATCTGGCGGTCCTTGCCCATCGTCTGGCCCGCCTCGACCGTGCGTTGCTGCACACGGTTGTCATCGCCCAGTGCGAAGGCCACCGACGCGCCCTCACGCTCGACCACCGCAGTGGCCGGAACGCGCACGCCCTGCGGCTTGGCTTCGGTCTGCGGCTTGGCCTGTTCCAGGAAGCTGACCCGCACGCCCATCTCCGGCACGATGCGCGGGTCTTTCACCTTCAGTGCCACCCGCACCTTCACCGTGGCCTTGCCGCGGTCAGCGGTGGGAACGATGGCGATCACCTCGGCCGGGATCTTCCAGTCGGGGTAGGCGTTGAGCGTGGCTTCCACCGGCATCTTCGGCTGCACGCGGCCGATGAAGGCTTCGCCGACCTCGACTTCGATCTCCAGCGATTCCATGTCGACGATGGTGCCGATGCCGGTACGGGTGAAGCCACCACCGGCCGACAGCGGCGAGACGATTTCGCCGGGCTGCGCGGCCTTGGCGGTGACCACGCCGGAGAACGGCGCGCGCACGATGTTGTTGTCCACGCCAAGGTCGGCGATGGACAGCTGATCGTTGGCAACCTTGACGTTGCGTCGTGCGGTTTCCAGCTGCGCACGCAGGCTGTCACGCTGGGCCACGGCCTGGTCGTACTGCGAACGCGAGACCAGCTGCTGGCCGACCAGCGCCTGCAGGCGGCTGGCTTCAGCGGCGGCCTGCTTCTGCTGGGCTTCCAGGCCGACCACCTGGCTGCGTGCGGCCTGCAGCTGCGAGGCGTACAGGTTGCGCTGCGCGTCGGCATCGATCGGGTCCAGGGTGGCCATGATCTGCCCCTGTTCCACCCGCATGCCTTCTTCGATCATCACCTCGCGCACCTTGCCGGTGATCTTGGCCGACACCGTGGCCATGCGCCGGGCGACCACGTAGCCGCTGGCGTCGAGCACCGAGCTGCTGGCGCTGCCCTGCTGGATGGCCACCGCCGGCGCGGTGTCCACTTCCACGGTGGGTGCGCGGCCGAACAGTGCGAATGCACCACCGGCCAGCAGCACGATGATCACGGCCACGGCGATCCACAGCCAGCGGCGGCCACCACTGCCGCCACTGGAGGCGGGCGGCGACTTGCGGTCGATACGGAGTTCCTTCAACAGCTCGGCAGAAGCGTTCATTCGTTCCATCACAGGCGTTTGGGCGGGTGTGACCGGAAGGGCAGGCAGCGGCGGTTCCGGCGGTGGAGCGTGCGGCACAGCATGAAGGCAGGTGCATCGGCGATGGCAGTGACAGCTGTCATCCGATGTCATTGACGGCGGCAACTGCGAAATGTGACCACGGCGGCACAGGATGGCAACGTCCCCGCTACCGGTACCGCCCATGGATACGATCGCTCCGTCGCTGGCCTGCCTGCAGCAGGTGCAGGTGCGTTACCGCGACCATACCGCCCTGCACGGCATCGACCTGCAGGTGCGCGCTGGCCAGGTACTGGCCCTGCTGGGCCGCAACGGTGCCGGCAAGAGTACCGCGATCAGCGTGCTGTTGGGCCTGCGCCGTGCCGACGCCGGCCAGGTCGAGCTGCTGGGCGGTGATCCGCAGCAGCGCGATCAGCGGCTCGGCCTCGGCGTGATGCTGCAGAGCACCAGCCTGTCGCCGCTGCTGCAGGTGGATGAACTGGTGGCGCAGGCGCGCCGCCGCCTGCGCCGGGTCGGCTGAACTGGCATGATCGGCAGCGATCGTCCCCGCCTGGAATCTTCCGTGCCACCGAGCTGGCTTGCGTCCCTGCTGCGCCCTGCCCCGGATTCGGCGGTGGCCGAACTGCTGCGGCGTGGCAAGTCGCCCTGGAGTGGTGCGATCCACTTGCTGTGGTCGGTCTGGATCTTCCTCACCCCGGTGCTCGGGAATGGCTTCACGCTGCGCTGGTTGTTGCTGACGCTGGCCAGCTATCCGTTGTTCCTGCTGTTCTATGCCAGGGTGATGCTGGCGCCACGGCACCACGCCTGGCGCTACGCGCTGGGCATGATTGCGATGGCCCTGGTGCTGCTGCCGTGGTATCCGTCGGGACTGAGCTACTTCGTGTTCGGCTGCGTGATGATCCGCATGAGCAGCCGCGGCGGCTGGTGGGTGTACCTGTTGCAGCTCACTGGCCTGAATCTCCTGTTCTGCAGCACCGCGCTCTACTTCGGTTATCCGTGGCAGGCCATGGTGTGGATGCCGGCGGTGTCGTTCATTGTCGGGCTGGTGGTGAACGTGGAGGCCTTGAGCCATCAGCGCGACGTTGCCCTGCAGCTGTCCCAGGACGAGGTGCGGCGCCTGGCGACCACCGCCGAGCGCGAGCGCATCGGCCGTGATCTGCATGACCTGCTGGGGCATACGCTGTCATTGATCACGCTGAAGCTGGAACTGGCGCGCAAGCTGTACGACCGCGACGACGCGCGTGCCCGGCAGGAAATCGGCGAGGCCGAGGACATTGCCCGCGAGGCGCTGGCGCAGGTACGCAGTGCGGTCACCGGCATCCGCGCCAGCGACCTGGCCGGCGAACTGGCCTCGGCACGCCTGCTGCTGGAATGCCAACAGGTACACCTGCAGTACATGCCGCCGCCACCGATGCCAGTGGAGGTAGAGCGTGGGCTGGCACTGGTGCTGCGCGAGGCGGCGACCAACATCGTGCGCCACGCGCAGGCGACCCGGGTGCAGGTGGATTTCATGCTTGAGGACCGACAGTTGGTGATGCAGATACGCGATGACGGCCGTGGTGGCGTGCAGGCCGAGGGCAACGGATTGTGTGGCATGCGTGAGCGCGCAGCGGCGCTGGGTGGCCAGTTGACGCTGCAGTCGCCGCGCGGGGAAGGCACGCTGCTGACCGTGCGCGTGCCCCTGGTGGCCGCGACTACGCCGCTGTCGCCGGCATCGCTGGCACAGGGAGGCGCGGCATGATCCGCATCTTGCTGGCCGAAGATCAGGCGATGGTGCGCGGCGCGCTCTCGGCGCTGCTGGGTCTGGAACCCGATATCGAAGTGCTTGGCAGTGCTGCCGACGGCGAAGCCGCCTGGCGCATGCTGCAGCAGCTGCAGCCGGACATCCTGGTCACCGACATTGAGATGCCGGGGCTGAGCGGGCTGGAACTGGCCCAGCGCATCGCCCGCCATGAACTGCCGATCAAGGTGGTGATCGTGACCACCTTCGCCCGTGCCGGTTTCCTGCGTCGCGCATTGGAAGCGGGCGTACTGGGCTATCTGCTGAAGGATGCACCGGCCGAGAACCTGGCCGAGGCACTGCGCAAGGTGAAGCAGGGCATCCGTGCGATCGATCCGCAGCTGGCGCTGGATGCGTGGTCGCAGGCCGACCCGCTGACCGACCGCGAGCGCCGCGTACTGCGCCTGGCAGGCGAGGGCCGCACCGCCAGCGAGATCGCCGAGCAGCTGGGGCTGTCGCACGGCACAGTGCGCAACTACCTGTCCGAATGCATTGGCAAGCTGGGTGTGGCCAACCGGATCGAGGCGTACCGGCTGGCGCGGCAGAAGGGGTGGTTGTAGGGGGGCGTCACTTTCTTTGCTCGTGCACCGCGCTGCAGGAGCAGCGCGGAACGGCGTAGCCGGCCCGTAGGGTGGCGCACATGGATGTGCGCCATCAAGAAAGTAACCAAAGAAACACGCCGCCGGCCGCGAGCCGGTGCTGCGCACCGGCACCCTGCGCTTCTCGGTGAATCAGGGGACGGCGCCGAACTCGCTTCGCTCAGACATCGGCGCCTCTTCGCCCCTGATTCCCCTGCGATGCTCGGCTCGCTATAAGGCGGACCCAACGTCAAAGGCCGCAGCTGCACCCAGTAGATCCACGCCATGCGTGGATGCTCTTCGCTTTGCTTTTCCAATCCGCCTTCAAGCGAGCCGAGCACCGCAGGTCCGGCGAGGGCGCAGAGGCGCGGGTGTCTGAGCGCAGCGAGTTCCCGCGCCGTCCCTCGACGGACCGAGGAGCGCAGGGTACCGGTGCGCAGCACCGGCTCGCGGCTGGCGGCGCGTTTCTTTTGGTTACTTTTCTTTTCGCGCGAAAAGAAAAGTGACACCCCTCCGCAGTCGCGAAAAAGGGCAGCCGGGAACCCCGGAAAACCCATTCAATCCTTCCCACGTGCCATCGCCTGGAACACGCCATCGCGGCGCACCCACAGGTGGAACAGCGCCGCACCCACGTGCATCAGCACCGTGGCGAACAACACGTAGGCCAGCAGGCTGTGCGCATTGCGCAGCGCGGCGTACAGCGCTGGCGTGTGCGGCACGATCGGCGGCAGGTGCAGGCCACCGCCCAGCACGATCGGGTAGCCGCCGGCCGACAGCATCGCCCAGCCGATCAGCGGCATCGCCAGCATCAACGCGTACAGCATCCAGTGCGAAGCCTTCGCCGCCAGCACCTGCCACGCGGGAAGATCCGCTGGCAGCGGCGGTGGGCGATGGCGCAGGCGGTTGTACAGGCGCAGCACCGCCAGCAGCAGGATGGCGATACCCAGCGGCCGGTGCAGGTCGATCAGCATGGGGCGCAGGTGCAGCGAGGCGACCATGGTCACGCCGATGAACAGCATGGCGATGATCATCAGCGCCATGGACCAGTGCAGCACCCGGGCGAGCAGGTTGAAGTGGCCGTTGCCAGTGCTCATCGTGCGTCCCCCTTCGTCTGTGCCGCCGCACCGCTGGCGCGCTCGCGCTCGCGGCGGTTGAACGACTGCGAATACACCGCCGAGCGCGCAGCCAGGATCGGGTCGTCGCTGCCGCGCACGCCGCTGGGCACGATCAGCGGATCGAAGTTGAGCTGGCCGCAGGCGCCTTCTTCCTGCGACTGCATGCGGTCGAGGCTGAGCACGCCGGCCACCACCTGTTCGCGCGATTCAGGCCACGGCACCGAGGGATCATCGATGGCATCGCCCGGCGCGGCCAGGCTGACCACCAGGTTCCAGCGCACCGGGCCGCTGGCCAGGCGCTGCTGCAGTTCCTGGCTGAGGAAATCGACGTTGGCCTGCTTGCGTGCCTCTGCATCCATCTCCACCAGCGGCGCCTGCGGCTGCCAGCGCCAGCGCACCGCGCGTTTCTGTCCCTGCGCGTTGGTGAACCAGAAACTGTTGACGCTGTTGAAGGTGGTGTTGGCCCAGCTGCTGGTCCACGGTGCGCTCTTGGCCCACTGCTGGAAGGCCTGTGCGCTGGGGTACCTGGCCAGCACGGCCGCCATTTTCTGCGGGTCGGGCTTGCCGGTGGCCGGATCCGGAATCTGCGCGCGGGTCTGCTCGTAGAACGCCTCGGCGGTGGGCACGGCGAAGAACGGGAAGCTGTTCATCGCCATCCGCCATTCCTGCCCGTCATCGCCCACCAGCTGTACGGCGATGCTGCGCACGCGCGCGCTGCCATCGGCGCCGTGCGGATCGCCGCCGCCGATCGACAGCCGGCCCAGCACCGGAACCTTCGCCTGCGAGAACACCCGTGCGCTGGACAGCGTGGGCGCCTGCGCGCTGGGTTCGAACCAGCCGCTCACGCACACCCCTTTGCTGTGCGCGCGGCGGAAGCCGGGATGCGCAGGGCCGGTGGCCTCGATGGTGTCGGTGAAGCGCTGTGCGGTCAGCCGGTCGCGGCCGATCCAGCCCGCCAGCCAGGCGAAGGCGAGCGCGACAATGCCCAGGATCAGTGCGATCAGCGCGATCCAGGGCAAGGGTGAATGCCGGCGCGGCGCGCCCGGCTCCCGGCCGGCGCGGGTATAGCGGAAGAGCGACATGGTCGGAGTCCTGCCTTCACGGATGTGTGGGTGGGCGACCACGACATCCTCGCAGAACCCGGCCGGTGCCGAAATTCAATTTTTCGTCAGATTTGCAGGGTGATGCAGTGCCGACCAAGGGCGGCACCCACCGCCATGGGTAGCGCCGGGCCATGCCCGGCGCCTCCATCAGCCGTAACGTGCCTTCAGCATCGTCCACGCCGAACGCAGGGCCAGCGCTTCG
Organism: Stenotrophomonas sp. G4; assembly: GCF_003428825.1. Lineage (NCBI taxonomy): Bacteria > Pseudomonadati > Pseudomonadota > Gammaproteobacteria > Lysobacterales > Lysobacteraceae > Stenotrophomonas > Stenotrophomonas sp. G4. The sequence continues at coordinate 369,823 of NZ_CP031741.1, forward strand.
CCACCGGCCGGGCGGCCGGGGCGCTCGCCATCGTTCCAGGCATACACGTCCAGATGTGCCCAGCGCTGTCCGTCTTCCAGGAAGCGTTCCAGGTACAACGCGGCGGTGACCGAGCCGGCCATGCGCGAACCGGCGTTGGCCAGGTCGGCGATGCCGCTGCTCAGGTAACGCAGGTACGGACGCCACAACGGCATGCGCCACACCGGGTCACGGGTGGCGTCGCCCGCCTGCAGCCACTGCTGGGCGAGCGTGTCATCGTTGCTGAACAGCGCCGGCAGGTCCGGGCCCAGCGCGATGCGCGCCGCGCCGGTCAGCGTGGCGAAGTCCAGCACAAGATCCGGCTTCTGCTCACCGGCGAACGTCAGCGCGTCGCACAGGATCACCCGGCCTTCGGCATCGGTGTTGTCGATCTCCACGCTCAGGCCCTTGCGGGTGGCGATCACTTCGCCCGGGCGGAAGGCATCCGGGCCGATCGCATTCTCCACCGCCGGAACCAGCAGGGTCAGGCGCACCGGCAGCTGCTGGGCCATCACCAGCCCGGCCAGGGCCAACGCGTGGGCGGCACCGCCCATGTCCTTCTTCATGTTGCGCATGCCGTCGGCCGGCTTGATGTCCAGGCCACCGGTATCGAAGCACACGCCCTTGCCGACCAGCGCCAATGCCGGGTCGGTCTCCTTGCCCCAGCGCAGCACGATCAACCGCGGCGCACGGTGCGAGGCACGGCCCACCGCATGGATGGCCGGGAAGTTCTGCGCCAGCAGTTCGTCGCCGGTGATGGCTTCCACCTGCGCGCCATGCGCTTCAGCCAGGGCACGCGCGGCGTCTTCCAGCTGCTGCGGGCCCATGTCTTCGGTCGGCGTGTTGACCCAGTCACGCACGCGCAGGCTGGCGGCGATCAGGTCGGCCACTTCGCCGGTCGGTGCAGCCACCAGCTGGGCCGGCGCGCGGTTGCGCTTGCGGTAGCGGTCGAAGCGGTAGCTGCCCAGGCCCCAGCCCAGCTGCAGCAGCGCCTGCTCGGCGGCCGGCAGTTCGCTGGCCAGCTGCCACACGCTGCCTTCCGGCAGGGCATGCGGTGCATGGGCGTAGCTGTAGGCATCGGCACGATCGCCGACGCCGATCACCGCGCCAGCCAGGCCATCGGCGCCGGGCAGCAGCGCAACCGAATGCGCGCCCGCAGTGAAGCCCTGCGACTTCAACCACGCCTGGGTGGCAGCAGATTGGCTGTTCTTCCACGCCTCGAACTGGCTGCGGTCCAGCACGTGCAGCGGCAGTGCGGCGGTGGTGTCGGCGGTGAAGCCAGTGATCTCGCTCATGCGTCAGGTACTCCGGGATGCGTCAGCGTCGGCGGCGTCGAGGTTGGCATCGAGCCAATCGGCCAGGCCGGTGAGGGTGTCGAACTGCAGGTCAGGCTGCAGCTGCGGATGGTTCCAGGTGGCCGCTTCGCGGTTGATCCAGCAGCCGCGCAGGCCGGCAGCCATCGCGCCGGCCACGTCCATCTCGACGTGGTCGCCCACGTGCAGCACCTGCGCCGGGGCGACGCCCAGGCGGTCGCAGGCAGCGTGGAAAATGCTCGCTTCGGGCTTGGCCGCGCCATGCTCGCGCGCGCCCAGCTGGAAGCTGAAGTGATGGGCCAGGCCGATCCGTTCCAGATCGGCGTTGCCGTTGCTCAACGCGGCCACCGGCACCCGCGCGGCGATACGCGCCAGTGCGTCGAGCGCATCGGGGTAGCACTCCACCTGGTTGCGCGCGGCGTAGAACACTTCATACGCCGGCTCCAGAAGATCCAGGCTGGCGCCACTGTTTTCCAGCGCCTCCTGGATCGTCAGCCGGCGCAGCGCGCTCAGGTCGAAATGCAGGTGGGGGTTGTCGCGGAACGAGCGCTCGCGCAGTTCGCGCATGGCCGCCACCGGATACATCGCGGCGGTGGCGGGGCTGTGTTCGCGCATCCAGTCGAACAGGACCTGGTCGATGCGGGCGCCGATCGGAGCGAACGGCCACAGCGTATCGTCGAGGTCGAGGGTGATGGCAAGGACAGGGAATTTCACCCCGCCATTCTACGCCTGCCCGCGCGGGCTTTCATGCGCGCGGCGGGCAGGCGCTGCCGCCCGTCGATGGAGCGCGCCTCACTCCAGCAGCCGCGCCCAGCCGTGCATGCCGTCCAGCCGCGCCAGCACCAGCTTGATGCAGACCAGCAGCGGCACCGCCAGCAGCAGGCCGATCATGCCCCAGGCCCAGCCGAACACCATCAGCGCCAGGATCAGCACCAGCGGTGACAGTTTCATCTGCCGGCCAAGCACGATCGGCGTCACCAGCTGCCCTTCCAGGGTATGCAGGGCCAGGTAGGCAGCCGCAGGCAGCAGTGCCTGCAGCGGGTCGCGGAACTCGACAAAGCCCATCAGCAGCATCAACGCGACGCCGAGCAGCGGGCCGACATAGGGCGCGAAATTCAGCAGCGCCGCCACGGTTCCCCACAGCAGCGCCTCCTGCAGGCCGATGCCCAGCAGCATCAGCACCCCGGCCAACAGCAGGCCGACCACCGTGTTGATTACGCTGATGGTCAATACGTAGCGCGACACCTCATGCTCGATCGAGCGCAGGATGTCACTGGTGAAACGCTGCTGCTGCCGGTTCGGGAACAGGGCGATCGCTGCACGCTGCAGGCTCTGGCCGTAGATCATGAAGAACAGCGTCAGCAGCACGACGGCCAGCACCGAGGCGGCCAGCCGCGGCGCACGGGTGAGCATTCGGTAGGGGTCGTCCAGCTGGGTGCGGATCACCTGCACCTTGCGGTTGCCGTCGCCGCCGGCCACGCGCGCGAAATTCTCTGCGGCTTGGTTGGCCTGCTGCACCGGCTTGGTCAGGTCCTGCACCTGGCGCGCAACCTTGCGCAGCTGCTGCGGTGCTTCCTGTGCCCAGTCCATCGCCGGGCCGATCAGCTGCACAGCCAACGCACCGGTCACGCCCAGGCCGGCGCCCAGCACCAGCAGGGCGCCGAGCGCGCGCGGAATCCACAGCTTCTGCAGCAGGCGCAGGATGGGGTTGCCGACCAGGGCGAAGAACATCGCCAGCAGGACCGGCAGGATGATGTCCTGCGCCGCCCACAGGGTGAACGCCACGGCCAGGGTCGCCAGGATCACCAGCGACATCGGGCCACGGGGGCGCGAGGGGGCGGCAGGGGGCGGACTCGTCCGGCGCAGGCGACGACGGGGACAACAGGGGCTCGCTCATCGACGCACCGACCAGAAAGAGATGCCATTATCGGCCCGCCGCGATCAACGCGGCGGGTAAAGTTCGTCAACGTTCGGACAACTCGGTCGCCGCTTCGGCCGGACGGGGCTCATGCGGCTCCGGCTCGGCCACCGGGCGTGCTGCCGGTCGTGCCGCAGCGGCGGGTGGCGGCGCGGCCGCTTCATCCACCTGGCCGGCGGCATCGTCTGCGGTTTCCGCCGCCTGCGCCGCCACCACCGAAGCAAACGCGGCCTGGGCGCTGGCGAACAGGCTGGATACCGAACCGACCATCTGCAGCCAACGCGCTCCGTTGACCTTGCCCGGAACCTCCAGCTTGCCGGCGATGAACCCGCCGGCCAGACCCACCACCACGATGCGCAATGGCGACCAGCCCTGTCGCCAGACCTGGCTGAGCACGTTCCAGTGGTCCTGGGTCTCGCCGAGGCGCACGGCCATCACCTGTTCGCAACGTTTCACACGCCGCTGCAGTGCACCGAACTTCATGGCTTGCCCTCCGGAATCTGCACGCCGGCATCGGGATCATCATCGGTGGGCTCGTCGAACAGGCCCAACCGGGACAACTGACGCCGGGTGGCGTGCATGCCGGTGTGGTGGAAGAAGTAGGAAACGCGCCAGATCGCATAGCCGGTGACGACCAGGCTCAGCAGCGAGGTGATCAGCAGGGCCTGCAGCCAGCTCAGGCCGAAGCTCTGCAGCAGGGCGATGAGGGTGGCGGCCAGCAACAGCCAGGCCGACGCACCGAACACGATCGCCACGCCGGCCCAGGCCAGTGCGCGGCCGAACGCGCTGCGCGCCAGCGCGAAGTCCGCCGACGCCAGCCGGCGCAGGGAACGCAGCGAGTGCTTGGCCGAATCGGCAGTCGCCCGGCCGGCTGCGCCGACCTGGCGGATGCTTTCGTCCAACGGCGGCGTGGCCGCCGGATCAGGACGTTGCGTGGTGTCTTCGCTCACGCCGCAGCTTACTTGTCGCTGCCGCGGGCCAGCTTGGCGATGATCCAGCCGGTAGCGAAGGCCACGCCGAACGAGGCCAGCGGACGTTCGCGGATCAGTTCAGCAGCGCTGTCGATCAGGTCCTTGCCCTTGTCCATCAGCGCATCGACCTGTTCCTTGGCGGCGGCACCACCGAACTCGGCAGCAGCCAAGCCCGACAGCGCGCTGTCGGAAAGTTCAGCCTTGACGTTGGCCTTGCCGATGCGCAGTTCGTCGGTCGCGGCGCCGGTAGCGCCCTTGATCGCACCGCCGGCAGCGCTGGCGGCCTGCTTCAGGTGGGAACCGGCTTCACCCAGGTGGTCCTTCAGGTTCTCGGTATTGGTGGGGCTCATCGAATCACTCCTGTTGCGATGGGGGAACGGGCGATCGGCGCCTGGCCGACCTGGACGTACAGCAATAGCATCACGTGGGTATAGGGGGCGTTACGGCCAGGCGATCAGCGCATCACCAACTGGCCCTGCTGCTGGCCATTGTTGCGCAGCACGCGCAGCACCAGGGTGGGCGGGCGCTGCTGGAAATTGGCGCGCCAGCTGGCCAGGTCGGCGAACTCGCCCACCGTGGCGTCGGTGATGATGTCGCCCTGCTGCAGGCCATTGGTCGCGGCGCGGCTGCCGCGCTTGACCTCGCTGACCAGCACGCCGCCCACGCCAGACTGACGCAGCGATTCGGGCAGGTCGACGAAGCTGGCACCGGTCAGGCGCGGGTCCAGGCTCTCGCCGCTGACCACGCGCGCCTGTTCTTTCAATGTTGCCTTGATCTGCAGCGGCTTGCCTTCGCGGCGAACGTCCAGGGTCAGCACGCTGCCCACCGCCGCCAGGCCTTCCACGTTGTGCAGTGCTTCGGCACTGTCCACACGCTGGCCGTTGGCCGATACCACCACGTCGCCCGGCTTCAGCCCTGCGGCGGCACCGGCCGAACCGGCCAGCACGCGGGTTACCAGGGCGCCACGGGTTTCGCCCAGGCCCAGGCCCTGCGCGATCTGCGCGCTCAGGTTCTGGCTTTCGATGCCCAGTGTGCCGCGCACCACCACACCATGCTTGACCAGCTGGTCGACCACACTGCGGGCCAGGTTCGATGGAATCGCCAGGCCCAGGCCGATGTTGCCGGCCATGCTGCCCTGCGGGTTGAAGCTGGCGGTGTTGATGCCCACCAGCTGGCCCTGCAGGTTGACCAGCGCGCCTCCGGAATTACCCGGGTTGATCGATGCATCGGTCTGGATGAAGTTCTGGTAGCCCAGCCCGCGGATGCCACTGCGGCCCACCGCCGAGACGATGCCCGAGGTGACCGTCTGGCTGAAACCGAACGGATTGCCGATCGCGACCACGAAGTCGCCCACCCGCAGCTGGTCGCTGTTGCCCAGCTTGATGTCGGTCAGGTTCTGCGCCGGAATGCGGATCAGCGCGATGTCGGTGTCGCGGTCCGAGCCGAGGAACTCGGCCTTCACCGTGCGCCCATCGGCCAGTGTCACCTGCACGTCATCAGCGTTGTCGATGACGTGGTGGTTGGTCAGCACCAGGCCTTCGGTGGCATCGATGATGACGCCCGAACCGAGTGACTCGTTGATCCGCTCCTGCGGGATGTCCGGGAACAGGCGGCGGAAGAACGGGTCGTTGAAGAACGGGTTGCGTACCCGCACCACCTGCTTGGTGTTGACGCTGACCACCGCCGGCATCGCTTTTTCCAGCATCGGTGCAAGCGAAGGCACCGCCTGCCCGGCAACCGCGGCCGGCAGCGCCGCGGAGGTGGGCAGTACCGCCGGCAGCGGAGCGGCATCGGCACGGTTGTCCAGGTGCGCATTGAGGCCGGTGGCAACGAAGCCGCCGAAGGCAGCGGCGATTGCGAGCGTAAGCAGGGTGGGAAGCGGTCGCATGGGAGTCGGTTCGCAGGCTGGGGTGTGTGGGCCGTTGACGCATACGGTAGAACAAGCTGAATGAGTGTGTCGCGATCTGGATAAATGCCCCATGAAAATCCGACCCTCGCCGCAGGCGCCGGAAAGCTGACGCGCGCACCACAACGCTGTTCGCGACAGCCGCGAGCGAGCGCCGCAAGGCACGCCGGCAGCGCCCTGATACACCGCGACACTTGCGCAGTTCCGCGCATCCCGACCTTGCGATGACGCTCAGTGCTGCGCGGATGTGTGGCTGCTGCTCGTGCCTGCATCGGCACGCCAGCAGCAGGCAGGCTGCGCAGCGCACTGCTTAAAAAAAGGGGTTTCCTGACTGCGGGGCGCGTCAGCTGCCACCATCGCCTACATCAGCTGCGTCGCACCGGATGCGATTGACCGGGCGTGCCCGTTCCACGATCGCCATTGTCGGTATAGCATCGCCCCGTTTTGACAATCCAGGCCCCCAGGAGGGCAACATGAGCAACGGTAATGGTGTGTCGGTCGTGACCGACGCCGTCGAGAACGTGAAAGAAACCGCCACCAACGTCGGCGAGACCATCGCCCACGCCGCCGAAGACGCAGTGAAGTCGGTCAAGAAGACCGTCAAGCGCGCCAGCAAGGCTGCCACCACCCGCGTCGCCAAGGCCAAGAAGGTCGTGGCCAAGGTCGAGAAGACCGTTGCCAAGAAGGCCGAGAAGGCCGCCAAGTCGGTCGGCAAGACCGTTGCCAACGCCAAGAAGAAGCTGGAAGCGGCCAAGAAGAACGCCAAGGCCGAAGCGGCTGCCCTGAAGAAGGAAGTGGCCAAGAAGAAGGCGGCTGCCGGCAAGACCGTGACCAAGAAGGCTGCTGCTGCCAAGAAGACCGCCAAGGCTGCCGGCAAGAAGGTCGCTACCGTGAAGAAGGCCGCCACCAAGAAGGTTGCGACCGCCAAGAAGGCTGTGGCCAAGAAGACCGCTGCTGCCAAGAAGGTTGTCGGCAAGAAGGTCGCTACCGCCAAGAAGGCTGTGGCCAAGAAGACCGTGGCCGCCAAGAAGGTCGTCGGCAAGAAGGTCGCTACCGCCAAGAAGGCTGCGGCCAAGAAGACCGTCGCTGCCAAGAAGGTCGTCGGCAAGAAGACTGTCGCTGCCAAGAAGGTCGTCGGCAAGAAGACCGTCGCTGCCAAGAAGGTCGTCGGCAAGAAGACCGCCACTGCCAAGAAGGTCGTCGGCAAGAAGACCGTCGCTGCCAAGAAGGTTGTCGGCAAGAAGACCGCTGCTGCCAAGAAGGTTGCCGGCAAGAAGGTCGCCGCTACCCGCAAGACGGTCGCCAAGAAGGCTGCACCGATGAAGAAGGCCGTGGCCAAGAAGGCTCCGGTCAAGAAGGCCGTGCGCAAGGCTGCCAAGCGCAAGTAATCGCGCGTGGTTCGAAGGCCCTTCCGCTCATCGGGCGGGAGGGCCTTCTGCGTTTTCGGGGGGGCGGATCATTGCCTGGCGTGGATCTGCGGCAGCAGCCTGGGGCAAGATGAAGGTCTTCCGCAGGAGCCCTGACCATGCGCGGCATCGATTTCAGTTCCTGGCAGGGCGTGCTGTCCACTCTGGCCGGGTTGGTCCTGATCACCCTGCTCGGCGTGGGCATCCGCCTGCTGGTGATGCAGACCCTGCAGCAGCGCCGCGAACGAGAGAACCGGCAGATCAATGAGCGGCTGCGTACCTTGATGGCGGCCTACAAGACGCTGGGCGGCTCCTTCACCGGTGAGCTGGGGGTCGATCCAACCCACCTGCGCGACCTGCGCCAGCGGGCCCACGAAGAAGGCATCGCCGAGCCGGGCTCGGATCGGGCCCGGCGCATCCGCGATGCGGTCGAAGCGGCCTTGTCGGACATCCTGCTGCTGGGCACCGACGAGCAGGTACGGCTGGCCGCGCGCGCTGCCAGTGAACTGGCACAGGGGCGTGCGGTGCACACACACGAACTGGTGATCTCGCTGCGCGACTTCGTCCGCGAGGCGCTGGACCTTGCGCCGGTACCGGCCGACCTGGAGATCCCGCGCCAGGGGCCTACCCGCCCTGCGGGCAGCGGCGGCGGAAGTGGCAAGGGCCGCAACGAGGGCGAAGCCAAGGGCGGTCGCACCGGTGGAAGTGGGGGCGGTGGCGGCGGCATGGGTGCCGGAATGGGCGGACTGGGTGTTGGTGCCGGTGCTGCGCTGGGTGCCGGCCACGCCGCCGGTGAGGATGAAGCGGGCGCCCGCTGAGGACGCCCGCCCGGGTCAGCGCTTGAGTTCGAAGATCGGCTCGAATCCGCCGTAGATCATCCGTGCACCGTCGAACGGCATGGGATTCTTCGACGGGTCCAACCGCGGGTCTTCCATCATTTTCTGCATGCCTGCATCGCGGGTGGCCTTGTCCGGCCACTCGATCCAGGAAAACACCACGGTCTCCTCCGCCGTGGCTTTCACCGCGCCGAAGAAATCGGTTGTCTTGCCGTGCGGCACGTCATCGCCCCAGCACTCGACCACGCGCAGCGCGCCGTGTTCGAGGAACACCACGTCGCCGCTGCGCGCGTGGGCGAGGAATTTCTCCTTGTTGGCGGTCGGCACCGCCAGGACGAAACCATCGATGTAGCTCATCGCTTGCCTCCGGAATGGACCGTACCAGGTGCACGGCCTTCATTGAGTCGACGCTTCAGGGCGCGGCAAATCGACATCGATTGCCGCGCCATTGACCATTGAATCGAAGCGCGTGCGCGTACCGCGCGCGTATGCCTGAGCCTTGCTGAATCAATGCAGAAAATTCAGCAATGCGAAGACCGCTGTTTTCAGGGAGCGTTGTGGCGAATAACGGAGAATTTACATTCCCGATGCGATGGCGCCCTGGCGCTGCTGCACACCATAAGAAAGTAAAGGTGTACCCCCATGAAGAATTCGCTGATTGCTCTGGCTCTGGCTCTGGCCGCTGCCCTGCCCTTCACCGCTTCGGCCGCCGAGAACCTGTCCTACAACTACGCCGAGGCTGATTACGCCAAGACCGACGTTGACGGCATCAAGGCTGATGGCTGGGGCGTGAAGGGTTCCTACGGCTTCCTGCCGAACTTCCACGCTTTCGGCGAGTACAGCCGCCAGGAAGTCGACCACACCAACATCAAGGTTGACCAGTGGAAGGTCGGTGCCGGCTACAACGTCGAAATCGCTCCGTCGACCGACTTCGTTGCCCGCGTCGCCTACCAGAAGTTCGACCAGAAGCACGGCCTGGATTTCAACGGCTACAGCGCTGAAGCCGGTATCCGTACCGCGTTCGGTGCCCACGCTGAGGTCTACGGCCTGGTCGGTTACGAAGACTATTCGAAGAAGCACGGCGTGGACATCGACAGCCAGTGGTACGGCCGCCTGGGTGGTCAGGTCAAGCTGAACCAGAACTGGGGCCTGAACGGCGAGCTGAAGATGAACCGCCACGGCGACAAGGAATACACCGTCGGCCCGCGCTTCAGCTGGTAATTGCATCTACGGCGCCCGCGCGCTGTTCGTGCTGAAACAGGCCCGGCATTGCCGGGCCTGTTGCGTTGTGGGGAATCAGAACGGAGTCTGACTGCGATGCGCGGCGTCATGTTGCATTGCAATGAATTGGATTCCGCCACCGCCAGTGGCGGCCTACGGTGGATATCCCGTGCTGCCGGATACACCGCGATGCCGCCCGTACTCCCACCGCTGCTCCCCGACCGGCCGCGCCGTCTGGCGCTGCTGGATCCGCATCCGGTGCTGCGGCTGGGGGTGGAAGTGCTGCTGCACCAGCACAGCGGCGTGCACGTGCGCGGCAGCTACGCCAACGAAGATGACCTGGTGGAACTGCTGCAACGCGAACCCGGCTGCGTTGACCTGCTGGTGATCGATGCGCTGCCGCTGGGGGATCTTGGCGACGGGTTGCAGCTGCTGCGCGGATTGTCCCGGCGCTGGCCCAGCCTGCCGATACTGGTGCTGTCGGCGCACTGCAATGCCAGCACCGTGGCCACGACGATGCAGGCCGGCGCACGCGGCTACCTGTCCAAGGCGACCACGCCGGAAATGCTGCTGCGCGCGGTGGACGTGGTGGCCCGCGGTGGGCGGTTCGTGCCCCCGGAGCTGCGCACGCAGCTGAATCGATCACGTGCGCGGCGCATGTCGGCGCCCAGCCTGACGCCACTGAGCCGGCGTGAACGCGAAGTGCTGCGGCTGGTGCTGCAGGGGTGCAGCACCGGCGAAGTAGCCCGGCGCTTCCAGCGCTCGGCCAGCACCATCAGCACGCAGAAGAAAGCGGCCTACCAGAAGCTCGGCATCCGCAGCGATCTCGAACTGTTCCGCATCCGCCACCTGCTGGAGTGTGGCTGACGGGCGCGCTTACTCGCCCTGGTACTGCTTTTCCTCGACCAGCGCCGAACCGGCAACCTGGTTGATCTCGTTCTTCACCTGTACGCGTTCGCCGTTGGTGCCGTACACGCCGCGCGCCAGCTGGATGAACGCCTCATCGAACACCTGCGCCGCTTCCTTGTCGCGCAGCTGGTCCTGGATCTCCCACATGCGCTCGTTGATGGCCTTCAACTGCGTCTTCAGCGCGGCCAGTGCCGGCTGCGCGTCAAGCTGCTGCTGCAGCAGCGGCAGCAGGCCGTCAAGCTCGGTGCGCACGTTGGCCAGCTTGGTCGCATCGTCGATGCGCTCGGCCTTGATCTCGAGAATGGTGATCTTGTCGATCAGCTCGCCGATCGATACCGGGGTCAGGATGGCGTCCACGTGGTTGGTTCCTGGAAACAGGCCCGCATGATACCGCGCCCACCGCAGCGCGGATTTACGCTGAATTTGCGCTGGCGCGGCAGCATCGCCATCGAACCGTTACGGCCCTGCCATCGACACTGCCGTCCCGGCGGACAGACCGCCTTCGACGAGGAAGTGAGTGCAGTGAAGAGCAAGGGGATGATCGTGGCCAGCGCGGCCGCACTGGCGGGGCTGCTGTGCGCCGGCAGCGTGCAGGCGCAGGTGCAGGTGAGTGGCACGGCGGCATTGACCAGCGACTATGTCTGGCGCGGCAGTTCGCAGAGCGAGGGCGATCCGGCCGCGCAGGTGGGGGCAAAGGTCACGGTGGGTTCGGGCTGGTATGCCAGCGCATGGGGTTCGAATGTCTCGTTCACGCCGGACAGCGGGGCACGCAGCGAGTTCGATCTCGTCGCCGGCTGGTCCGGCGCGCTGTCGCCGGACTGGAGCCTGGATGCGAACCTCACCCGGTATGTCTATCCGGGCACTGGCCGCGCACTGGACTGGACCGAACTCAATGTCACCACCACCTGGAAGCAACGCGCCTGGCTGCAGGTTGCCCACTCCAACGATGCCCTGGCCGGCGGCCGTCGCGGCACCTACGCACAGCTGGGCGTGCGGGTGCCGTTGAACGAGCGCGTGCGGTTGGAAGCGGCGGTGGGGCAGTACTGGCTGGCCACCGCGCAGGGGCCGGACTACCTGCATGGCCAGCTCAGTGCCATTGCCATGTTGACGCCGGCCTGGGAACTGCGCGCCACCTTGCATGACACCGACAGCGCCGCCAAGCGTCTGTTCCCGGGCAATGCCGGTGGACGCTGGGAACTGGCGCTGCAGGCCAGCTTCTAGTCGGCCGACGCGGCCTGGCGGGCGCGCCAGGCACTGGGCAGCCACACCAGCAGGGCCAGTACCGCCACCGCGGTACCGGCCACGCACACGCCGGTCCAGCCGAAACGCGGGTAGACCTGCGCCGACAGCAGCGAGCCCAGCGAACCCCCGATGAAATAGCCGGTCATGTAACCGGCATTGAGGCGGTTGCGTGCCTCCGGCTGCAGTGCATAGATCAGGTTCTGGTTGCTGACATGCAGCAGCTGCGCGGCCAGGTCCAGCACCACTACGCCGACCAGCAGCGCCAGCAGCGAATGCGCCGAGAACCCCAGAGGCAGCCAGGACAGCAGCAACAGCACCAGCGCAATGGCCGTGGCCCGGCCGGTCTGGCCACGATCGGACATGCGCCCGGCAAGGCCGGCAGCCAGCGTACCGGCGGCACCGACCAGCCCGAACAGGCCGATGGTGGCGTCGCTGTAGGCATACGGCGGCTGCGCCAGCAGGAAGGCCAGTGGCGTCCAGAAGATCGCGAACATCGCAAAGCTGCACGCGCCGAGCAGGGTGCGCTGGCGCAGCACCGGTTCCTGCACGAACAGCGTGCCGATCGAGCGCAGCAGCGCGAAGTAGCTCAGCCCGGCGCTGTGGTGGAAACGCGGCAGGCCGCGCTGCAGGGCCAGCGCGGTCAGCACCAGCGTACCTGCAGCGATCGCATAGACCAGGCGCCAGTCGCCCAGGCTCGACAGCAGCCCGGCCACGGTGCGTGCCAGCAGGATGCCCAGCAGCAGCCCGCTCATCAGCGTGCCGACCACGCGGCCGCGATGCTCCGGTGCGGCCAGGGTGGCGGCGAACGGCACCAGCACCTGCGCCACCACCGAGAACAACCCGGTGATCGCGGTACCGGCCAGCAGCCATGGCAACGACGGCGCGCACGCGCTGATCACCAGCCCGCTGGCCGACAACAACGTCATCACCACGATCAGCCGGCGGCGCTCGAACAGGTCACCCAACGGCACCAGCAGGATCAGGCCAGCGGCGTAGCTCAACTGCGCAGCGGTCACCACCATGCCGACCTGGCCGAAAGGCACGCCGAAGGCATCGGCGATGGTATGCAGCAACGGCTGCGCGTAGTAATTGCTGGCCACCGCGATACCGGTGGCGACCGACATCAACAGGATCTGCCAGCGCCGGAGGGGAGGAAGGGAAGGGGACACGCGATGTTCCGTGAAGCAGGGCAGCACAGTGTCCGCCTGCTGCTCTCATGATGGAAATGAATCATCATCATCGCTGTCATCTGGAATTGAGATACGGGTGTGAACCTCAAGCAGCTCGAGTTCGCCGTGGCCCTGGCCGAAGAGGGCAACTTCACCCGAGCGGCCGCGCGCTGCCACGTCGTGCAGTCCGCCCTGAGCCATCAGATTGCCCATCTGGAGCAGGAGCTGGGCACGATGTTGTTCGAGCGGCTGCCGCGCCAGGTGCGCGCCACCGCGGCGGGAGAGGCGTTGCTGGTGCACGCCCGGCAGGTGCTGGCCAGCCTGCGCCACCTGCGTGCCGATGTCGCTGCCGTCAGTGGTGAGGTGCGCGGGCTGCTGGCGATCGGGCAGATCTCGTCGCTGACCGGCGTCGACGTGGTGGCCATGCTGGCTGCCTTCCAGCAGCAGCACCCGCAGGTGGAGTTCCAGTTGCGGGTGGACAAGAGCGAGACCCTGCTGCAGCAGGTGCAGTCGCGCGCACTGGACGTGGCGCTGGTGGGGCTGGCGCCGTCGGCCCATCTGGAGGGCGTCTGCCACCAGATGCTGCAGGAAGAGGATCTGGTGGCCGTGCTGGCGCCGCAGCATCGGCTGGCCACGCGCCAGCGGTTGCCGTTGGCGGCGCTGCAGGATGAGGCACTGGTCGATTTCCCGCGGGGGACCGGCGCGCGCCGGCAGACCGATGATGCGTTCGCCGCAGCGGGCCTGCCGCATCAGGTGCGTTTCGAGGTCAACCTGATGGAACTGGTCGAGCGTTTCGTCCGCCACGGCCTGGCGGTGGGCATCGTGCCGGTGCGGATCGCCGACGGTTTCGAAGGGGTGGTGCAGGTGCCGCTGCAACCGACCCCGACCCGGCGCGTACATCTGGTCTGGCAGCGCCTGCCGACGCCGGCCGCACGCGCCTTCGTCGACGCCGTGCTCAGCCGCGCAGGCGCAGGCTCAGGCCCTTGAGGAAGTTGCGCAGCATCTGGTCCAGGCAGCGCCGGTAGTTCTTGTGGCCGGGCTGGCGGAACAGCGCGCCGAGTTCGGATTTGGAGACGTTGAAGCCGATGCTGGTGAAGATCTCCATCATGTCGACATCGCGCAGCTGGAAGGCCACGCGCAGCTTCTTCAACACTAGGTTGTTGTCGATGCGTGTTTCCACCGCGCGCGGCGCCTGGCCCTCATCGTGACCGCGCAGGTGCAGGATCAGGCCATCGAGGAAGTGCGCCAGCGCACTGTCGCTCATCGGCTGGAAACCCGGTTCGTCTTCACGCAGCAGCCAGGCCTTGGCCTGGTCGACATCCACTTCGAACGCCGGATCGGCCATCTGGCACAGGGTCACCACGTGGTGGTCGCCGAGGTCCAGGGAGTAGCGCACGCTGCGCAGTACATCGTTATTGATCATGGCCCATTGTACCGGCCCTGCGGCTGTAACCGGACTGTCACCGGATTGCAGCATCGTGAGCGCTGTTCTGCAGAGACCCTCTCCGATGCGCCGGTACCTCCTTTCCGTTCTGCTGGCCGCCAGCAGCTTCGCCGCCACCGCCCAGGACCGTTTCGTGCCCGTGGAGCAGCGTCTCAGCGCGGCCCAGCTGGCCGAAGTGGGCCTGGACGCGACCCAGCTGCAGACCCTGAACCGCGTGCTGCGCGAGGCCGAGGCATCTACGCCCGTACCCACGCGGGCGGCGGTTGCGGCCAACACCGGCGCGCCGGTGCCGGCCAACGTTCCCGCCCCGGCGGCGATGCACTTGGGCCTGGAAGAGGGGCCGGTCAGCGCCCGCGTGGTCGGCGACGTTGCGGGTTGGCAGCCGGGCACAGTGTTCACCCTCGACAACGGTCAGCAGTGGCAGGTGATGAAGGGCCAGATGAAGCTGCGCAAGACCCTGCAGGCACCGCAGATCGAGGTGATTCCGGGTATCGCCGGGCGCTGGTTCCTGCAGGTCGACGAAGATCTGCCGAAGGCACGCGTGTTCCGCCTGCGCTGACCGCGCGCACCGCAGCGGGCCGATCAGGCAACGCAGCCGTGGGCCGACGGTGCCAGAATGGCGGTCTGGTTTCCCACGGAGTTGTCTGATGACCCGAACCGTCCTGATTACCGGCGCCACGTCCGGCTTCGGCGCCGCTGCCGTACACCGCTTCGCCCAGGCGGGCTGGAAAGTGATCGCCACCGGCCGTCGCAGCGAACGCCTGCAGCCGCTGGTCGAGCGCTACGGCAAGGAGGTGGTGCACGCGGCCGTGTTCGACGTGCGTGATCCGGTCGCGATGGAAGCGGCACTGCTGGCGCTGCCGCCGGCCTTCGCTGACATCGATCTGCTGGTCAACAATGCCGGTCTCGCCCAGGGCACCGCGCCGGCGCAGAGCGCCAGCCTGAAGGACTGGACGACGATGATCGACACCAACATCACCGCGCTGGTCACCCTGACCCATCGCCTGTTGCCGCAGCTGGTGGAGCGCAAGGGCGCCATCATCAACATTTCGTCGGTGGCCGGTGTCTATCCGTATCCGGGCGGCAACGCCTATGGCGGCACCAAGGCGTTCGTCAGCCAGTTCTCGCTGGGCCTGCGTTCGGACCTGCACGGCACCGGTGTACGCGTGACCACCATCGAGCCGGGCATGGCCGAAACCGAGTTCACCGTGGTCCGCACCCACGGCGACCAGGTTGCGTCGGACAAGCTGTACACCGGCGCCAACCCGATGACCGCCGAAGACATCGCCGAGCAGATCTTCTGGGTGGCGAGCCTGCCCCCGCACCTGAACATCAATCGCCTGGAACTGATGCCGGTCAGCCAGTCGTTCGCCGGTTTCCAGGTTGCCCGCGAGAGCTGATCCGCTGTCTGCAGCGTCGAACCCGGCGCTGCACGGGCAAAAAAAAAGCCGGGCAATGCCCGGCTTTTTTCATTATGCCCGCACGCTTACTGTGCCTTGATCGCCATCGCCTGCAGGCCGGTGCCATCCAGCTTCTGCTTGGCTTCGGAAAGCTCACCGGCGGTGCCATAGGGCCCCATGCGTACGCGGTACACGGTCTTGCCGTTGATCTGCGCCGACTCCACGCGTGCGGCCAGGCCCATCATCGCCAGCTTGGCCTTGGTCGCTTCGGCATCGCCGGACGCGCCGAACGCACCGGCCTGCAGGATGTAGCGGGCGTTGTCGGCCGGTGCCGGGGCTGCTGCGGTGCTGGCGGCGGCCGGCGCGGTTTCGCTGCGTGCCGCAGGAGCGGCGGCAACGGTGCTGGTCGGCGCGGTGGTGGCCGCTGGCGCGGCGGTCGTCGGGCGTTCACTCACCGGCGTCGGCAGCGGACGGCTGGTGGCGGTCACCGGCGCGGTGCTGGCAACGCTCGCCGTCGCCGCAGGGGCTGCGGCCGCAACCGCCGCCGGCACGGGCCTGCCTTCCAGTGCGGCCTGCGCGCGCTGCGCTTCGGCCTTGCTCCGGCGCTGTTCCTCGGCGCGCGCGCTGGCGGCCAGTTCGGCGTCGGACATCTCCACTTCCTTGCCAGGCAGCAGGGTGTAGAAGTCGTACTGGGTGGCCGCCGGCTTTTCCGGCTCAGCCGGCTTCGGCGTGGCCGGCTGTGCGGCCGGCTGGGTGCCGACATCGCTTTCGCCATCGGCCACCGGCGCCGGCTGCGCGTTCGGGTTCGGCTGCGGACCGGCGCGCAGGAAGCCATCGCCCTCGCCCTTGAACAGGTTCGGCGCCGCCAGGAACACCACGGCGGCGATCGCCACGCCGGCAACCAGCCACACCCATCCGGGCGTGCCTTGGCTGCTGTTGCGCCGAGCCTGTGTCTTGCCGCGTCGTGCTGCCATGTCTACTGCGTCTCCTGAGGCTTACATTTTTTCCGGGGCGGAAACGCCCAGGAGGTCGAGGCCGTTGGCCAGTACCTGGCGCGCCGCGCAGGCCAGGGTCAACTTGGCATTGCGATCGGTCGCGTCGTCCACCAGCACCGGCGTCCCGTGATACCACGTGTGGAAGGCGTGCGCCAATTCGCGCAGGTACTGCGCGATCAAGTGCGGTTCCAGCGCCACGCCGGCCGTCTCCACCACTTCCGGATAACGCGAGATCTCGTTCATCAGGGCCAGCGATGCGTCATCGGCCAGGCGGCCCAGATTGGACAGGCCGGTCACCTGTTCGTAGACCAGACCCTTCTCCTGCGCCTGGCGCAGCAGGCTGCAGACGCGGGCATGCGCGTACTGCACGTAGAACACCGGGTTGTCGTTGCTCTGCTGACGGGCCAGATCGATGTCGAAGGTCAGCTGCGAATCGGGCTTGCGCGCGATCAGGAACCAGCGGGTGGCGTCGCGGCCGGCTTCTTCGATGAGGTCGCGCAGGGTGAAGTAGCTGCCGGCACGCTTGGACAGTTTCACTTCCTCGCCGCCGCGCATGACGGTGACCATCTGGTGCAGCACGTATTCCGGCCAGCCCTGCGGGATGCCCACTTCCATGGCCTGCAGGCCGGCACGCACGCGCGCCAGCGAACCGTGGTGGTCCGCGCCCAGCTCGGTGATCGCACGCTCGTAGCCGCGCTGCCACTTGGACAGGTGGTAGGCCACGTCAGGCACGAAGTAGGTGAAGGTGCCGTCGGACTTGCGCATCACGCGGTCCTTGTCGTCACCGAAGTCGGTGCTGCGCAGCCACAGCGCGCCGCCTTCCTCATAGGTATGACCCGACGCCTGCAGCTTGGCCACCGCCTCGGCGACCTTGCCATCGGCGTACAGCGAACTTTCCAGGAAGTAGATGTCGAAATCAACGCCGAACGCGGCCAGGTCCAGGTTCTGCTCGTTGCGCAGGTAGGCCACGGCGAAGCGGCGGATCGCCTGCAGGTCGTCCGGGTCCTTGGCGCCGACCACCAGGGTGCCTTCCAGGTCGACGCTGGCGCCGGACATGTAGGCACGGGCCACGTCGGCGATGTAGTCGCCACGGTAGCCGCCTTCCGGCCAGCCTTCCTGGTCCGGGGCAATGCCCTTCACCCGGGCCTGGGTCGACAGCGCCAGGTTCTCGATCTGCACGCCGGCATCGTTGTAGTAGAACTCGCGCTTGGCATTCCAGCCGTTGGCATCGAGCACGCGTGCCACGCAGTCGCCGATGGCCGCGGCGCGGCCGTGGCCGACATGCAGCGGACCGGTCGGGTTGGCCGACACATACTCCACGCCTACCGTTCGGCCATTGCCGGACAGGTTGCGGCCGTAATCGGCGCCTTCCTTGATGACAGTGACGGCTTCGCGCTGGTACGCGGCCGGCGCCAGGTGGAAATTGATGAAGCCGGGACCGGCGATCTCGATCTTGCTGACGTCTTCGCTGCGCGGCAGTGCATCGACCAGCGCCTGTGCCAGTGCGCGCGGATTGCTGCGCGCGGCCTTGGCCAGCAGCATCGCGGCGTTGGTGGCGAAGTCGCCATGGTCGCGGGTCTTCGGGCGCTCGACCACGAAGTCCGGCGGCAGGGAGTCGACGGGCAGGGTGCCATTGGCGCGCAAGGCTTCGATGCCTTGGCTGATCAGGGCGCGGAGGAGATTTTTCACGAGGCCTGCTGTGAGAATGAGCGGCGGAATCGCCCATTTTAGCGCAGATGCCGGCCTCAACGCTGACCGGGGCCTGCCTGCCAGGGCACGTGTCGCGGCCTGCTGCTGGGGGCTCATCCGACCAGGCGCGTCTGAAGCGGCGGCAGAAGGCCCCGTTCAGCAAACGAAACCGGACGCCCCTCGCCGACCACGAAGTGGTCCAGCAGGCGGATGTCGACCAGTGCCAGCGCCCGTTGCAGCTCCTCGGTGATCTGCGCGTCGGCGGCCGAGGGTTCCGGGTCGCCGGAGGGATGGTTATGGCTGAGGATGACTGCGGCGGCGTTGTGCAGCAAGGCTCTGCGCACTACTTCGCGGGGATAGACCGGGGCCGCGTTGATGGTGCCGGCGAACAGTTCCTCGCAGGCGATCAGACGGTGGCGGTTGTCCAGGAACAGGACCACGAACAGTTCCCGGGCCTGCCCGCGCAGGCGGTGCTGCAGGTAGCGGCCTACGGCGGCAGGGTTGTTGCCTACCGCTTCGCCCTGCTGCAGTTCAGCGGCCAGGTAGCGGTGGGCCAGTTCCAGCCCTGCGGCCAGCGTGCAGCTGCGTGCGGGACCCAACCCGGGGAGCTTCGACAGTTCGCGCGCAGGACGGTCCAGCAGCACCCGCAGTGGACCGTGGGCGAGCAGCAGGTCGCGCGCGGTCTGTACTGCATCCCGGCCGCCAATGCCGGAACCCAGGAACAGGGCCAGCAGTTCGGCGTCGGACAGTGAGGTGGGACCCCGGGCCAGCAGCTTCTCGCGGGGGCGCTCTTCTTCGGGCCATTCATGGATGGGCATGGCGCCCATCATGGCGCTCATCGTTGATCGGGCCCATAAGCCCTTGCCGCACCTGCGGGTCGGTCAAGCCCTCAGCCGCGCCGGGTCTGCAGGTAGTCGTAGAGTTCCTGGTTGGTCCGCAGGCCCAGCTTGCGCATGGCTTCGGCCTTCTGCCGGCTGATCGTCTTCGGACTGCGTCCACTGCGGTCGGCGATGGCATTGATGTTCAGGCCGTCGGTCAACAGCTGCAGCACTTCAAGTTCGCGCGCCGACAATGCGGCCGGTGGGTGGGGAAACAGCAGGTCGCGGGCCTGCAGGTGGCGCCGCAGCTGGTCGGAAACGAATACCTGCCCGGCCATGGCGGCATGCAGGGCCTGGGGTAGTTCGGCGAAGTCGGCGCCCTTGTCGACCAGGCCGTGTACGCCATCGCGCAGCAGGCCATCGAGCAACCCCGGGTGCCTGGCCCCGGTCAGCACGACCACGGGCAGGTCGGGATGGTGTTGGCGCAGCTCGGCCAGCAGTTCGGGCCCATCCGGGCCGGGGCCGGGCATGGACAGGTCGGTGAGTACGGCATGGCAGGGCTGCCGCACCAGCAGCTGCAGCAGTCCGGCACCGTCTGCTGCGGTACCGGCCACGTCCATCTGGTGACGCTCAAGCACGATTCGGATGCCGTGCAGGACGACCGGATGGTCGTCGGCAATGATGATGCGCGGTTGCACGGGGAACTCCTCGAAAATCGAACGGCACACCTGGGTGGCCAGCGACGATTCTGCAAAGCGGGGACGCGCAGAGGTATAGGAAAGTTCCGAATCGGCGCGCAGCAAATCCGGAAAACGCCCTGGGCCCTTGCCCATGTGCTGATAGCCGCCGGCTATGTGCTGCGTGCACCGGGAGGTTGCTGGCCTTCGGGTAAGCTAACGCCCTCGTTTGCACAGGAATTCCAGGTGGCTGATTCTCCCAACGCTTCCCCGACGCGGATCCGCGCGCTGGAAGGCCAGAAACTGCTCTTGTGTGTCGGTGGCGGGATCGCGGCCTACAAGGCCCTGGAGCTGGTTCGACGCCTGCGTGATGCCGGTGCGCTGGTGCAGGTGGCGATGACGGCCGGCGCCCAGCAGTTCGTCACCCCACTCAGCTTCCAGGCCCTTTCCGGACAGCCGACCCGCACCACGTTGTGGGACAGCGCCGCCGAACAGGCCATGGGCCACATTGAACTGGCGCGCTGGGCCGATCGCATCGTGATCGCGCCGGGTACCGCCGACCTGCTGGCCCGCCTGGCCCAGGGCCACGCCGACGATCTGGTCAGCACCTTGTGCCTGGCCAGCACCGCACCGCTGACTGTGTGCCCGGCGATGAACCATCGGATGTGGCTGCATCCGGCCACCCAGGCCAATATCGCCCTGCTGCGCCAGCGTGGCGCACAGGTGATCGGTCCGGTCGATGGGCCGCTGGCCGAAGGCGAGTCCGGCCCCGGTCGTCTGGCCGAGCCGGCCGACATCGTCGCCGCCCTGGCCGCCAACGGCACTGCTGCTGCCGCTGCTGCGGCGCCGGAGACGCGCGCCCTGCAGGGCCTGCGGCTGTTGATCAGCGCCGGCCCGACCTATGAGGACATCGACCCGGTGCGTTACGTGGGCAACCGCAGCAGCGGCAAGATGGGATACGCCCTGGCCGCCGCTGCCGCCGGGCTGGGTGCCCAGGTGGTACTGGTCAGCGGCCCGGTGCAGCTGCCGACGCCGCCCGGCGTGCAGCGCATCGATGTGCGCTCTGCCGCGCAGATGCGTGACGCGGTACTGGCTGCGTTGCCGGCCGACATCTACATCGGTGCTGCCGCCGTTTCCGATTACACCCCGCGCCAGGTTGCCCCGCAGAAGCTGAAGAAGACCGCCGACAGCCAGTCCCTGGTGATCGAGCTGGTGCGCACCCCGGACATCCTGGCCGAGGTTGCCGCGCAGACGCAGTCGTTGAAGCTGGTGGTCGGCTTTGCCGCCGAGACCCACGACGTGGAGAAATATGCGCGCGGCAAGCTGGTCGACAAGCGCCTGGACCTGGTGATCGCCAACCAGGTGGGCATCAGCGGCGGTGGTTTCGAAAGCGACAACAATGCCGCCACGGCCTTCTGGCAGGATGGCGAACAGGTATTCCCGGCTACTTCCAAGCGTGAGCTGGCCGAACAACTGCTGGCGCTGATCGCGCGGAGGCTTCAGGCATGACCCAGGCAAGCACCCCCCAGGGGTTCTCCCCGCAACCGTTGCAGGTCAAGCTGCTCGACCCGCGCTTCGGCGACAGCTGGCCGCTGCCGGCCTATGCCACCGAAGCCAGCGCCGGCATGGACCTGCGCGCGGCGCTGGAAACCGCGCTGACCCTGCAGCCGGGCGATACCGCACTGGTCCCCAGCGGGCTTGCCATCCATATCGCCGATCCGCACCTGTGTGCGGTGATCCTGCCGCGTTCGGGCCTGGGCCACCGCCATGGCATCGTGCTCGGCAACGGCACCGGCCTGATCGACGCCGATTACCAGGGGCCGCTGCTGATCAGCGTCTGGAACCGTGGCCGCGAGGCCTTCACCATCGAACCGGGTGATCGCATCGCCCAGCTGGTGGTCGTGCCGATTGCCCGCGTCAGCCTGCAGGTGGTGGATACTTTCACCGACAGCGTGCGGGGAACGGGTGGATTCGGCCATACCGGGGTGCGTTGACAGGGGACATCGATGAGCGGCATCGGGGAAGCACAGCGGGGCAAGACGTTGGGGCGCAGCGCGCCATTGCTGGGCGTGCTGCTGGTACTGCTGGCCGCCTGGTTCGGCTGGAGCGCGGTACAGCAGTGGCGGCAGGCCGCCAGCGGGGACGCGCTGGAACAGGCCCGCGACCAGGCCGTGCAAGGGCTGCAGCAGGCGGCCTCCGGCCAGTTGCAGCAGCTGCAGCAGCACTTGAAGGGCGACCGCGTGCAGCAGGCGCTGCAGGCCGGTGATGCCGCCGGCGCCGCGCTGGCGCTGCGGGAAAGCTGGACCGGCGTCGAGCAGGTGGAGGTGCTGGGCGCTGACCTGGCCGCAGGCTATGCCGACGCGGCCACCTTTGGATTCGCCCGCCTGGCCCTGCTGGAATCGGCGCTGGCCGAAGGCAAGGCAACCCTGCGGGTGGTCCGCGATGGCGGCGGCAACCGCCTGGGTCTGGCCGCGCCGGTACAACTGGCCGGTGTCGGGCCGGCGGTGGTGTATATCCGCCAGCCGCTGCTGCGGTTGACCGCGCCGCTGGATCAGGTGAGCGCCCCCGGCAATGGCTTCCTGGCGCTGCGCCAGGGAGCACACAACATCGTGGTGCAGGGCGATACCGGCCTGTCCGAGAGCGCCGAAGCAATGGCGCGCCCGGTGGCGGGAACGCCGTTGCGGCTGGCCGCCGGGGTGCCCAATGTGGAACCCGGCCCGCTGGGGCTGGGAGCCCTGGCCAGCGCGATTGTCGCCCTGCTGCTGGGCTTCATCGCGGTACTGCTGGTGGTAGGTCGTGGCCGGCTGCCGAAATCACTGCCGCTGCCCAGCCGGCGCAGCGCGGTGGCCGACGCCGATCACGGCCCGACCCTGCGCGAAAGCCTGCAGATGGTCCCGCCAACTGTGCCCGGCGAGACGGTGGCCGAGGCTGCGCCACCTCCGCCGCCACCGGTTCCGGCCGACGAGCTGGCTGCAGGCATCTTCCGCGCCTACGACATCCGCGGCGTCGTGGGCAGCGAGCTGACCGCGCGCACCGCCGCGCTGATCGGCCAGGCCATCGGCACGGTCGCCCTTGAGCAGGGCCTCCGCGAGGTGGTGATCGGTCGCGATGGGCGCTTGTCCGGCCCCGAACTGTCGGCCGGTCTTGCCGAAGGCCTGCGGCGTGCCGGCTGTGCGGTCATCGATATCGGCCTGGCGCCGACCCCGGTGGTGTATTTCGCCGCCTTCCACCTGCGCACCGGTACCTGTGTAGCGGTCACCGGCAGCCACAATCCGCCGGACTACAACGGTTTCAAGATCGTCATCGGCGGTGAGACCCTGTCCGGCGACGCGATCACCGACCTCTACCAGCGCATTGTTGAAGGTCGTCTGGTGCAGGCTGTGGAACCGGGGGATTACCAGCAGCGCGAGGTCGCCGCCGATTACATCCAGCGTATTGCCGATGACGTGCAGCTGGACCGCCCACTGAAAGTGGTGGCCGACGCGGGCAACGGCGTGGCCGGTGCCTTCGCCCCGCAGCTGCTGGAAGCGATCGGCGCAGAAGTCATCCCGTTGTACTGCGATGTCGACGGCACCTTCCCCAACCATCACCCCGATCCCAGCGAGCCGGGCAACCTGGAAGACCTGGTGCAGACGGTCAAGCGCTTTGGCGCCGATCTCGGCGTGGCGTTCGATGGTGATGGCGATCGCCTTGGCGTGGTCACCAGTGAAGGCAAGGTCATCTACGCCGACCGTCTGCTGATGCTGTTCGCCGCCGACGTGCTGATGCGCAACCCGGGCGCGATGGTGATCTACGACGTGAAGTGCACCGGCAGGTTGTCCGATCACGTGCTGCGCAACGGCGGCAGCCCGTTGATGTGGAAGACCGGGCACTCGCTGATGAAGGCGAAGATGCGCGAGACCGACGCCGAACTGGCGGGCGAGATGAGCGGCCACTTCTTCTTCAAGGAACGCTGGTTCGGCTTTGACGATGGCCTGTACGCCGCTGCACGCCTGCTGGAGATCCTCGCCCAGCGCGAGGAAACGCCGGACGAAGTGCTGTCCGAACTGCCGGAAATGGTGGCGACGCCGGAGCTGAAGGTGCCGGTGGCCGAGGGCACCCCGCATGCGTTGGTGGCGATGCTGGTGGCCGCTGCGCAGTCGCCGGACAACCCGTATGTCGGCGGCCGCCTGTCGACCATCGACGGCCTGCGGGTGGACTTCGCCGACGGCTGGGGCCTGGTTCGCGCCTCCAACACCACGCCGGTGCTGGTGCTGCGTTTCGAAGGCAACGACGAAGCGGCACTGGAGCGCATCCAGGCGCTGTTCCGCAGCCAGCTGCAGCCGGTGCTGGGCGACACCCCGCTGGGATTCTGAGGTGAGGCTGGGCTGCGCCCGGCACCCGCGGTAGTGCCGGCCGCTGGCCGGCAACCTCAACAGCAACAGCGGGCACTCCGTGGGTTGGTGGAGCGGTGTCGGACTGCGGGGACGCCGCAAGTACGTCCTTGTAGGCTCGGGCGCGCCATCCATGCGGCTGACACCCCGCACTCCGACACCGCCCCACCTCTGACAATTTTCCGGTGCTGTTGGTGGGTGCCGACCTTGGTCGACACAGTAGATCCACGCCATGCGTGGAGGCTCTTCCGAATTCGCTTTGGTGGGTGCCGACCGTGGGTCGGCACGCCTCACCCCTTGAACCGCAGCCCCACACCCGGTTCGGTGAACAGGTAGCGTGAATCCAGCGCCGAGTCGCCCAGCTTGTGCCGCAGCTTGCCGACCAGGATGCGCAGGTAGTGGGTGTCGTGCTGGTGGGTGGGCCCCCAGATTTCCTGCAGGATCTGTGGCTGGGTGACCACCCGCCCGGCATTGCGCAGCAGCAGCGACAGCAATGCGTACTCCTTGCGGGTCAATGCCACCAGCTCGCCATCGATCGCCACTTCACGGCGCACCAGGTCCACGTGCAGGTGGCCATCGTCGAACACCGGCGGCGTGCCATCGGTCGGCACGCTGCGTGTGCGCAGCAGCGCCCGCACCCGCGCCATCAGTTCCTGGGTGCCGAAGGGCTTGGTCACATAGTCGTTGGCGCCGTTGTCCAGTGCACGCACTTTCTCGGTTTCGCCGGCACGCACGGTCAGCATGATCACCGGCACCTGGCTCCATTGCCGCAGCTGCTCCAGTACCTCGTGGCCTTCCATGTCCGGCAGGCCGATGTCCAGGATCACCAGGTCCATGTCCTCGCTGGCGGCCATCTGCAGGCCTTCCTGGCCGGTCGCGGCCTGGCGCACCTGGTAGCCCTGCGCGCGCAGGCTGATGTCCAGGAACCGGCGGATCTGGGTTTCATCGTCGATCACCAGCACGCGCGGGGCCGGCGCGCTGGCATCAGTCGGGGTCGGACTCATCGTGGGAGGCTGGCTTGAGCAGGGGCAGGGTAATGCGGATCAGGGTACCGCGACCGTCGCGCCCGGGCAGCGCCTGCACGCTGCCGCCGTGTGCGCCGATCATCCCCTGGCAGATGGTCAGGCCCAGGCCGGTGCCGTGGCGGCCGCGGTCGCCGCGTTCGACGCTGTAGAACATGTCGAAGATGCGCGCGCGCTCTTCGTCGGGAATGCCGGGGCCGGCATCGATCACGTCGATGCGCAGCTGACCGTCCAGTTCGCGCGCCAGCACCTGCACGGCGGCATCGGCTGGCGAGAACTTGGCAGCGTTCTCCATCACGTTGAACACCGCCTGTTCCACCAGTGCCGGATGCACCCAGATCGGTGCCAGCGTTGACGGAATGTCCAGCTCCAGCCGTACCTTCGGCTGGTAGCGCTGCAGGCGACGGGCCGCCGAACCGATCAGCTCGTCCACGCCTATCCAGTCGCGATTGATCTTCAGGCCCTCGTGGCCCAGCCGGGTCATGTCCAACAGGTTCTGGATGTAGCGGTCCAAGCGCTCGCCTTCGATCAGGATGGTGTCCAGCAGGGCGCGGCGGTCGGCCAGATCCATCGCCGCACCGTAGCTGGCCAGGCTGTCGGCCGAGCCGATCATCGCTGCCAGCGGCGAACGCAGGTCGTGCGACACCGAGGAAAGCAGGGCAGAGCGCAGCCGCTCGGTCTCGTTGCTCACATGCGCCTGTTCCAGCTCGGCCACCAGGCGCGTGCGCAACGCGGCCTGGGCGATGTCGTCGACCATTGCTTCGGCCAGCTGGCGTTGTTCGGGCAGCAGCCGCGCCTGCGCACCCGGCAGGTACAGGCCGGCCACGCCGATCGCGCGGTCTTCGCCGTCCAGCAGCGGCAGGAACCACCATTGCGCGCCGGCCAGGGTATCGGTGAAGCGGCCACTGGGCTGGCCATGGCGCAGGGCCCAGTCGGCTGCCGCCAGATCGGTATCACCGGGCAGGCTGCGGCCACCGGTCGCGGTATCGGCGCCGATCCGCAGCCAGGCCGGTACGTCCATGGCCTGTTCCAGCGCATGCCGGCCTGCCTGCGCCACTTCACCGTTGCCGGCCGCACTGGCCAGCTGACGGCCCAGCTGCTGGCGTGCGCGCGCATGGCGGTTGGCCGCGCGCAGGGCGATCACCTGCATGCGCAGGCGCGACGCCAGGCGTCCGGCCACCAGCGCCGCCGCCAGGAACAGGAACACGGTGATCACGCCCTGCCGCGCGCCGATGGCGAAGGTGAAGCGCGGCGCGATGAACAGGAAGTTGTAAGCGAGAAAACACAGGATCGCCGCCATCACCGCGACACTGGCGCGGGTTCGTGCGGCCACCAGCACCACCGCCACGATGAATACCATCGACAGGTCCGCCATGCCCACCCAGCGTTCGACCAGCCACGCCACCGCGCAGGCAAGGGCGGTGGCGATCAGGGCCTGCAACGGCTCGTGGCTGACCCCGCGCATCGGTGGCAGCAGCCCCTCTCGACGGGAACGCGCACGCGCCTGCGGCGTGCTGATGATGGTGATCTCGTAGTGCGCGCCGCGCTGGATCAGCTGCTGGGTCAGGGTGCGGTTGAACATCCGCGCCAGCGGCCGTTCGCGGGTACGCCCCAGCACCAGTGTCGATACGCCGTTGTGCGCGGCGTGGTCGAGCAACGCATCGGCAATGCTTGAGCCGTGCAGCAGCTCGGCTTCGCCGCCCAGGCGGCGGGCCAGCGCGAACGCAGCATCGATCTCGCGCCGGGTCGCTTCGTCCTGGCGGCGCCCCTGCACCGTCACCACCGTCCACGGTGCATCGCGGCGTTCGGCGATGCGCCGTGCCACCCGCACCAGGTATTCGCTCTGGCCACCGCCATCGATGGCCACCAGCACGCCACGCCGCAACGGCAGATTGCTCTCGCCGCGCGCGGCGCGGGCTTCGCGCAGGCTGCTGTCGACACGGTCGGCGGCCTCCTGCATCGCCAGCTCGCGCAATGCAGTCAGGTTGGCCGGCGAGAAGAACGCCTGCAGGGCCTGCGCGGCCTGCTCGGGCACGTACACCTTGCCCTGCTGCAGGCGCGCGATCAGTTCGCGCGGCGGCAGGTCGACCAGCACGATGTCATGCAGGCGGTCGAGCACGCCATCGGGCACGGTCTCGCTGACACGCACGCCGGTGATGCGCATCACCACATCGTTGAGGCTTTCCAGATGCTGGATGTTGACCGTGGTCCAGACGTCGATGCCGGCGTCCAGCAGTTCCATCACGTCCTGCCAGCGCCGTTCGTGGCGGCTGCCCGGTGCATTGCGATGGGCCAGCTCGTCCACCAGCACCAGCGCGGGGTTCCTCGCCAGCACGGCGTCCAGGTCCATTTCCTGCAGGTCGTGGCCATGGTAGGCCACGTCCTTCAGCGGCAGCCGCGGCAGGCCTTCCAGCAGGGCCTGGGTATCGGCACGGCCGTGGGTCTCCACCAGCCCGACCACCAGGTCCACGCCACGGCGCAGCTGTTCCTGCGCGCGGGTCAGCATGGCGTAGGTCTTGCCGACGCCGGGCGCAGCGCCCAGGAACACGGTGAGCTTGCCACCGGCCTCGCGTTGCAGTCCTTCCACCAGGGCGTTGGCCTGGCGGGTCCGCAGATCAGTCATGGGAGCCGCTGTCATGGCCGCCATTGTGCGCGCAACGCGTGCAGCCCTGCATCACGGCGCGCGTGCCGCGTGGTCCAGTGCGAAGTTCAGCGTCACCACGTTCACCCGCGGCTGGCCGAATACGCCCCATTGCCGGCCCTGCGTGTTGGCCTTCACCAGCGCCTGCACCTGCTCGACGGGCAGGCCACGCGCACGCGCCACCCGGGCCACCTGCAGCTGCGCTGCCGCCGGCGACAACTGCGGATCCAGGCCGCCGCCGGACTGGGTGACCAGATCGGCAGGCACCTGTGAGGGTGCTACGCCTTCGCGCGCGGCCACTGCTGCGGTGCTCGCCGCCACACGCTCGGCCAGCGCCGGGTTGCTGCGGGCCAGGTTGGAGCCGGCCGCCGCCATCGGGTCGTAGTTGGCGGCCGACGGTCGCGCCTGGAAGTAGCCATCGCCGGTGAACGGCTGCGAAAGCCATGCCGACGCACGCACCTGGCCGCTGCCATCGCGCAGCAGGCTGCCTTCGGCCTGCGCCGGGAAGGACAGGCCGGCAAAACCGGTGGCGATGCCGGCGTAGACCGCACCGGCCAGCAGCAGGGTGGCCACGCCCAGGCCGATGGCCGGGCGCCAGCTGGCGCCATCCTGCAGCGTGTCCACGCGCGCTTCGCGCTTCAGCCCGCGGGAAAGGGAAGGGGAGTCAGAACGGTTCATGCGCCGAATACCAGGACAAGAAGGAGGTCGATCAACTTGATCGCCGCGAACGGCAGCAGCACGCCACCCAGGCCGTACACCAGCATGTTCCGGCGCAGCAGCGCCGTTGCGGTGGCCGGGCGGAAGCGCACACCGCGCAACGCCAGCGGGATCAGGGCGGGAATCACCAGGGCATTGAAGATCAGCGCCGCCAGCACCGCGTTGCGCGGGCTCGACAGCTGCATCACGTTCAGCGCGGCCATCGCAGGCACGGTGGCGGCAAACAACGCCGGCAGGATCGCGAAGTACTTGGACACATCGTTGGCCAGCGAGAACGTGGTCAGCGCGCCGCGGGTGATCAGCTGCTGCTTGCCCACTTCCACCACCGCCAGCAGCTTGGCCGGATCCGAATCCAGATCGACCATGTTGCCGGCTTCCTTGGCCGCCTGCGTGCCCGAATTCATCGCCAGGCCGATGTCGGCCTGGGCCAGCGCCGGCGCATCGTTGGTACCGTCGCCGACCATCGCCACCAGGCGGCCACCGGCCTGCTCGGCACGGATGCGGGCCAGCTTGTCCTCGGGCCGTGCCTCGGCGATGTAGTCATCCACGCCGGCTTCGGCGGCGATCGCAGCAGCCGTCAGCGGGTTGTCACCGGTGATCATCACCGTGCGGATGCCCATCGCCCGCAGCTGTGCGAACTTCTCGCGCATGCCGTGCTTGACCACGTCCGACAGCTCGATCACGCCCAGCACATGGCGACCCTCGGCCACCACCAGCGGCGTGGCACCGTTGCGCGCGACCTGGTCCACGCGCCCGGCCAGTTCGGCCGGTACGGTGCCGCCGAGCGCCTGCACATGGGCACGGATCGCATCGGCAGCGCCCTTGCGGATCTGCCGGCCGTGCATCAGGTCGACACCGGACATGCGGGTCTGCGCGCTGAAGGCCAGGTAGTCGGCCTGGTCCGGTTCGGCGGTGGTGCAGCCCTGTTCGCGGGCCAGGCGCACGATCGACTTGCCTTCCGGGGTCGGATCGGCCAGCGATGACAGCAGCGCCGCCTCACGCAGCTGGTCGGCGTCGATTCCGGCCAGTGCGTGGAAGTGGCTGGCCTGGCGGTCGCCGTAGGTGATGGTGCCGGTCTTGTCGAGCAGCAGCACGTCGACGTCACCGGCCACTTCCACCGCCTTGCCCGACTTGGCCAGCACGTTGGCCGCCAGCGCGCGGTTCATGCCGGCGATGCCGATGGCCGGCAGCAGGCCACCGATGGTGGTCGGGATCAGGCACACCAGCAGCGCGATCAGCAGCAGCGGATCTACCTTGACGCCCACCGACGCACCGATCGCCGGCAGCGTCGCCACCACCACCAGGAAGGTCAGCGTCATCGCCGCCAGCAGCAGGGTCAGCGCGATTTCATTCGGGGTCTTCTGACGGTTGGCGCCTTCCACCAGCGCGATCATGCGGTCCAGGAAGCTGTGTCCCGGCTCGGCAGTGATGCGTACGACGATCTGGTCGGACAGCACCTTGGTGCCGCCGATCACGCCGGAGCGATCAGTACCCGCCTCGCGCAGCACCGGTGCCGACTCGCCGGTCACCGCCGCTTCGTTGATGGTGGCCAGGCCCTGCACGATCTCGCCGTCGGCCGGCACCAGCTCGCCGGCACTGACGATCACATGATCACCGGGGCGCAGTTCCGCGGCGGGCACCTGGGTCTCGCTGGCACCGGCCTGCGCCGACGCCAGACGACGCGCCACCAGGTCCTGGCGGGCGCGGCGCAGCGAGGCGGCCTGGCCACGGCCACGTGCTTCGGCCACGGCCTCGGCGAAATTGCCGAACAGCACGGTGACCAGCAGGATCGCGGTCACCGCCAGGCCGAAGCCCAGTGGTGCATTGCCGGTCAGGGTGATGATTGCGGCGACGATCGTGCCGGCCATCACCACCGCCATCACCGGGCTGCGCACCAGATGCATCGGCGACAGCTTGCGTACGGCCTCGATGAGCGCCCGGCGCAGGCCGGCGGCATCGAGCAGGGCCGGGCGGGAAGCCACGGAAGAGGAACGGTTTGCGGTTGCGTGACTACTCATGGGGTGTCCTCAGTGCAGTCCCAGGCTCAGGTGGTCGGCGATCGGGCCGAGTACCAGGGCCGGCATGAACTGCAGCACGGTCAGGATGACGATCACCGAGACCAGGGTCAGGGCGAACGTCGGGGTTTCGATCTGCAGGCTGCCGGCCGATTCAGGGGCCTGCCGCTTGGCGGCCAGCTGTGCGGCCACCACCAGCGGGATGATCAGCAGCGGGAAGCGGCCCAGCAGCAGCACCAGCGAGCAGCTCAGGTTCCACCACGGCGTGGCGTCACCCAGCCCCTCGAAGCCCGAGCCATTGTTGGCGTAGGCCGAGACGTACTCGTAGAACACCTGGCTGATGCCATGGAAGCCGGGATTGGAGGTGCCCGCCAGACCGGGCACGGCCAGCGTGATCGCGGTGAACAGCAGCAGGGTGATCGGCTGCAGCAGCACCAGCAGGGCCAGCAGGCGCACCTGCGGCGTTTCCAGCTTGCGGCCGAACAGTTCCGGTGTACGGCCGGTCATCAGCCCGGCCAGGAACACACCCAGCAGCAGGTACACGATGAACTGCTGGAGGCCGCAGCCGATGCCGCCCCAGATCGCGCTGACCAGCATGTTGACCATCGCCAGGCCGCCAGACAGCGGGGTCAGCGAATCGTGCATGCCGTTGACCGAACCGTTGGAGACCTGGGTGGTCACCGCCGCCCACAGCGCGGTGCCATCGGCGCCGAAGCGTACTTCCTTGCCTTCCATCAGCAGCGGCGTGGCCGCGCTGGCGCTATGGCCCTCGCTCCATACCATCGCACCGGTGGACAGCAGCGACATGCCGAGCATGCAGCTGAACACCAGCGCGCCGAAACGACGGCGCCCGGTGAACGCGCCGATCATGAAGATCACCGCCATCGGCACCAGCAGGATGCCGATCACCTCCAGCATGTTCGACACCGGGGTCGGGTTCTCCAGCGGGAAGCTGCTGTTCGGGCCATACCAGCCGCCACCATTGGCACCCAACTGTTTGGCCGCGACCATCGCCGCAACCGGGCCCAGCGGCAGCTTCTGCTGCGCCATGCCGGCACTGGCATCGATCGGCGTGGCCTGCGGGCCACCAGCCATCGTGGAGGGCACGCCCTGGCTGGTCAGCAGCAGCGCCCAGACCAGGCACAGCGGCAGCAGGAAGCGCACGCACAGGCGCACGACGTCGGCGTAGTAATTGCCCACCGCCACCTGGCGGTCATCGCCCGCGGCAGGCGCGGTGACCGATTTCGGCGCACGCGAGAACAACGCACGCAGCGTGGCCACGGCCAGCGCCAGGCCCATCATCGGCGTCACTACCTGCAGGCCGGTGATGCCGGTCATCTGCGAGAAGTAGGACAGCTGTGCCTGGCCGGAATAGTGCTGCTGGTTGGTGTTGGTCAGGAACGAGATCATCGTGTGCAGCGCCGTATCCCAGCGCATGTTCGGGATCTGGTCCGGATTCAACGGCAACCACGCCTGGGTCATGAACACGGCCTGGGTGAGCACCGCGATCACCACGTTGCTGAGCACGAATGCCAGCACGTAGCCCCGCCAGGACATCGAACGTGACGGATCAACGCCGAGCACCCTGTACAACGGCTTTTCGATCCAGTGGAACAGCACGTCGACCTTCATCGGCGTGCCGCGCATTACCCGGGCCAGATACAGGCCCAGGGGCCAGGCCAGCAGCAGGCTGGCGGCAAGAATGGCAAGAATTTCAGTCATGGCAGGCTCCGCTCAGAACGACTCGGGCCGCAGCACGACATAAAGAAGATAGGCGGCGGCAACCAGCACCAGCACGCCACACAGCAACGACAGCCAGGGGGACATGGAATTGAGACCTGGTGGAACCCCTCCACCTCAGGCCGCCATCGTCGTCCCCGCCCCCATAAACGCACTACGCGCCGGACAGGGCCGACGCATAAAAAGTGCATAAATTTCGGGGGCCAGGCCGTAACCCGGCATGCGGTAGCACCGGGCCATGCCCGGCGAGCAGCGCGCCGTTCAACCCGCCGGGGGCTGTGCCGGCACGTCCACCGGCGCCAATCCCTTCAGCTGCCGATAGCGCTGCAGGCTGCTTTCGATTTCGACCTTCAATGCCTGCTGCTGCTGTTCGAAACTGGCCAGCAGCCGTTGCTGCGACTGCAGCTGCGCATGGCGCTGGCCGATCGCCTGGGCCTGCTTGTCGGCCACCTTGGCGCCGGCCAGTTCGCGGTCACCGGCGGCGGCAAGCAAGGCCACCAGCGATTCGCGCAGGCTGGCCACGTTGTACTGGGCGGTCTTGAGGTTGTTGTCGAGCACCTCCTGGCGCTCGGCGAACACGCGCCGCAGCGCGTTCTCATCACCGTAGGTGGTCAGCATCGCCTGTTCGGTGCGCTGCCGGGTCTGCTCGGCCATCTGGTCCAGCTCGGCCTGCGCTGCCGCCGTGCTGGCGGCAGCGCGTTCCTCATCGCTCAACGCGCGCTGCACCTGCGCATTGCGCAGGCCGCTGTTGGCGCTGAACTCATCACGGGCGTGGTTGACCGCATCGGCCGGCAGCGCGTCGCTGCAGATCCGTTCCCTGCCCTCGTTCCAGCAGTACAGCTTCTTGTCTGCGGCCTTGCTCCTGGACTGTGCCAGCAGCGTCTGCGGCATCACCAGCAGCAGGCTGGCAGCAATGATGGCAGGAACTCGGAACATGCGACCTTCCCTCCTGGTGGTCAGCGCGTGGAACGGACGCCGTACTGGGCGCGATAGGCCTCCAGCGGCTGCCGGTAGCCTACAAGTTCCGGATTTCCGGACGCGAAATCAAGCAGGTCGGCCAGCGTCGCCACGGCGATCACCGGGATGCCGGCTTCTTCGGCCACGGCCTGTGCGGCGGAGCGATGGTCGCTGTCCGAGGCGATTTCCTGGCGGTCCAGGGCCACCACGATGCCGGCCGGAATGCCGCCGGCAGCGCGGATGATCGCCAGCGCCTCGCGGATGGCGGTGCCGGCGGTGATCACGTCGTCGACGATCAGCACGCGCTTGCCGGTCATGTCGGCGCCGATCAACTGGCCGCCTTCACCATGGTCCTTCACTTCCTTGCGGTTGAACGACAGCGGCAGGTCGCGGCCACGCTGGGCCAGCTCGCAGGCCATCGCGGTGGCCAGCGGAATGCCCTTGTAGGCCGGGCCGAACACCACGTCGTACTTGATCCCGGTGGCGTCGATGGCGTCGGAATAGCACGCCCCCAGCTGCGACAGCAGGGAACCGGAGTCGAAACGGCCGGCGTTGAAGAAATAGGGGCTCAGCCGGCCGGACTTGAGGGTGAACTGGCCGAAGCGCAGGGCATCGGCGGTCAGGGCCAGCTGCAGGAAACGGTGACGGTGGTCGCTCATCAAAACTCGATTCATCTTCATTTGGAGCGCAAATCCTAATCCAGCTGGGCTTTCCGCGCTCGTCCGGCGCCTTCACGCGGGTCTCCGGGGTGGCCCCTGCGGGCTGCTCAGTCCGGCAGGCAACCGGTATGCTTGCCCGGTTTCCCGCCGTAGGTTCTTCCGCATGCGCATCATCAGCTTCAACGCCAATGGCATCCGCTCGGCCGCCACCAAGGGCTTCCTCGACTGGTTCCGTGGCCAGGACGCCGACGTCCTCTGCATCCAGGAGACCAAGGCCCAGGAAGACCAGCTGACCGACCCGATGTTCCGCCCGGACGGCCACCATTGCTTCTACCGCGATGCCATTACCAAGAAGGGTTACAGCGGTGTGGCGATCTACAGCAGGCGCGAACCGGACCAGGTCATCACCTCGCTGGGCTGGGCGCCGTTCGACGATGAAGGCCGTTACATCGAGGCCCGCTTCGGCAACCTCAGCGTGGTCTCCTTCTATATCCCGTCCGGCAGTTCGGGCGACCTGCGCCAGGGATTCAAGTTCGAAGTGATGGAATGGCTGCGACCGATCCTCGAGGAATGGGCGCGCAGCGGCCGCGACTACGTGCTGTGCGGCGACTGGAACATCGTCCGCTCGGCGCTGGACATCAAGAACTGGAAGTCCAACCAGAAGAACTCCGGTTGCCTGCCCGAGGAACGCGACTGGCTCAATGCGCTGTGTGCCGACCATGGCCAGGCTACCGATGTCGCCGCCGGCCGCGGATGGGCCGATGCCTACCGCCTGCTCAACCCGACCGGCGAGGACTACACCTGGTGGAGCAACCGTGGCGCCGCCCGCGCCAACAACGTTGGTTGGCGCATCGACTACCAGTTCATCACCCCGGGCCTGCGTGACCGCCTGCGCAGCTGCTCGATCTACCGCGACCAGCGCTTCTCCGACCACGCGCCGTTCATCGTGGACTACGACCTGTGACCGAGGCTGCCAAGCCGCGCCGATCCTGGCGGCAGGTGCTGGCCAACCTGCGCCAGCGCAAGGTGCTGGCGATGCTGCTGCTGGGCTTCAGTTCGGGGCTTCCGATCTACCTGGTGGGCAACACGCTTGGCTTCTGGATGCGCAAGGAAGGCATCGAGCTGAGCACCATCGGCTTCCTGTCGTGGGTGGGCCTGGCCTACACGATGAAGTTCCTGTGGGCGCCGATCGTCGACAAGGCCGACGTGCCACTGTTCGGTCGGCTGGGGCGTCGTCGTGGCTGGATGCTGCTGTCGCAGATCGTCGCCGCGGTGGGCCTGGTCGGCATGGCGTTGATCCAGCCCAAGGGCGGCCAGTTGCTGCTGCTGGGAATCGCCTGGGAACATGTGGTGGTCTTCGGCGCGATGGCCGTGGTGGTGGCCTTCGCCTCGGCCACCCAGGACATCGTGATCGACGCCTGGCGCATCGAGAGCGCAGACAACAGTGAACAGCTTGGCCTGCTGACTTCATCGTCGGCGCTGGGCTATCGCACAGCGCTGCTGGTCACCGATGCCCTGATCCTGATCATCGCCGCCCGCGTCGGCTGGCAGGTGTCCTATGAGTTGATGGCCGCGCTGATGGCACTGGGCGTGGTGGCGGTGGTCATGGCCCGCGAGCCGGCCCGCGAGATCCAGGCAGTGCAGGCGCAGGCCGCCTCGTTGTGGACGCCGCGCGGCCTGTTCGATGCAGTGGTCGGCCCGTTCGTGGCGTTCGTACGCGAACATCGCAGCGGCGCGATCCTGATCCTGGTGGCGATCAGCGTCTACCGCATGGCCGACTTCGTCATGGGGCCGATGGCCAATCCGTTCTACGTCGATCTCGGACTGGACGAGGACACCGTGGGCGCTGTGCGTGGTTCGGTCGGCCTGGTGGCCACCTTCATCGGCATCGCCGCTGCTGGCCTGGTGTCCGTGCGCTGGGGCGTGCTGGCAGCGCTGTTGGCTGGCGCCGTGCTTGGCCCGGCCTCCAACCTCGCCTTCGCCTGGCTGGCCTGTTCGGGGCCGGACACCACCCACTTTGCTGTCGCAATGGCGATCGACAATTTCGCCAGCGGTTTCGCAGGTACCGCGTTGATCGCCTACATGTCGAGCTTGACCAGCATCGGCTATACCGCCACCCAGTACGCCCTGCTCAGCTCGTTCTACGCGATGCCCGGCAAGGCGCTGAAGGGCTTTTCCGGCTGGTCGGTACAGACCCTGGCACAGGGCCGCACGCTGCTGGAAGGCTACGCGCTGTTCTTCATCGGTACTGCCCTGGTGGCGATCCCGGTGGTGATCCTGTGCGCGATGCTGATTCTGCAGCAGCGCCGGCGCGCCGTGACCTGACAGTTGCCGGCGCCCCCGGCGTGCGGGATGATCGCCCCGACGCGCCGAGGGGGCGGTGCCTTGCGAACGGGGAAGTGAGCATGGCCGACGTAGTGCTGCGGGACCTGGACCCGCTGCTGCTGGAACGCATCAAACGGGTCTCGGTGGCCCGTGGCTGGACCCACGAACAGACCTGCGCGGTCCTGCTGGAGCAGGGCCTGTTCAACAGTGAACTGGAGGTCCGCTCCGGCTTCGGCGATCCCGAAGTCGACGCGCTTTCCGACGCGATCGCCGCACTACAGGCGCTTCCCGCCGGCCAGGGCTTCGATTGATCTGATGTCCGGTCGCCGGGCATGGCCCGGCGCTACCGTGCGCCGCCGACGGGTAGCGCCAGGCCATGCCCGGCGGATGGCGTCACCTCACGCCGGATGGATCGCCCCGAGAATCCGCGGCCCCGTCGCCCCGGTCACGCTCGGCAGGTTGCCCGGCAGCCCGTCCATCGTCCGTTGCGCCAGCCAGGCAAACCCCATCGCCTCCACATACTCCGGATCCAGCCCGTGCAGCGCCGTGGACTCGACCACCACGCCCGGCAACCGCGCCGCCAGCCGCCGCATCAACTGCGTATTGCGAACGCCACCGCCGCACACCAGCACCCGCCGGGTGTGCGGCTGCTGGGCCAGCAGCGCATCAACCACCGTGGCCGCGGTCAGCTCCAGCAGTGTCGCCTGCACATCGGCGGCGGCGAACTGGCCTTCCTCCATGTGTGCCTCGGCCCACGGCAGGTGGAACTGCTCGCGCCCGGTGCTCTTGGGCGGCGGCAACGCGAACCACGGATCCGCGCGCCAGCCGGCCAGCAGGCTGTCATCCACCGCACCGCTGGCTGCGTAGGCGCCGTCAGCATCGAAGCTGCGCCCGGTATGGCGTTGGCACCAGGCATCCATCAGCGCATTGGCCGGGCCGGTATCGAAGCCACGCACCACGCCTTCGCGCGGAATCAGGGTCAGGTTGGCGATCCCGCCCAGGTTCAGCACCGCACGGTCCTCATCGGCCGCACCCAGCATGTCCAGGTGGAAAGCCGGCATCAGCGGCGCCCCATGGCCGCCGGCGGCAACGTCACGGCGGCGGAAATCGCACACGGTGGTGATGCCGGTCAGTTCGGCGATGCGGTTGCCGTCGCCCAGCTGCACGGTGAAAGCCGGGTCGGCCAACGGTCGATGGCGCACCGTCTGCCCGTGCGAGCCGATGGCCCGTACCTGCGCACGGTCGACACCGGCTTCTTCCAGCAGCTGGTTGGCGGCGGCGGCGAAGCTGATCGCAATCCGCGCGTCCAGTTCGCCCAGCTCCTCAATCGACTGCAGCGGGCCGCCCTCGCCGAGGGCCACCAGCCGTGCGCGCAGTACCGGTTCCCAGCGGGCAGTCAGCCCATGCACGAAGCGGCATCCCCCGTCGGCCGGGAACTGCACCAGCGCGGCATCGATGCCGTCAGCGCTGGTGCCCGACATCAGGCCCAGGTAGAGGGGAAGGGACGGATCGGCAGTGGTGTTCATGGCGGGCATAAAAAAAGGACACGGCAAGCTTGTGCTGCCGTGTCCTCCTTCGTCAACGCAGGCCTCAGCCGCGCTTGCGGCCTGCCGGCGCCTTGTCCTTGGCGCTGGCCACCTCGGTGCTCGCGCTTTCGGCGGCCGGCGCGGGGCTGGCGTCGGCGTAGATCAGCTTCTCCATGCCCTGGATGCGGGCCATCGCCGGCGCAGTCTGCGCCCGGAAGGCCACCAGCTCGGCGCCCTTCAACGGCTCCGGCGGCGGCATGGTCACCGTCAGCGGGTTGCGGTGCTCGCCATTGACCCGGAATTCGTAGTGCAGGTGCGGGCCGGTGGCCAGGCCGGTCGAGCCGACGTAGCCGATCACCGTGCCCTGGGCCACGCGTTGGCCATTCTTGATCCCGGCAAAGCGCGACATGTGGCCGTACAGGGTGGTGTGGCCACGGCCGTGGTCGAGGATCACCACGTTGCCATAACCGCGCTGCACGCCGACAAACTGCACCCGTGCATCGCCGGCGGCCATGATCGGGGTACCGGTGCGCGCGGCGTAGTCCACGCCCTTGTGCATGCGCATCTTGCCCAGCACCGGGTGCTTGCGCGCGCCGAAGGTCGAACTCAGCCGCGCGAACGGGATCGGCATGCGGATGAAGCTCTTCTTCAGCGAACGGCCATTGATGTCGTAGTACTCGGACTTGCCGTTGCGGTCGAAGCGGAAGCCGGAATAGGTCTTCCCGCCGGTGGTGAAGGTCGCCGCCAGGATCTTGCTGGTATCGACCTTCTCGCCCTCGCGCCAGGTCTCATCCATCACCACGCTGAAGCGGTCACCCGGCTGCAGGTCCTTGGAGAAGTCGATGTCGTACTTGAAGATGTCGTCGGTCATCGTCGCGATCGCCGACGGTGACAGTCCGGCGCGGCGCGCGGCCGCATACAGCGAACTGGTGATCTCGCCGCTGGTGACCACCGTGCGCGTGGATGTCTCGCGCTTGGTTACCGTTTCCTTGATGTCATCACCGATCAGGCTCAGTTCGACCCGGTTGTCGGCATCGCGGTCGAAGCGGATGCTGCGCAGGTCACCGGACAGCGGCATGTCGAAGGCGATCTCGGCACCCGGGCGCAGCTTGGTCAGCGATTCGCGCGCACCCGGATGGTCCAGCACCCGGTGCAGGGTGGTGGCGGAGATGCCGGCCTTGTCGAACAGGTCGCTCAGCGTCTGCCCGCGCTGCACCCGCAGCACCTGCCAGCTGTCGCCGGGAATCTGCTGCTGGCGCGCCATTGCCAACGGCGGCAGCGGCAGCGCCAGGCTGGTGTGGCTGTCGGCGTAGGGCGCATCGATGGTGTGCGAGAAGCCCGGCACGATCGTGGCCACCAGCGCACCGATGGTCACAAACAGGCTGGCGTGCATCCAATGACGCCGCGTCCAGCGCTCATTGAACGCAGCGGGAAGGTGTTGCCTCAGCTTCCGGTGCAGGGCGTTGTCGTGCAGGACGTGGAGTCGTTCCTGGAAGCGCTGCTTGCGAGCGCGGCCTTGATCGGAATTGAGCATCAGATGTCGGTCTCTGGCTGACCCGGGAACGCGGGCCCAAACGCCGGTAACATAGACACCTAACAAATTCGCGTCAAACCCTTGTGCCTATTGGCTTTTGTGAAGCCGATCGGGTTAACTTCGCTTTAACACCCCACATAAGAAACGGCGTTGCCGGGAGTAGTCACGTGTCCTCGATTGAAGAAGCCCTTGCCCTGATCGGCCGCGGTGCCGACGAGATCCTCAAGCTCGAGGATCTGCGCGCGCGTCTGCAGGAAGGCCGCCCGCTGCGCATCAAGGCCGGCTTCGACCCCACCGCGCCTGACCTGCACCTGGGCCACACGGTGCTGCTGAACAAGATGCGTCAGTTCCAGGACCTCGGCCACCAGGTCATTTTCCTGATCGGCGACTTCACCGGCATGATCGGCGACCCCTCTGGCAAGAGCCTGACCCGCAAGCCGCTCAGCCGTGACGACGTGCTGGCCAACGCCCGTACCTACGAGGAGCAGGTGTTCAAGGTGCTGGACCGCAGCCGCACCGAGGTCCGCTTCAATTCGGAGTGGTTCGGCAAGATGAGCGCGGCCGACATGATCCGCCTGGCCGGCCAGCACACCGTGGCACGCATGCTCGAGCGCGACGACTTCGCCAAGCGCTATGCCGCCCAGCAGTCCATCGCCATCCACGAATTCCTGTACCCGCTGGTGCAGGGCTACGACTCGGTGGCCCTGGAAGCGGACGTCGAGCTGGGCGGTACCGAC